>CAIVLE010000228.1 GCA_903906635.1 uncultured Burkholderiales bacterium | reverse complement strand
TTCTTTACGCCTGCGCGAGTTGGCTGTATGTCCGACTGTGTGCGAACCACGCCAGCGTTGTGCAGCGAGCCCTCGCGTTTTCGGCGCTATGGCTCTTGGCCGAGTTGGTCAGGGGCACCGTGTGGACCGGTTTTCCGTGGGCGGCTGCAGGGTACGCGCATGTGGACAGCATGCTGCGCGATGGGGCGCCTTGGGTCGGTGTTTATGGGCTAAGTGCCCTCAGTGCTGGCTTGGCCATGTGGGGGGCCGCGTGCTGCTCAGCGTACGGGGTGAAGGCACTGAGCTGGCGTGAGCTGTGCAGCGGCGCTGGCCTGTGGGGGATCGCAGTGCTGGGGATGACGTGGGGCACATCTGCCTTGCAGCACGTCCCCCCCCAGGGCGAGCCCACCAAGTCGGCACTGAGCGTCACCTTGCTGCAAGGCAATGTGGCGCAGGACCTGAAATTTGGGGCCGGTGTGAGCATGGCGCTTCACGACTACCAAGAGGCGTTGCTGCACAACACAGCGGACCTCATCGTCACGCCCGAAACCGCTGTGCCCTTGTTGCCTGAGTTTTTGCCCGAGGGCTATTGGTCGAATTTGGAGCAACGCTATACCCAAGGCCAACAGGCTGCCTTGGTGGGTTTGCCTTTGCGAGCCCGCCAGGGGCCAGGCCAACAGAGCTACACCAACTCGGCACTGGCCCTGTTGCCCGGACAAGAAAGCGCGTTGTACCGCTATGACAAACACCACTTGGTGCCCTTTGGCGAGTTTGTCCCCCCCCTGTTTCGCTGGTTCGTCGATCTCATGCACATCCCCTTGGGGGATTTTTCTCGGGGCACTGTCTCCCAGCCCCCGCTGATGTGGCATGGTGAACGCATCGCACCTAACATCTGCTTTGAAGATCTGTTTGGCGAAGAGCTGGCTCAAAGCTTTGCCAACCCTGCCACATCGCCCACCGTGATGGTCAACCTCAGCAACATCGCTTGGTTTGGGGACACGGTCGCCATCGACCAGCACTTGAACATCTCGCGCATGCGCAGCCTGGAGCTGGGGCGTCCCATGCTGCGCGCAACCAATACGGGCGCCACCGCCATCATCAACGCCCAGGGCGTAGTCACCCACCGCCTGCCAAGTGGTGTTCAAGGCGCGCTCACCGCGCAGGTGCAAGGCGTGGATGGTCCACCCACGCCCTATGCCCGTTGGGTGTCAGCCTTGGGGTTGTGGCCCTTGGCCTTTTGGGCGGCGATGGTCTTGGGCTGGGTGGCTTGGCAAACACGCACAACCCCTCATGCGGTTGAACGCAAAACATCGCGCTTCCCCCCGTAAAATCAAGGGTTGGCAGGCGTTTTGACCTGCACCCCTAACTTGCTGGCCCACGGTCGGCTTTTGTTGCATGCTGACTTTTCAACAGATCATCCTCAAGCTCCAGACCTACTGGGCAGACCAGGGCTGCGCCTTGCTCCAGCCCTACGACATGGAAGTCGGTGCCGGCACCTCGCACACCGCCACCTTCTTGCGCGCCCTCGGCCCCGAGCCTTGGAAAGCGGCGTATGTGCAACCCAGCCGCCGCCCCAAAGACGGCCGGTATGGCGAAAACCCCAACCGCTTGCAGCACTACTACCAATACCAGGTGGTCTTAAAGCCCGCGCCCAGCAACATCTTGGAGCTGTACCTCGGCTCGCTCCAAGCGCTGGGCTTTGATTTGAAGAAAAACGACATCCGCTTCGTCGAAGACGATTGGGAGAACCCAACCCTGGGCGCCTGGGGTTTGGGTTGGGAGGTTTGGCTCAACGGCATGGAAGTCACCCAGTTCACCTACTTCCAGCAAGTCGGTGGCATCGACTGTCAACCCATCACCGGCGAAATCACCTACGGTCTAGAGCGCCTGGCCATGTACTTGCAAGGCGTAGACAACGTCTACAACCTCACATGGACCGAGGGGTTGAGCTATGGCGATGTCTACAAACAAAACGAAGTCGAGCAATCGACCTACAACTTTGAACACAGCGACGCCGAGTTCTTGTTCACCGCCTTTGGCGCCCATGAAAAGCAAGCCCAGCACTTGATGACCGAGCAACTCGCTTTGCCCGCTTACGAGCAAGTCCTCAAAGCCGCCCACACCTTCAACTTGTTGGATGCACGTGGCGCCATCAGCGTGACCGAGCGTGCCGCCTACATTGGGCGCATTCGCAACTTGGCCCGCGCCGTGGCACAAAGCTACTACGACAGCCGAGAGCGCCTGGGCTTTCCCATGGCCCCGCGCGAATGGGTGCAACACATGCCCAAGAAGACCGCTTGAGCGTAGGACACACGAACATGACCACACAAAACCTACTCATCGAACTTTTCGTGGAAGAGCTGCCTCCCAAGGTTTTGCAAAAACTGGGCGACACTTTCTCCAACGTCTTGTTTGAGCAGCTCCAAGCGCAAGGCCTCACCTCCAGCGACGCCAGCGTCACCCCGTTTGCCTCGCCGCGTCGCCTGGGCGCGCACATCACCCACGTGCTCAGCCAAGCCAGCGACCGTGCGGTTCAACAAAAACTCATGCCCGTGGCCGTGGGCTTGGACGCGAGTGGCAACCCCACACCCGCTTTGCTGAAAAAACTCCAAGCCATTGGCGCAGGGCCCGAGGCCGTGGCGCAACTCAAGCATGCGCCCGACGGCAAAGCCCAGGCCCTGTTCTACGACAGCGTGCTGCACGGCGCCAGTTTGGCCCAAGGCCTGCAAAAAGCCTTGGACGAAGCCATTGCCAAACTGCCGATCCCCAAAGTCATGAGCTACCAGCTCGAGACCGATTGCGAGTTGCCCGGCTGGAGCAGCGTCAAATTTGTGCGACCTGCTCACAGTTTGGTGGCATTGCACGGCAGCACCGTCGTTCCTGTCAAAGCCTTGGGCTTGACAGCGGGCAACACCACCCAAGGTCACCGCTTTGAAGCCCGGGTCTCGCCTGTGGTGCTCCAAGACGCTGACCATTACGCCGCCACCTTGGCACAAGACGGCGCGGTCATCGCCAGTTTTGGCGAGCGTCGCAACGAGATTGCCCGGCAACTCCAAGCCGCTGCGGCGAAAGTCGGCGGGGGCGTGCACGCCATTGACGACGCGGCCTTGCTGGACGAAGTCACCGCCTTGGTCGAGCGTCCCAACGTGCTGATCTGCGAATTCGAGAAGCAGTTCCTGGACGTACCGCAAGAGTGCCTCATCTTGACCATGAAGGCCAACCAAAAGTACTTTCCGCTGCTCGACGCTTCGGGTAAGTTGACCCACCAGTTCTTGGTGGTGAGCAACATCACCCCTGACGACGCCAGCGCGGTGATCGGTGGCAACGAGCGCGTGGTGCGTCCGCGCTTGGCCGATGCCAAATTTTTCTTTGATCAAGACCGTAAAAAAACCTTGGCCTCGCGCGTCGAAGGTTTGGGAAAAGTCGTCTACCACAACAAACTGGGCACCCAGGGCGAGCGCACCGAGCGCGTGCGTGCCATTGCGCACGGCATTGCCCAATTGCTCACCCAAAGCAATGTGGCGCTGGGCGGCGCGGACTTTTTGCACGCGGTCGACACCGCCGCGAGCTTGGCCAAGACCGACTTGTTGAGCGACATGGTGGGCGAGTTCCCTGAGCTGCAAGGCATCATGGGTGGCTACTACGCCCGCCACGACGGCTTGGGCGAGGACGTGGCCCAAGCCATTGAAGACCACTACAAACCCCGCTTTGCAGGGGACGCGCTGCCACGCAACCGCGTGGGTCTGGTGGTGGCCTTGGCAGATAAGCTCGAAACCCTGGTGGGTATGTTTGGCATTGGCAACTTGCCCACGGGGGACAAGGACCCGTTCGCGTTGCGCCGCCATGCCTTGGGGCTGGTCCGCATGCTCAGCGAGGCTGATGTTGCGCTCGCGCTGCAAGACGTCATTGCCCAGGCGGTGCCCGCTTTTGGCTCTCACATCGTCGATCCAACGCAGGCTTTGACCGCGTTCATCTACGACCGCCTCTCTGGCAGCCTGCGCGAGCAAGGCTACAGCGCGCAAGAGGTCGAGGCTGTGTTGGCCTTGCACCCCCAGCGTTTGAGCGACATCAGCCAACGGCTCAGCGCTGTGCGTGCTTTTGCCGCCTTGCCCGAAGCCGCTGCTCTGGCCGCTGCCAACAAACGCATTGGCAATATCTTGAAAAAAGCTCAAGAAGTCCACGCCCACGTCAGCGAGATCTTGTTGCAAGAGCCTGCTGAACAAGCCCTGTACGCCGCCATGCAACAGATCACTCCACTGGCCCACAGTCAGTTTGAAGCGGGAGACTACACCGCCTCGCTGCAAACGCTGGCCGCCTTGCGTGAACCCGTGGATGCGTTCTTTGACGGCGTCATGGTCAACGCGGAGCAAATGGACTTGCGCCTCAACCGCCAAGGCTTGCTCAAGAGCTTGCACCGGGCCATGAACCAAGTGGCCGACCTCGCCTGCTTGGCCAGTTAAAGCACGCGGCGGCTCCAGTCAAGTTCAACGCAACGCCTAACGTAACGCTCAACGCAAAGCCTAACGCAACGACCGACCATGCAGACCAAACTCGTCATCTTCGACCGCGACGGCACCATCAACCAAGACCGCGACGACTACGTCAAGTCGGCCGATGAGTGGGTGCCCATGCCCGGCGTGCTCGACGCCATTGCCCGGCTCAACCACGCGGGCTGGCACGTGGTGGTGGCCACCAACCAATCGGGCTTGGGGCGCGGTCTGTACGACATGGCCGCCCTCAACGCCATGCACGCCAAGATGCATAAGCTCTTGGCAGCGGCTGGTGGTCGCATCGATGCGGTGTTTTACTGCCCGCATAGCCCCGATGACAACTGCCATTGCCGCAAGCCTGCGCCGGGCCTGTTTGAACAAATCGCCGAACGCTACGGCATGGAGTTGACCCGTGTGCCCACGGTGGGCGACACCTTGCGCGATTTGCAAGCCGGCGCGGCCGTGGGGTGCATGCCCCACTTGGTGCTCACTGGCAAGGGCGAAAAATACCGCGGACAAGCCCTGCCCCCTGAATTTCCCCCTGGCACCATGGTGCACACCGATGTGTCTGCCTTTGCCGACTGGTTGCTGCTCCAACCCGAGCCTGTCAGCAAATCCATGGGCAAATCGTCATCCAAATCGGGCACTCGCGCATGATGGCTTTTGTTCGCTCTGCCTTGCACATGGCGGTGATGGTCTTCACCATCATCCCCTACGCCTTGCTCATCGTGATTGCCTCTTTGTGTGGCGCGCGAAGCGACACCCTCTACCGGTGGGCCGCTCGGTGGCTGCGTTTGAGCATCGATGCGGCGCGCGCCATCATGGGCATTCGCTACCAAATCCAGGGCCTCGAAAATTTGCCCGATGGCGCCACCAGCCCGGCCATTTTGTTGGTCAAACACCAGTCCACGTACGAGACGTTTTTGATGCCGGCCATCATGCCGCACCCGATCGCTTATGTGTTCAAAAAAGAGCTGCTGTATGTGCCGTTTTTTGGTTGGGCCATTGGCAAACTCGACATGATCCACATTGACCGCAGCCAGCGCGCCAAAGCCTTTGCCAAAGTGGTGGAGCAGGGTCAAGCGCTGCTGGCCAAAGGCGTTTGGGTCACCATGTTCCCTGAGGGCACCCGCATTGCGCGGGGTCAGCGCGGGCAATACAAAAGCGGGGGCACCCGCTTGGCCGTGGCCACCGGCGCGCCCGTGATTGCCGTGGCCATCACCTCTGCAAAATGCTGGCCGCGTCGTGCCTTCATCAAGCACCCCGGCGTGGTCGACGTGTCCATCGGCAAGCCCATTCCAAGTCTGGGCCGAGATCCGGACGAGTTGATGCGTGAGGTCCAAGACTGGATCGAGTCTGAAATGCAACGCCTCGACCCCGAGGCCTACGCCCCCAAGCTGTGAGCGCCCACGCATGAGCCGCTTTTTGCAACTCGTGCTCGACATGTTTGACACCGTCACGCCTGGCGCTGCGACCGCTTCTGGGGCAAGCGCGCCCACCGAAATAACGCACAAGCCTCAACAGCCCGTGCCCAATTCGCCCTCAGGGGCCACCCCTGCTGTCGAACCCTTGGGGCACGTCTTGCCCCCAGCGCAATTTGCCCATCCACGTGCGACTCGGCGCATCCAACTGGGACACAGCGACATTGCCTATGCCTTTCGTCGCAGCAAGCGGCGCACCATCGGCATGGCCATTGGCCCTGATGGTTTGGAGGTCAGTGCGCCTCGCTGGGTCAGCTTGGGTGAGGTGGAGTCTGCCCTGCGCGAAAAAGCCGATTGGATTGGCCGCAAATTGGTGGAGATGGGCGAGCGTCAACGTCAGCTCGGTGCAGCCCGCATCGAGTGGTGCGATGGCGTGGTGTTGCCCTACTTGGGCGATCGACTCCAGGTCTTACTGGACTCCAGTGCGGCCTTGAAAAAAAACAGCGCCCAATTTGAAGAGGCCGCCCCCTTGCACACCTTGCACACCTTGCGCCTGGGGCTGCCGCGCTACGCCACGCCAGAGCAAATTCGTGATGCGGTGCAAGCCTGGCTGATGCGTCGCGCCAAAGTCTTGTTCACCGAGCGGCTCAACCACTTCGCGCCACAACTCGGGGTTCAATGGCAGCGTTTGTCGCTCAGCAGCGCAGCCACCCGCTGGGGCAGCGCGAGTGCCAACGGCGCCATACGACTGAACTGGCGCTTGTTGCACCACAAGCTGGCGGTGATCGACTACGTGGTGGCACACGAGCTGAGCCACCTTCGGGTGATGGACCACAGCCCGCGCTTTTGGGACACCGTGCAAAGCGTCATGCCCGACTACGCACAACGCCGACGCGTCTTGAAGGAAGAAATGCTGCCCCCCTGGCATTGAATTTTTCTGAGGGCCGAATTTACCCGTCATAATTGACGTTTACGTAAACGTCAACAGAGCACCCCAGCCATGGCCACCACCTATTCCATCAGCGACTTGGCGCGTGAGTTCGACCTCACCACCCGCGCCATTCGCTTCTACGAAGACATGGGGTTACTCCAGCCCGAGCGCTCAGGCCCCGGCGCACGCAACCGCATTTACAGCCATCGTGACCGCACCCGCCTGAAACTCACCCTGCGCGCCAAGCGTCTGGGGTTGTCGCTGACCGAGGCCAAAGAGCTGATCGACATGTATGACAGCCCGCGCGACACCGGGCCGCAGTTGCAAAAATTCCTGCTGGTGCTCGCACAGCACCGTCAACAACTCGAAGCACAAATGGCCGAGTTGCAGGCCAACCTTGAAGAAGTCAAAGTGCACGAAAAAGAAGCCCGCAGCTTGCTGGCCAAGCAAGTCCTGAGCGCGGGTAGCCCCGCCAAGCCAGACAAAGCTTCCAAGCCAACCCGGACCACGCGCGCATGAGCGAGGCGTCCCACACCCCGAGCACGAGCGCCGCATTGCGTGAGCGTATCGAGACGAGCTTTGTGCGCCAGGGCATGATGCGCCACCTGCAAGCGCGCTTGGTCTCGGTGGCGCCTGGTGAAGTCGAAATTGCGCTGCCCTACTCCGAGCGGGTGACCCAACAACAAGGCGGCTATCACGGTGGCGCCATGGGCGCTTTGGCGGACATTGCCGCGGGCTACGCCGGGCTGACCTGTGTGGAGCAAGGCATGGAGGTCGCTACGGTCGAATACAAAATCAACTTCTTGGCCGCCTTCAACGACGGAGAGCTGCGCGCCCGAGGCCATGTGGTGCGCGCTGGCAAGCGGCTCGTCATCACCACGGCCGAGGTGGTTCATTTGGATGCAGACGGCAAAGAGTCGCCTTGCGCCTTGATGCAGCAGACCCTCGCGGTGGTCAAACAAACCTATTGATGTTTTTGCAGGAGGCGCCCATGCACAACTTACCTGGACTTAATTTTCAACTCGGCGAGGACATCGACGCCTTGCGGGACGCCGTGCGCGACTTTGCGCAAGCCGAAATCGCCCCGCGCGCAAGCGAGATCGATCGCACCGACCAATTCCCCATGGACCTGTGGCGCAAGATGGGCGATTTGGGCGTGCTGGGCATCACCGTAGGGGAGGAGTATGGCGGCGCCAACATGGGCTACTTGGCCCACATGATCGCCATGGAAGAAATCTCGCGTGCCTCGGCCAGCGTGGGCTTGAGCTACGGCGCGCACAGCAACTTGTGCGTCAACCAAATCAAGCGCAACGGCACTGAGGCACAACGCCAAAAGTACTTGCCCCAACTCATCAGCGGCGAGCATGTGGGCGCGCTGGCCATGTCCGAGCCAGGTGCGGGCAGTGATGTGATCAGCATGAAGCTCAAAGCCGAGGACAAGGGGGGCTATTACCTGCTCAATGGCAACAAGATGTGGATCACCAATGGTCCCGATGCCGACACCTTGGTGGTCTACGCCAAGAGCGAACCGGAATTGGGCGCGCGAGGGGTGACGGCGTTTTTGATTGAGAAAAGCATGAAAGGTTTCTCCATCGCCCAAAAACTCGACAAACTAGGCATGCGCGGCAGCCACACGGGTGAGTTGGTCTTTCATAACGTTGAAGTTCCGTCCGAAAACATTCTGGGCGGCTTGAACAATGGCGCAAAGGTGTTGATGAGTGGGCTCGACTACGAACGTGCGGTGCTCACGGGCGGGCCCTTGGGCATCATGCAGTCGGTGATGGACCAGGTGATTCCCTACATCCACGAGCGCCAACAGTTTGGCCAAAGCATTGGCGAGTTCCAGCTCATCCAAGGCAAAGTGGCCGATATGTACACCGTGCTGCAAGCCGGGCGCTCGTTTGCTTACACCGTGGCCAAAAACCTCGACCTGTTGGGCTCCGAGCACGTTCGTCAAGTGCGCAAAGACTGCGCCTCGGTCATCTTGTGGTGCGCCGAAAAAGCGACCTGGATGGCAGGCGAGGGCGTGCAAATTTTCGGTGGCAATGGCTACATCAACGATTACCCGCTCGGGCGCTTGTGGCGTGACGCCAAGCTGTACGAAATTGGTGCCGGCACCAGCGAAATCCGCCGCATGCTGATTGGGCGCGAATTGTTTGCCGAGACCTGCTAAGGAGCAGGCCGGCTGGGCACAATGCACGTATGACCCATTCACTTCAACACCTGTTTGACAACAACCGCGCCTGGGCTGCACGCATGCAGCAAGAGAACCCGGCGTATTTCAGCCGCCTGGCCAACCAGCAAACGCCCAAGTATTTGTGGATCGGCTGCTCTGACAGCCGCGTGCCAGCCAACCAAATCACAGGCTTGGATCCGGGCGAGGTGTTTGTGCACCGCAACGTGGCCAACGTGGTGGTGCACTCCGACTTGAACGCCCTGTCCGTGATTCAGTATGCGGTGGACGCACTCAAGGTCGAGCACATCATGGTGGTGGGCCACTACGGGTGCGGAGGTGTGTTGGCTGCGACTCGGGGCACCCGTGTGGGGTTGGCCGACAACTGGCTTCGTCATGTGCAAGACGTGCGCTTGCGCCACCGCCAGCGCCTCAATCACTTGCCCCAAGACGAGCTTGAGCGCGTCATGTGCGAGATGAATGTGATCGAACAAGTGGGCAATGTGGCGCTCTCCAACGTCATGCAAGACGCCTGGAGTCGTGGCCAAAAAATCACCGTGCATGGTTGGATTTATGGCCTTGACGATGGGCTGGTCAAAGACCTGGGCGTGAGCATGAACGGTGCCCACGAAGTGGTCGATGTGTTTCGCAACGCTTTCAAACGCTACCCACGTGGTGCCACGGGCGTTTGAGCCGCGTTTAGTTTTTTGTTGAACTTTCAGGAGATTTCTATGTCAGACCCCGTCGTCATCGTGGGTGCAGCGCGCACCCCCATGGGCAGTTTTCAAAGCGACTTTGCCTCCCTGGCCGCACACGACTTGGGGGGGGTCGCCATTGCCGCCGCCGTGGCGCGCGCGGGCATCAGCCCCGAGTTGGTGACCGAGGTGTTGTTTGGCAACTGCTTGATGGCCGGCCAAGGTCAGGCCCCGGCGCGCCAAGCGGCCTTCAAAGGTGGCTTGCCCAAGAGCGCGGGTGCCGTCACACTGTCCAAGATGTGCGGCTCTGGCATGCGCGCGGCCATGTTTGCCCACGACATGTTGCTGGCGGGTTCGCATGAGGTGTTGGTGGCTGGGGGCATGGAGAGCATGACCAATGCACCTTACTTGCTGCCCAAGGCACGCGGGGGGTACCGCATTGGCCACGACCGTATCTTTGACCACATGATGCTCGACGGCTTGGAGGACGCCTACGAGCCCGGGCGCAGCATGGGCACCTTTGGTGAAGACTGCGCTGCCAAATACAACTTCACACGCGCTCAGCAAGACGCATTTGCCAGCGCCAGCGTCGAGCGTGCCAAGGCGGCCACAGCCTCGGGTGCATTCGCCGGCGAAATTGCGCCTGTCACCGTCAAGGCCCGCGCCGGCGAAGTCGTGATCTCGATCGACGAAGGCCCCGGCAAAGTCAAGCTCGACAAAATCACCAGCCTCAAGCCCGCCTTCAAAAAAGACGGAACCATCACCGCCGCGTCCAGCTCGTCCATCAACGACGGTGCCGCCGCCTTGGTGCTGATGCGCGAGAGCACCGCCAAGAGGTTGGGCTGCACGCCGCTGGCGCGCATCGTCAGCCACGCCACCCATGCGCAAGAGCCCGAGTGGTTTGCCACCGCCCCGGTGGGGGCCACCCAAAAAGCCTTGGCCAAAGCCGGGTGGTCAGTGGCCGATGTGGACCTGTGGGAAGTCAACGAAGCCTTTGCTGTCGTGCCCATGGCCTTGATGGCTGAGCTGCAAGTGCCCCACGACAAGGTCAACGTCAACGGGGGCGCCTGTGCCTTGGGTCACCCCATCGGCGCCTCGGGTGCACGCATCATGGTCACCTTGATCCACGCGCTCAAAGCGCGTGGCTTGACCAAAGGCTTGGCCACCCTGTGCATTGGCGGCGGTGAAGCCACGGCGGTGGCACTTGAAGTGCTTTGAGTCAAGCCTCGTATGCAAACCGTTTTGATCCTTGGTGCTTCGCGCGGCATTGGTTTGGCCTTGGTCCAACAGTACGCCGCCGATGGTTGGCGTGTCATTGGCACGGCGCGAGACGATGCGGGCCGCGACCGGGTGGTGGCTGCGGGTGCCACCTGCTGGCGCGTGGACGTGGCCGATCCAGCCAGTGTTTCGTCTTTGGCTTGGCAGCTCGATGGCGAGTCGCTGGATGTGGCCATTTACGTCGCAGGCGTGATGGACCGCGCCAATGCCCGCACGCCACCGACCCAAAACGCATTTGACCGCGTGATGCACGCCAACGTCATGGGCGCCATGATGAGCGTGCCGCAAGTCGCCCCCGCGGTCGAGGCGGCAGGGGGTGTGTTGGCCTTCATCAGCAGCCAAATGGGCAGTTTGCACAACACTCAATCAGGTGACGCTGCGCTTTACCGCATCAGCAAAGCCGCGCTCAATATGGTCATGCGAACCTCGCAGCACGATTACCCGCGCGCTCACATGGTGGCCTTGCATCCGGGTTGGGTGCAAACCGACATGGGAGGTGGTCACGCACCGCTG
This sequence comes from uncultured Burkholderiales bacterium, assembly GCA_903906635.1. Lineage (GTDB taxonomy): Bacteria > Pseudomonadota > Gammaproteobacteria > Burkholderiales > Burkholderiaceae_C > Limnohabitans. Next base: position 23,680 of record CAIVLE010000228.1, on the reverse strand, counting down.
AGTGCGAGCGACAGTGCGCGTCACCTGCGCCACACCATTGCCCACCTGAGCCCCGCCCAACGGGGACAGTTTTTGAACTACGACGGCCACGCCATCTCTTGGTGAGCTGACTTTTTTCTCATTGCTGGAGCCCCCCATGCTGCTGACTGCCGACCAAGAAATGATCCGAGACGCCGTGCGCGACTTTGCACAACAAGAACTGTGGCCCAACGCCGCACGCTGGGACAAAGAGCACCACTTCCCCGTGAGCGCGCATCAAGGCTTGGCCGCACTCGGCGCGTATGGCATTTGCGTGCCCGAAGACTTGGGCGGTGCGGGACTGGACTACCTGAGCTTGGCGGTGGTGTTGGAGGAAATTGCCGCCGGCGACGGCGGCACCAGCACTGCCATCAGTGTGACCAACTGCCCGGTCAACGCCATTCTCATGCGCTATGGCAACGCCGCCCAAAAGAAACAATGGCTGACACCACTGGCGCAAGGCCAAATGCTGGGTGCATTTTGTTTGACCGAGCCCCATGTGGGCTCGGACGCGTCTGCGCTCAGAACCACTGCCACCAGACAAGACGATGCCTATGTGATCAATGGCGTCAAGCAATTCATCACCAGCGGCAAAAACGGCCATGTGGCCATCGTCATCGCCGTCACTGACAAGGGCGCGGGCAAAAAAGGCATGAGTGCATTCATTGTGCCCACCGACACCTCGGGCTACCACGTGGCACGTTTGGAAGACAAACTGGGGCAGCACAGCAGCGACACTGCGCAAATCAACTTTGACAACTGCCGCATCCCCGCCGAGAACTTGATTGGTGCTGAAGGGGAGGGCTACAAGATCGCCCTGTCCGCCCTGGAGGGAGGCCGCATTGGCATTGCCGCACAGAGCATCGGCATGGCGCGCAGCGCCTTTGAGGTGGCCTTGCAGTACAGCAAAGACCGTGAGAGTTTTGGCACCGCCATCTTCAATCACCAAGCCGTGGGTTTTCGCTTGGCCGATTGCGCCACGCAACTCGAAGCGGCCCGCCAGCTCATGTACCACGCGGCCAGCTTGCGCGACGCGGGCTTGCCGTGTCTGAAAGAGGCCGCGATGGCCAAGCTGTTTGCCAGCGAAGCCGCCGAACGCGTGTGCAGTGCAGCCATTCAAACCTTGGGCGGCTATGGCGTGGTGGGCGACTTCCCCGTCGAGCGCATTTACCGTGATGTGCGTGTGTGCCAAATCTACGAGGGCACCAGCGACGTGCAAAAAATCATCATCCAACGTGCGCTGGCTTGATGGCCTCACACACCTTGACGCTTGGCGGCGCATGTCCTTGTGGCGCAACAAACGCCAAGGCACGGGCGCTCTCTTATGCGCAGTGTTGTGGGCGCTTTATCACCGCGTTTGACACCACGCCGGCGCCTACCGCCGAAGCCTTGATGCGCTCGCGCTACAGCGCGTTTGTGTTGCAAGACGCGTCTTACTTGCAAGCCACTTGGCACGCCAGCTCACGCCCCGCGGTGCTGGACTTTGAGCCGGTGCCCAAGTGGCTGGGACTTCAAGTGCGTGCGCACCTGATCACGGGGGACGACACAGCAGAGGTTGAGTTTGTGGCGCGCTATCGGGTGGATGGGCGCGCCATACGGCTGCATGAGCGCAGTCGTTTTGTTCGCGAAGGCGGGCGTTGGTATTACCTCGACGGTCAGGCGAGCTAGCCACTGGCGCGGCATTGATAATTGCCCCATGAAATTCGATGCCGTTTTGTTTGATTGCGATGGTGTGCTGGTTGACAGCGAAGCCATCACCTGTGGTGTGTTGCGCGATATGTTTGAAGAGTTGGGCTGGCGACTCACGCTGCAAGAGTGCATGGCCCACTTTGTGGGGCACACGGTGCGTACTCGCAAAGACCTGATCGAGGCCCACACCGGCCAGCCCTTCACCGAAGACTGGCTACAAACCTTCTACCAGCGTCGCAATGTGCGGCTAGAAAACGAAATCACCGCCATCCCCCATGTGCACCAAGCGGTGCAGCACCTGCATGCCGTGCACCGCGGGCAGATTGCCTGCGCCTCGGGGGCAGACCGCTTCAAGATCAACCTCATGCTGGCGCAAGTGGGCTTGTTCGATTTTTTTGAGGGTCGTATTTTCAGCGGTCACGAAGTGCCACGCAGCAAGCCTTTTCCTGATGTGTACCTGGCTGCTGCAGCGCACTTGGGCCAAGACCCTGCGCGTTGCCTGGCGATCGAAGACACGCCCATTGGTGTGTCTGCCGGTGTGGCTGCCGGTGCCACGGTCTGGGGTTATGCCGTGCACGGACAAGCTGATGCACTGCGCCAAGCTGGCGCGTCGCATGTATTTGACGACATGCGCGAGCTGCTGCTCATGGCGTAATTGCGCATGCGTTGTACCCGTCAGTAAATTTCAGTCATTCGTGCGAGCGCATCTGCGCTGGTGGGGGGTGGTCTGGTCTGGCGTCACCTTGGCGGAGCTTAAATAGGGCTTGTGTTGCAAGGGATTGCCAGTTCATTCGCGCAACGCCTTGACGTAGGCGTTGCCGCTTGCTTGGGTAAGTTGTGCGCGCGCTGGACGCACAAGACTTCCCTCTGAGTGAATTCGACATGATGGTTGCCGATCACGCAATCACGCGATCACAACGCAAGTGCCCGAGAATCAATGCTTGCGTCTTGAAGTTGGGTCGTTGCGTCCTCAGGCACTCCTGAACGCATCTGGTGTCTGGCCCGTCCAGCCTTTGAAGGCCCGGATGAAACTCTTTTCGTTTTGAAACCCCGCCGCTTGGGCAATCTGCTTGAGCGGACGTTGGCTGCGGTGCAGCAGTTCGATGGACAAGTCACGCCGCACCGCGTCTTTGAGCTGTTGCAGAGACGCACCTTCTTCTTTGAGTTGCCTGTGCAGCGTGCGGGTGGAGAGGTTGAGTCTGGCGGCCAGGTCTTCGGCGTTGCGGCTGTGCTCGGGGTGTTGGGCCAAGGTATGACGCACTTTTTCGACCAACAATCGGTCCCGCCGGTAGGGCCGCACGGTGAGCAGCAAGGCGCGTTGCAGCATGCGTTGTAGGGCGGCTTCATCTCGTCGCACTGGCAGGCTCAAGTACCCGGCGTCAAACTGCAAGCTGTGGTTCGGCGCGTCAAATTCGGTGGGTCCGTCAAACAGCACCCGGTAGCTGGCGCGGTGCGCAGGGGCAGAAAATTGCAAGGTGGTGCGCAGCAGCGGAATGCGCGAATCGGTCAACCAGCATGCCACGCCCAAGGCATTGCGAAGCACCGACACCACACAGAACTCGCGGTAGGCGCCTAAGCTGGTCACTTCGTGCAAGTCCAACTGCGCTACGCCGTCTTGCACGCGCACCTGCACGTCAATGTCTTGGGTCAACAAGCCATGGTGGCGGCCCCAGCGCTTGAGTGCCACGCCCAGGTTGGGCGCGGTGAGGGAGGCGCGCACCAGCATGCCATAGCTGCCCCAAGGCAGGCGGCGGCTGAACCAGCCCAGTCCCTCGTCGTCGAGCTCTTGCATGGCCGCACCCGAGACCACTTCCATTTGAGTGGCTGTGATGCGGGCGTTGGGTTTATGTAAAAGACTTGGCTCGATTTGTGCTGTTCGCAAGGCTTTCCAAGGGTCCATGCCGCGCGCTGCGTAGGCCGCCACAATCGCCTGTACGAAACTAATAGGTGTCTCTGCGCGGCCTTGCGTTGGGAGCGAGGTGGGCTGAGCTTTGGCATGAGATGGGGTGGGCATGGTGAGATTTATTGTGGCAGGATTTGCAACCATCCTGGCGCACCCTGTGCAGGCCTTGCGCCTACCGTGTGGGCTGATTTGAAAGAAAGCCGTCGCCCATGTCTGAGCTACACACCCAACTCAACCCACGTGCTGGAGATTTCGTGGCCAATGCGCAAGCCATGCGAGCCTTGGTGGAGGATCTGAACCTTCAGCTGCAGCAGGTCCAGCAAGGAGGTGGCGAAGCGGCGCGCGCCAAACACGTGGCGCGCGGCAAGCTCTTGCCTAGGGAGCGGGTCAGCATGTTGCTGGACCCCGGCACTGCGTTTTTAGAACTTGCCCCATTGGCTGCTTTTCAGATGTACAACAACGACGCGCCCGCTGCTGGCTTGATTGCGGGCATTGGCCGCGTGAGCGGGGTCGACTGCATGATCGTGTGCAACGACGCCACGGTCAAAGGCGGCACCTACTACCCGCTGACGGTGAAAAAACACTTGCGAGCCCAGGAGGTGGCGCAGCAAAACCGTCTGCCTTGCATTTATTTGGTCGATTCAGGCGGTGCCAACCTGCCCAATCAAGACGAGGTGTTTCCAGACCGCGATCATTTTGGGCGCATCTTTTTCAACCAAGCCAATATGAGCGCGCAAGGCATTGCGCAAATCGCGGTGGTCATGGGCAGCTGCACTGCAGGCGGGGCCTATGTGCCCGCGATGAGTGACGAGACCATCATCGTCAACAACCAGGGCACCATCTTCTTGGGGGGGCCACCGTTGGTCAAAGCCGCCACGGGTGAGGTGGTCAGCGCTGAAGACTTAGGGGGCGGCGATGTGCACACACGGCTCTCGGGCGTGGCGGACCACTTGGCACACAACGATGTGCATGCACTGGCGCTGGCGCGTCAGGCTGTGAAAAACCTCAACGTCCGCAAACAACCCAACATCGCCACCCACACGCCGGTGGCTCCCAAGTACGACGCACAAGAGCTCTACGGCGTCATTCCCACCGACACCCGCAAGCCCTTTGATGTGCGCGAGATCATTGCCCGCATCGTCGACGCATCAGAGTTCGATGAGTTCAAGGCCCGCTTTGGTACCACCTTGGTCTGTGGGTTTGCGCGCATCGAAGGCATGCCGGTGGGCATCATTGCCAACAACGGCATTTTGTTTTCTGAGTCGGCGCTCAAAGGGGCGCACTTCATCGAGTTGTGCTGCCAGCGTAAAACCCCCTTGGTCTTTTTGCAAAACATCACGGGCTTCATGGTGGGCCGTAAGTACGAGAACGAAGGCATTGCCCGCAACGGCGCCAAGATGGTCACCGCGGTGGCCACTGCTGCGGTGCCAAAGTTCACCGTCATCATCGGTGGCAGTTTTGGGGCGGGCAACTACGGCATGTGTGGCCGCGCGTTTGCGCCCCGATTTTTGTGGATGTGGCCCAACGCGCGTATCTCAGTGATGGGCGGTGAGCAAGCGGCCAGCGTGCTGGCCACGGTCAAGCGCGATGGCATCGAGGCCAAAGGCGGTCAGTGGAGCTCTGAGGAAGAAGAAGCGTTCAAAGCCCCCATCAAAAGTCAATACGAAACCCAGGGCCACCCTTATTTCGCCACTGCACGTTTGTGGGACGACGGGGTGATTGACCCGGCCGACACCCGACGCGTGCTGGCGCTGGGCTTGAGTGCCTCGCTCAACGCTCCCATTGCAGACACCACTTTTGGACTTTTCCGAATGTAATGTGACGGGGTTTTTATATTCATACACATTCAATAGGATTCATGTGCGTACCCCTATCGTGACTGACACCCAGCTCATGGCGGATGACATGGCCTGGGTTGATTACAAATTCAAGCGCGGGGCCGTTGAAGACGGCTTGAGCATGCAGCAAACGATGCAAAGCTTGTGCGAGGCTTTGCGCTGCCTGCGTGAACCAGGCAGGTCCTTCCGCCCGCGCGGCGACATGCTTCTGGCATTCGGGTGCATGACGCACGGCCATGGGCTGTGCCAACGTGATGCAGACTTTCAATTGCTCAAGACACACAGAGGCTTGGACACATGGCTGAATTGAACATTACCACCCAGCACGGTGTGCGCACCATCACTCTCTCGCGCCCTGATGTTCGCAACGCTTTCAATGACCAGGGGATTGCTGAACTCAAGGCCGCCTTTGAAGCCGCAGGACAGGCAAGCGATGTGCGCTGCGTGGTCTTGGCTGCACAGGGGTCGGCATTTTGTGCGGGGGCTGACCTGAATTGGATGCGACGCATGGCCGACTACACCCGTGAGCAAAACCTGGCCGATGCGGCGCAGTTGGCGGCCATGCTGCGCGCCATTTACACCTGTGCCAAGCCCACGCTCGCACGCGTGCAGGGCGATGTGTACGCCGGTGGCTTGGGGCTGGTGGCTGCGTGCGACATGGCCATCAGCGTGGACACGGCGCAGTACTGCTTGAGCGAAGTCAAGATCGGACTCATCCCGGCCACCATCAGTCCGTATGTCATTCGCGCCATGGGCGCACGCACCGCGCACCGCTACTTTTTGACGGCCGAGCGCTTCAGCGCCACCGAGGCACACCGGGTCGGGCTGGTGCATGAGGTGGTCAACGCCGACGCTCTGGACGCACAGGTGAGCGCGCTCACCCAAGCCTTGGTAAGTGCCAGCCCAGACGCACTCAAGGCCTGCAAGAGCCTGTTGCACGATGTGGCGGGGCAAGACATCGACGAAGCTTTGGTGGAACGCACCGTGCTTGGCATTGCCGACATCCGCGCCAGTGTCCAAGGCAAAGAAGGTGTGCAGTCGTTTCTGCAAAAACGCAAACCCAACTGGTTGGTGTGACCACGGCCACGCTTGAACTGAAAGACCCGCATGTTTGAAAAAATCCTCATCGCCAACCGTGGCGAAATTGCCTGCCGTGTGGCTGCGACAGCGCGCCGTTTAGGCATCCAAACCGTGGCGGTGTACTCCGATGCGGATACCAACGCCAAGCATGTGCTGGCCTGTGACGAGGCGGTGCACATCGGTGGCAGCGCCCCCCAAGACAGTTACCTGCGCTGGGAGCGCATCTTGCAAGCCGCGCAAGACACGGGCGCACAAGCGGTGCACCCGGGCTATGGCTTTTTGAGTGAAAACGAAGACTTTGCCCAAGCCTGTGCGGCAGCGGGACTGGTCTTCATTGGGCCATCGCCCTCAGCCATCCAAGCCATGGGCTTGAAGGCCCAATCCAAGCAGTTGATGGAGAAAGCCGGTGTGCCCTTAGTGCCCGGCTACCACGGGGACGATCAAGACCCCGCCTTGTTGCAGCGCGAGGCCGATCGCATCGGCTACCCCGTGCTGATCAAGGCCAGTGCGGGCGGCGGGGGCAAAGGCATGCGTGCGGTTGAGAGGGCCGCAGATTTTGCCGAGGCCTTGGCCAGTTGCAAGCGCGAAGCCTCGCATAGCTTTGGCAGCGATGCGGTGCTGATTGAAAAATACGTGCAACGCCCGCGCCACATCGAGATTCAGGTGTTTGGCGACACCCATGGTCACTGCGTGTATTTGTTCGAGCGCGATTGTTCGGTGCAGCGACGTCATCAAAAAGTGCTGGAAGAAGCGCCGGCCCCCGGCATGAGCGAGACCTTGCGCTCGCAAATGGGAGCTGCCGCTGTGGCGGCGGCCCAGGCGGTGAACTATGTGGGTGCAGGCACCGTGGAGTTCATCGTCGAGCAAGTCGGCATGTACGGATTAGACGGCGCACAGGCCGGTTTGGCCGACGGGGCTTGCCAAGGCGAAACACCCCCCCGGGAGGGCGGCGAACGACTCCCTGCAGGGGGCGTTGGGGCTAGGTTCTATTTCATGGAGATGAACACCCGCGTGCAGGTAGAGCACCCCGTGACCGAGGCCATCACCGGAGTCGACTTGGTCGAGTGGCAACTGCGCGTGGCCAGTGGCGAGCCCTTGCCATTGCGCCAAGATCAGTTACGCATTCAAGGCCATGCCATTGAAGCGCGCATTTGCGCCGAGAACCCTGATAACCAATTTCTGCCCGCCACGGGCACTTTGCAGGTCTACCGCAAGCCCGCGAGCGTGAGCTTTGCCGTGGCAGACGGTGCAGTGCGCGTGGACGATGGCGTGCGTGAAGGCGACACCATCAGTCCCTATTACGACTCCATGGTGGCCAAACTCATCGTGCACGCAGACACCCGTGCCCAAGCCTTGGCGCGCTTAGACACGGCGCTGGCCCAGACCCACATCGTCGGATTGGCCACCAACGTGCAGTTCTTGCGCCATGTGGTGCACAGCGACTCGTTTGTCAACGCGCAACTCGACACGGCCCTCATCCCACGCGAAGCCGCTGTGTTGTTTCACCAAGAGCCGGTGGGCTGGGTGCGTGCGGTGGCGGCTGTCGTGGCGCACACGCTACGAGCCGAGCGTGGCTTGGCTGGCAGCGACCCGTTCAGCCAGCGTGATGGCTGGCAGGCCTATGGCGAGCGAACGCGCAGCTTTTCTTTGAGCCTGGGCGACGCCACGCAGCAGGCACTGCTGCGGTACTTGCATGATGGCAGTTTGCACTTGAAAGTTTCGCAACTCGATGCCAGTGCATCCGGGTTATTGCACTTCAACGATCAAGGTGATGATGGCTTGTGGGTCAGCTTTGACGGCCAACGCACCCACAGCACCTTGCATTGGCTAGACGATGTGGCTCATGTGTTCACGCCCCATGGGGCGACCCGTATCACGTTGAAAGACCCCCTGGCCCACGCTGGCCAGGAGCAGACGTTGGGCGGGCGCCTGACGGCACCCATGCCAGGCAAGGTGGTGTCGTTTGTGGTGAAAGTGGGTGATGTGGTGACAGCAGGTCAAACGTTGGCTGTGATGGAGGCCATGAAGATGGAGCACACCATTGCTGCACCCAAAGACGGCACGGTACGAGAGTTGCTGTATGCCGCGGGTGACCAAGTGGCTGAAGGGGCAGAATTGCTCAAGCTCGACTGAGCTTGGCGCACACTGAAAGCACAGCAGATGAAACTTCCCGCACATGTCCAACTCATCGACGTCGCTCCCCGCGATGGCCTTCAAAACGAAAAGCAACCCGTGTCTGCTGCCGTCAAGATCGAACTGGTGCAGCGCCTGCAAGCCGCTGGTCTGACAGAGATTGAAGTCACCAGTTTTGTCTCGCCCAAGTGGGTGCCACAAATGGCTGACAACGCCCAGGTGATGGCGGGCATCCCCCGCTTGCCCGGCGTGAGCCTCTCGGTGCTCACCCCCAATTGGCAAGGCTTTGAGGCTGCACTTAAATGCCAGCCCAATGAAATCGTGGTCTTTGGTGCGGCCAGCGAGGCCTTCAGTCAAAAGAACATCAACTGCTCCATCGCCCAGAGCATCGAACGTTTCGCCCCCGTGGTGCAAGCGGCGCGCGATGCAGGCATCGCCGTGCGGGGCGCCATGAGCTGCACTGTGGGATGCCCGTATGAGGGCGAAGTCGCACCCCAGCGCGTGGCTTATTTGGCCGGGTTGATGAAAAGCATTGGCGTGCAACGCGTGGATGTGGCCGATACCATTGGCGTGGGCACGCCGCGCAAGGTGCAAGCGGCCTTAGAGGCCACGCTCCAGCATTTCGCGCTCGATGAGGTGTCGGGCCATTTCCATGACACCTACGGCCAAGCCTTGGCCAACACCTTGGCCGCTTTGCAGATGGGGGTATGGAACTTCCAGTCGTCGGTGGCTGGCTTGGGTGGCTGCCCCTATGCCAAAGGGGCCACCGGCAATGTGGCGACCGAAGATGTGGTGTACCTCTTGCACGGCCTGGGCATCGAGACGGGGATTGACTTGGATCTCTTGGTGGATGCGGGTGCGTTCATCAGCCAAGCCTTGGGTCGCCCCTCCAATTCACGGGTTGGCGCTGCGGTTTTGAGCAAGCGTGCTGCCTAAACGCACGCTGTCGCAGACAATCCCAGTCATGTGTGGAAGCGAAGTGACCCCCAAACCCTCTGGCCTGTCAGCGTCGGCGGTGTCGCTGCTCGAGTTTGCGCAGCGCCTAGCCTCAGGCGCGGCTCAAGCTTTGCCCACGCAAGTCGTGCCATCGCCCTGTATTTCGGTGTGCCATATGTCAAGCGACACGGGTTGGTGCGAAGGGTGTTGGCGAAGTTTGGACGAAATTGGCCTCTGGGGCCAAACCGACAACGAAGGCAAGCGTGCGGTGTGGTCACGCATTGCACAACGCATCACCGCTCAGGCGGGCGAAGGGTCTTTGGGATGAAAACCATCACCTGCTACCTAGACTTCATTTCACCCTACGCTTACTTGGCGTTTGAGGCCATGCCGCAAGCGCTGATGGGCACCAGTTACCGGGTGGTCTATCGGCCTATTTTGTTTGCGGCTTTGCTCAAGCACCACGGCCAGTTAGGGCCTGCAGAAATTGCAGGCAAGCGTGAGTGGACGTACCGCCAGGTGTTGTGGCAGGCACGCCAACTCGGTGTGCCCTTGCACATGCCCGCCAAGCACCCGTTCAACCCCTTGGCTTTGTTGCGATTAGCCACCGCCTGCGACCCCCATGGCCAGCCCAGCCGCTTTGTCTGTGACACGGTGTTTCGTCATGTCTGGCGCAGCGAGGGTGCAGCCGCTGACGATGTGGCGCGTTTGGCCGAGTTGACGTCTCAGTTGTCGCCACAGCGCTCCCCCGATGCCCCCGAGGTCAAAGCCCAGCTCAAAGCCCATACCGATGCGGCCCTTGAGGCAGGCGTTTTTGGTGTACCGACTTTTGACGTGGATGGCCATCTCTTTTGGGGCTTGGACGCGTTGCCTATGCTGCGTGCTTATGTGGACGCAGATCCTTGGTTTGAAGGACCTTGGGTCACCGCCGCAAGCGTGGCGCAAGGCGTCAAGCGTTGAATCGAGGGCCACACTTGGCCCTTTGACCCATGCCCAACGCTTTTAATTTCTCCGCCTCGCCTTTTGACTGTTTGAGCTTGAATGAGCAGCGCTTGGTGCGCGACAGCGTGGATGTGGCGTATTACCCCCAGGGGCAAACGATCCTGGACGTGGGCGTGGCGCCCAGCCACTTGTTTGTCATCATCAAAGGCTATGTCACCCAATACGAGGGCGATGAGGTGGTGACCACCTATGGCCCAGAAGATACCTTTGATGGTCGGGGCTTGGTGGCTGGTAAAACCAGCAGTCGCTTCTTGGCGTCTGAGGAAGTGGTGGCCTATCAGTTGGCCCGGCAAACGGTGACCGACTTGATTGCCAACAACGCCACCTTTGGGGCCCTCTTGTTTTCAGACCTGAGCCAAAAGCTCAGTGCCTTGTCGCAGCGACAAAGCCAGCACGAGTTGCAGTCTCTGACCTTGTCACGGGTAGACGAAGCCTTTGTGCGACCCGCTTGTACCGTGGATGCGAACACCGATTTGCTGACGGTGGTGGGCTTGTTTCAAGAACATCGAACCTCCCATGTGCTGGTGCGCGACACGCAGAGCGAGCCTGCGCGCTTGGGAATCTTCACCGCGACGGGTTTGCTCAGAGCCATTTTGTCGGGCATACCCCTGGCGCAACAAAAGGTGGGGGAGATGGCACGTTACGCCTTGATCGCGGTGCGTCCCTCAGATCAAGTGGGTGACGCTTTGGCCATGATGCTCAAGCACCGGGTGCACCGCGTGTTGGTGGCCGAAGGCGAGCACGTCGTGGGCGTGCTCGAAGCCTTGGATGTGTTCAGCTTTTTGTCAAACCATTCGCACCTGATCACGGTGCAGGTGGAGGCGGCCGACAGCATCGAGGCGCTGGCTCAGGCGGCCACACAAATCACTCGCATGGTGACCTTGCTGTACCGCAGTGGCACCCGGGTGAGTTTGATTGCGCGTTTGGTTCAAGACCTCAATGCGCGTTTGTTTGAGCGTGCGTGGCAGCTGATTGCGCCGCCTGACTTGCTGGCCAACAGCTGCTTGTTTGTGATGGGCAGCGAGGGGCGCGGCGAGCAGTTGCTCAAGACCGACCAAGACAACGGTTTGGTGCTGCGCGATGGCTATACGCCGCCAGACAACTTGGATGCCATTTGCCAAGCTTTTTCGACAGCGTTGGGGACTTTCGGGTACCCTGAGTGCCCTGGCCACATCATGGTGAGCAACCCCACGTGGCGCAAGAGTGCGACTGATTTTTCACAGATGGTGCAGCAGTGGTTGCTCATGCCGGACGCGGACAGTTTGATGAATTTGGCGATCTTTTTAGATGCCCATGCTGTCTGTGGCGATGCGAGTCTACTGGAACAAGCCCGTCAATCGCTGATGCGTTTGGCCACCGACAACGACGCCATGTTGGCGCGTTTTGCCTCCGCCATCGATGCATTTGGCAACAGCCAAGGGTGGTGGAACCGCTTGCTGGGCATGGGCGAGAGCACCGGGTTGCACATCAAAAAAGAAGGTATTTTCCCCTTGGTGCACGGTGTGCGCAGCATGGCCTTGGCCGAGCATCTCAGCGAAACCAGCACAGCCGCTCGGGTGGAGGTCTTGGTCGCACGTGGCGTGTTGTCTGCCGCACTCGGAGCCGAGCTCACACAAAGCCTGCAGTTCTTGATGGGTCTGAAGTTAAAGGCCGGCTTGACCGAGATGGACACCCAGCGCCCGGTGTCGGGCGCCGTGGAGGTCACCAAACTCTCGAGCCTAGAGCGTGATTTGCTCAAAGATGCCTTGGGTGTTGTCAAACAATTCAAAGCCTTGATGCATTACCGCTTCAAGCTCGACGCGCTGTGATCGGTTCTTTGTTCGCGCCGAGCAGTTGGTGGTCCTCCATCAAGCGTGAGTGGTTGATTTACCACTTGGGCTTGCCCGAATTTCGCTTCATGTTTGAGCCCCCTCCTCCCAACGAATGGGTGGCACTGGATTGCGAAACCACCGGCTTGAACGTAGGAAGCGATGAAATCATTTCGATTGGCGCAGTGCGCATCGTTGGGCAACGCATCATGACCAGTGAGCGACTGGAGTTGTTGGTGCGCCCTCAGCGCGGTGTGTCGCCTCAAAGCGTGCGCATTCACCGTTTGCGAGAGCAAGATGTGGCGCAGGGCTTGTCGATTGATGAGGCCATGAAGCAACTTCTTCGTTTCATCGGCTCGCGCCCCATCGTGGGCTATTACCTTGAGTTTGATGTGGCCATGCTCAACCGCGCTTTGTGGCCCTTGTTGGGTCAGGGTTTGCCGCAGCCAAAAATCGAAGTCTCAGCGATGTATTACGACCACAAGTTTCGCCAGATGCTGCCCTACGAACAGCAGACCAATCCCAACATCGATTTGCGCTTTGCCACCTTGATGGCCGATTTGGATTTGCCTGTGCGCGAGGCGCACGACGCCTTGAATGATGCGGTGATGGCCGCATTGGCTTTCATCAAGTTGCGGCAGTTGCGCGGCGACTGAGCATCAAAAAAAACCGGACAAGCTGTGAAGCTTGCCCGGTTTTGGCAGAGCGTGAGACACGCTCTGAGGTGTGGATCAATGGCCTGATGCGCCAGAGGCACCGAAGCCAGTTTCTGAACGCACTTGTTGTGCTGCAAACGCAGCTCGCTCGCTTTTGGCGTCTTGGCTGTTGTCCAAGATGGAGAACAACCAGATGCCCACGAAACCAATTGCCATCGAAAACAAGGCTGGTGAGGCATAGGGGAACAAGGCCGAGCCCTTGGGGTTGCCCAGCGTGGCTTCCCACACCGAGGGCGACACCACGGTCAATGCGACCGAAGAAATCAGGCCCAAGAAGCCACCAATCACAGCGCCTTTGGTGGTGCAGTCTTTCCACAACACCGACATGAACAGCACCGGGAAGTTGGCCGATGCGGCGATCGCAAATGCCAGAGCCACCATGAAGGCGATGTTTTGCTTTTCAAACGCAATACCCAACACCACGGCGATGACGCCCAGTGCCACAGTGGTGATACGAGAGACACGCAACTCAGCCGCGCTGTCGGCGTTGCCCTTCTTGAACACGGTGGCGTACAAGTCGTGTGACACTGCAGAGGCGCCTGACAAGGTCAAGCCTGCGACCACGGCCAAGATGGTGGCAAAGGCCACGGCGGAGATGAAGCCATAAAAGACGTCGCCACCCACAGTTTTGGCCACCAGAACTGCCGCCATATTGGCTGTGCCCGCGCCCCCTTTGATGACGCCTTTGGCGACATCGGACATCTCGGGGTTGGTCAACACCAAGGTGATAGCACCAAAACCGATGATGAAGATCAGCACATAGAAGTACCCAATCCAAGTGGTGGCCCACAGCACCGATTTGCGAGCTTCCTTGGCGTCAGGCACCGTGAAGAAGCGCATCAAGATGTGGGGCAAACCTGCTGTGCCAAACATCAATGCCATGCCAAAGCTGATGGCTGAGATGGGGTCTTTGATGAAGCCGCCAGGCCCCATGATGGACAAGCCCGCTTTGTCTGGGTCGAGGGCCGTCGCTGTGGCCAAGGCCGCAGAGGCGGCGGCTTGGGCTTCAGGCGACGCGGCCATGGCTGCTGAGGCCGTGGCGGCCGCTATAGCGGCTTCCTTGGCGTTGGCAGCGATCATGGATTTCACGAGCACTCCTTTGGCAAATAAGGCTTCAGGGCTAAAGCCGAACTGTGCCAACACCATCACCGCCATGAAAGTCACGCCAGCCAACAACATGCACGCCTTGATGATTTGCACCCAGGTGGTGGCGGTCATGCCGCCAAACAGCACATAGACCATCATCAACGCACCGACGATGACCACGGCCATCCAGTACTCCAGGCCAAACAGCAGCTTGATCAATTGACCCGCACCCACCATCTGAGCGATCAGGTAAAAGGCCACCACCACCAAGGTCCCAGACGCTGCAAAAGCACGAATCGGGGTTTGCTTGAAACGGTAGCCCGCCACGTCGGCAAAGGTGAATTTACCCAAGTTGCGCAGACGTTCAGCCATCAAGAAGGTGATGACGGGCCAACCGACCAAAAAGCCGATGGAGTAGATCAAGCCATCGTAGCCACTGGCCATCACGGCTGCAGAAATGCCCAGAAACGATGCGGCAGACATGTAGTCGCCCGCAATGGCCAAGCCGTTTTGAAAGCCCGTGATGCCACCACCAGCGGTGTAGAAGTCGGCGGCAGAGCGTGTCTTAGAGGCCGCCCATTTGGTGATCCACAAGGTGCCTGCCACGAAGGCGGCGAACATGCCGATGGCGGTCCAATTGGTGGCTTGTTTGGCGGTTTCGCCCACATCGCCGCCTGCGGCCAGTGCAGCGCCACAGGCCATCAGACCGAGCAGCGCGCTCAAAAGGAATGAGAATTTTTTCATTGTGTGGCGTCTTTCAAAATTTCTTTGGTCAGCGTGTCGTACTCGCTGTTGGCGCGGCGTACATAGATGCCGGTGATCACGATGGTGAACACAATCACACCCATGCCAATAGGAATGCCCAAGGTGGTGACGCCTGAGCCAATCGGCTGAGCCAAAAACGGTTTATTGAAAGCAATCAATGCGATGTAGCCGTAGTACACGACCAACATCAACACGGTGAGAAGCCAGCCGAAACCACCGCGCTTGGCGCGCAGCTCTTTGTATTTCGGATGGTTCTGGATCTTGTCAACCACTGGATCACTCATAAGAATTTCCTTTGTAGAGAGATGAGCAGACGCAAATCACGGTGGGGCTTTGCGCTGGCCGCGCGATTCTCAAGAGGTGGACTGACCAACTCCTTACGGCTTGCATGGCGGTTAGAACTACACAACTCGGTGCACATATACATACAATTTTTTTTTGCTATCGAAAACCCTAGGCCTTGGGGGGAGCGCTTGCCGCTCATTGACAAACCAGCGCTTGGGCGCTTTATTTCACATCTAAAAAAATAGATGCAGGGTTTGCGATTGGTTTCTGTCAGGGCGATTGGTTTCATCGCGCACACATGGTTTTGCGTTGTCAGAATACGGTCAGTCAAGGCTCTGATAGTTGTAGCAGCTCGGTGCCTGTCAGATACCGGAATAATTTGTTAGGGATAAAAACAAGATGGCAGTTTTAGACGTTGATCGTCCCATGACGGCCGAAGAGAAGAAGGTGATATTTGCCTCTTCCTTGGGCACGGTGTTTGAGTGGTACGACTTTTATCTGTACGGATCTTTGGCTGCCATCATTGCCAAACAATTTTTCAGTGGCTTGGATGAAGGGTCTGCCTTCATCTTTGCGCTGCTGGCATTTGCGGCTGGCTTTATCGTGCGTCCGTTTGGTGCTATTTTCTTTGGCCGCTTGGGCGACATGATTGGGCGAAAGTACACCTTCTTGGTGACTATTTTGATCATGGGCTTGTCCACCTTCATCGTGGGCATCTTGCCGAGCTACAAAGAGATTGGTGTCGCAGCACCTGTCATTTTGATTTGTTTGCGTTTGCTTCAAGGCTTGGCTTTGGGGGGCGAGTACGGTGGTGCGGCTACCTACGTCGCAGAACATGCGCCGCACGACAAGCGTGGCGCTTACACCTCTTGGATTCAAACCACCGCCACGCTGGGCTTGTTCCTGTCGTTGATGGTGATATTGGGAACCCGCACGGTCGTGGGTGAAGCAAGCTTTGCCGAATATGGCTGGCGTGTGCCGTTCATCGTGTCGATCGTTTTGTTGGCCGTGTCGGTCTACATTCGCCTGTCGATGAACGAGTCACCTGCTTTTCAGAAAATGAAGTCTGAAGGCAAAACCTCCAAGGCGCCTTTGACCGAGTCATTTGGGGAGTGGAAAAACCTCAAGATCGTGATCTTGGCTTTGATCGGTTTGACTGCTGGCCAGGCCGTGGTCTGGTACTCAGGACAGTTTTATGCGTTGTTTTTCTTGACCCAAGCACTCAAGGTCAATGGCCCAGACGCCGATATTTTTGTCGCTGTGTCGTTGCTGATCGGCACACCATTCTTCATTGTTTTTGGAGCGCTGTCGGACAAAATCGGCCGCAAGCCCATCATCATGTTGGGTTGTTTATTGGCTGTGTTGACCTACTTCCCGGTGTTTGAAGCGCTCACCAAGGCGGCCAACCCTGCTTTGTACGACGCGCAACAAAAGAGCCGGGTGGTGGTGACGGCTGATCCTGCCGAGTGCTCGTTCCAGTTCAACCCCACTGACACGTTGAAGTTCACGAGCTCGTGCGATATTGCCAAACAAAATCTGGCAGCCAGTTCGGTGAGCTACTCCAATGTGGCAGCACCCGCAGGCACCCAGGCCACCATCAAAGTGGGTGAGACGGTGATTACCGCGGCTGTCTCGCCTGAGGACATTTCTGCAGCCAAAGAGGCGGCGGAGAAGAAAGTGGCTGACTTGAGCGCCGCCTCCCCGGTGGACGACAAAGCCGTGGCTGCAGCGCAAGCTGCGCTCAAGGAGTTGTCGGACGACAAGAAGAACAAGAATGCCGTGTTGACGGCCAAATTGAGCAGCGCACTCAATGCGGCTGGATACCCCGCCAAGGCGGACCCCGCTAGCGTGGACAGCATCAAAGTCATCATCATTTTGACCTACCTGGTGATCTTGGTCACCATGGTGTATGGCCCGATTGCTGCCATGTTGGTGGAAATGTTCCCCACCCGCATTCGTTACACCTCGATGTCCTTGCCCTACCACATCGGCAATGGCTGGTTTGGCGGCTTGCTGCCCACCACGGCATTTGCCATCGTGGCGCAGACTGGCGATATGTACAACGGATTGTGGTATCCGATCATCGTGGCCGGCATAACATTTGTCGTTGGCATGTTGTTCATCAAAGAAACCAAAGACGTGGACATTTACGCAAACGACTGACCCCACTTACAGCAGTCTGGGATGGCCTGACTGGTACATTCAAGCCCTCCCGCGCGGAGGGCTTTTTACCGATTTCGGAGCGTGTGTGTGCTGAAAATTTTCGTTGGATTCATCATCTTTGCCGCGTTGGCCACGTTTGTCATCATCAAAGGGGGCAGCAACTTGGACATGGGGGGTGAAAAACATGGGGACGAAGCTATCCATGCCCCCGCAGAAGCACTTCCGGGCCCGGCTTCAGCCCCCGCCTCAGAGTCATCAGCCGACAAGTAAGGCGCGCTTGTTGTGGTCTTCACAAAACGCGCCCGCTTGCGACGCGGTGTGATGGGGTCGTTTGCAATGCCCCCTTAAAGCGCTGGGAGAGGTGGCCCTGCCTAGAATGTTGGCCACACTAGAAAGACCTCCGCTCCATGTCCGGCACCATTCGCATCCGCGGCGCACGCCAGCACAACCTCAAAAACCTTGACCTTGACATTCGCACCGGTGAGTTGACGGTGGTCACAGGCCCCAGTGGGTCTGGCAAATCAAGCCTTGTGTTTGACACTCTGTATGCCGAAGGCCAGCGCCGATACGTCGAAACCTTCAGCGCCTACGCCCGACAGTTCTTGGACCGCATGGACCGCCCGGCGGTCGACAAGGTCGATGGGGTGCCGCCCGCAATCGCGATTGACCAAACCAACCCCGTGCGCAGCTCTCGCTCCACCGTGGGCACCATGACCGAGCTCAACGACCACTTGAAGTTGTTCATCGCGCGAGCCGGGCAGCTGTTTGACCGCCAAACCGCTCAGCCGGTTCAGCACGACACCCCCCAGACCATTTACGCCCAACTGCAACGCCGTTGTGCGGCGCTGGCGCAAGACCCGCGCTTGATCTTTACTTTTCCGGTCGAGCTGCCGCTCAACACCACCGCCGACGAGGTGACGCAGTGGCTCAGCGCGAGTGGCTTCACGCGCATCCATGCTGAGCGCGAAGTCGCCACACCCACCGGTCCACGCAAGCTGCTGGATGTGGTGGCCGACCGCTTCCGACTGGGCAACACCGAGCAAGCTCGGGTGGTGGAGGCCATTGAGCTGGCCATCAAGCGCGGCAGCGGGCGACTCAATGTGTATTGCGAGAAATTGGGGGCAGATAAATCGGGTTCAGCCGCCGATTTGGCTCAGCCAAATTCGGGCACTGACCCCCAGTCATCTGATGCGCTGCGTTTTGACTTGTGGCGCTTCTCCACCGGCTTGCATTGTCCCGACAGCGATCTGCGCTACAGCGATCCGATTCCTTCCATGTTCTCGTTCAACTCGGCAGTTGGCGCGTGCGAAACCTGCCGTGGCTTTGGCCGAGTGATTGGGGTGGACTATGGCCTGGTCATTCCCAATGACAAGCTCACTTTGCGCTCTGGTGCCATCAAAACCATCCAAACACCGGCTTGGAAAGAATGCCAAGACGACTTGATGCGCCACGCCGAAGCCGAAGGCATTCCGCGTGACACGCCGTGGTCTAAGCTGAGCGAGGCCCAAAAGAGCTGGGTGATCCAAGGCTCACCGCTGTGGAAGGGCAAGTGGAACCACCAGTGGTACGGTATCAAACGCTTCTTTGAATACCTCGAGAGCAAGTCGTACAAGATGCACATCCGTGTGCTGCTCTCCAAATACCGCAGCTACACCCCATGCACAGAATGTGGCGGCGCGCGCTTGAAGACCGATAGCTTGTTGTGGCGCATCGGCAGCAAAGACAACGCCGATGCGGTCATGAAGCCCGAGAAACGCTTCATGCCCCAAGGCGTGAGCTGGACACGCGAGCAGCTTGAATCCATGCCGGGCTTGTGCTTGCACGACCTGATGCTGATGCCCATCGACAAGCTGCATCAGTTCTTCCATGCCCTGCAGGTGGATGCGGCAGGCACCGATGCGCAAGCGCTGCATTTGTTGGTGGAGGAAATTCGCACTCGCCTCAAGTACCTCAGCGATGTGGGCATAGGCTACCTCACCCTGGACCGACAAAGCCGCACGTTGAGTGGCGGCGAGGTGCAGCGCATCAACCTGACCACGGCCTTAGGCACCTCCTTGGTCAACACTTTGTTCGTCTTGGATGAGCCCAGCATTGGCTTGCATCCGCGCGATATGCACCGCATCAACCTGGCGATGCTGCGCCTGCGCGATGCAGGCAATACCTTGGTGGTGGTAGAGCACGACCCGGCTGTCATGCTGTGCGCGGACCGTATTTTGGACATGGGCCCAGGCCCCGGCGTGCGCGGGGGCAGCATTGTGTTCGATGGCACGCCCGAGGCATTGAAGGCAGCCGACACCTTGACGGGGGCCTATCTGGGTGCCCGCAAAACCATTGGCCTGGGGCTCAAGCGGTTGGTGACTGACAACACGCCACGTTTAATTTTGGAGGGCGCGCGCGAACATAACCTGCAAAACTTGGCCATTGAGTTTCCCTTGCAACGTCTGGTGTGTGTGACCGGCGTGAGTGGCTCGGGTAAATCGACCTTGATTCAAGACGTGCTCACCCCGGCCTTGATGCGTCACTTTGGCCGCGCCACCGAGACGCCAGGTGCACATGACCGATTGTTGGGTGCCGACCACTTGAGTGATGTGGTGTTTGTCGACCAGTCGCCCATTGGCAAAACCGCACGCTCCAACCCAGCAAGTTACGTCGGCGCGTGGGACGCTGTGCGGGAGTTGTTTGCGGTGCTGCCCATGTCCAAGCAGCGCGGCTACACCGCTTCCAAGTTCAGCTTCAACAGCGGCGATGGCCGCTGCCCGACCTGTGGGGGCTCGGGCTTTGAGCATGTGGAGATGCAGTTTTTGAGCGACGTCTATTTGCGCTGCCAAGATTGCAGCGGCAAACGTTACCGACCAGAAATCCTAGAAATCACCCTTGAACGAGAACTTCGTGGCACGACGCTGGGTGCGCAAGACGGTGCGTGCGCAGTGCCAACGCGCAGATCACTGAACGTGGCCGATGTGTTGGATCTCACCGTCGGAGAAGCCCTGGAGCTTTTCGCCAACGACCGCGACGTGGTTCGCGCCCTGCAACCCATCGTCGATGTGGGCTTGGACTACGTCAAACTGGGCCAGCCTGTGCCCACCCTCAGCGGCGGTGAAGCCCAACGCCTCAAGCTGGCCGGCTTCTTGGCCGAAGCCGCCAAGAGTAAAACTGCCAGCCGACAGTCCACCGCCAAAAAAGGCGTGCTGTTTTTGTTTGACGAACCCACCACGGGCCTGCACTTTGATGACATTGCCAAACTGATGCGCGCCATGCGCCGCCTGTTGGAAGACGGCAACTCGCTGATCGTGATCGAGCACAACCTGGACGTGATTCGGGCCAGTGACTGGTTGATTGACCTTGGCCCTGAAGGCGGCGACGCCGGGGGTTTTTTGGTGGCCGAGGGCACCCCCGAAGAGGTGCGTTTGCACCCCACCTCGCACACCGGCAAGGCCTTGCGTGACTATGCCCAAGCTTTGGGTGTGGTGTACGAGGTGGCCAAACCTTCGCTTGGATTGAAGCTCTCAGAGGAGGGTGCAAGTGTCAAGGGCGTGGGCGACCAAGGCAGCATTCAAATCATCAATGCCAAAGAGCACAACCTCAAGAGTTTGAGTGTCAACATTCCGCGCGGCAAGTTCAACGTCATCACTGGCGTGTCTGGTTCGGGCAAGTCCACGCTGGCGTTTGACATCTTGTTCAACGAAGGCCAGAGGCGATATTTGGAGAGCCTCAATGCTTATGCGCGCAGCATCGTGCAGCCCGCAGGGCGTCCTGAGGTTGATGCGGTGTATGGCATTCCGCCCACGGTGGCGATTGAGCAGAGGCTCTCGCGCGGTGGGCGCAAATCCACCGTGGGCACCACCACCGAGGTGTGGCATTTTTTGCGGTTGCTGTTTGTCAAACTCGGCATTCAGCATTGCACGCACGATGGCGCGGCGGTGCAGCCGCAAACGCCCGAGCGCATCGCGGCGCAGTTGATGCGTGAGTTCAAAGGCCAGCATATCGGCCTGCTCAGCCCTTTGGTGATGAACCGCAAAGGCGTATACACCGAACTGGCCGACTGGGCTCGCCCGCGTGGCTACACGCACTTGAGGGTGGACGGACACTTCTTGCCGACCACGGGCTTTCCTCGCATCGACCGCTTCAAAGAGCACACCATTGAATTGCCTGTGGCGAGTTTGGTGGTGTCGGCGCAAAACGAAGCACAGCTGCGCCAGGCCTTGACCCTTGCGCTGGAGCATGGCAAAGGCGTGGTGCATGTGTTGAGTCAGTTAGACGGCTTGCGCGAAGCCATGCTGAGTGGCGCCGAGACCAACAGCATTGGCCGCTTGGATGCCTACTCCACCAAGCGCGCTTGCCCGGTGTGCGACACCTCGTACGCCGAGTTAGACCCGCGTTTGTTCTCGTACAACAGCAAGCACGGCTGGTGCCCTGACTGCGTGGGCACTGGCGTCAAGCTCAACAAAGACCAGCGCAAAGTACTGGACGATTCGGTGCGAGACGACAAAGACAAAGGGCGAGAGCAAACCTTTGCTGAGCCCGATGTGGATGACTTGGCCGACACCGCTTGCCCCACCTGTGAAGGCACGCGTTTGAACGCCACGGCACGCGCTGTCAAGTTTGCTGGGGTAGGCATCACCGAGATTGCCCGCTTGAGCGTGAGCGATGTACGCCGCTGGGCCCAGACGGTGGGCTTGCACGGACGCGACGCTGAGATTGCGCGCGATCTGTTGCCCGAGATCAAAAGCCGCCTGGAGTTTCTGGAGCAAGTGGGCTTGGGCTACCTCACGCTTGACCGCGGGGCACCCACCTTGAGCGGAGGCGAAGCGCAGCGCATTCGACTCGCGGCGCAGTTGGGCAGCAACTTGCAGGGCGTGTGCTACGTGTTGGATGAACCCACCATTGGCCTGCACGCCCGAGACAACCAGATTTTGTTGAACGCTTTGCATGTGCTGAGCGACAAGGGCAACACCCTGGTGGTGGTGGAGCACGACGAGGACACGATCCGTCGTGCCGACCACATCATTGACATTGGTCCGAGTGCTGGCAAACGCGGCGGGCGCTTGATGGCTGAAGGCTCGGTGAAAAACATCACCGACCAAGCCGATTCGCAAACGGGTCGCTACTTGCTGCACGCGATGCGCCACCCCTTGCAAGCGCGACGCACAATGGACGCTCAAGCGTTGACGTTTTTGAGCCTGCAAGGCGCGTCGTTGCACAACTTGAGCGAGGTGAGTGTGGACATTCCGCTCAAGCGCTTGGTGGCCGTCACCGGCGTGTCGGGTTCGGGCAAGTCCACCTTGGCCCGCGATGTGTTGTTGCACAACGTAGCCGCAGCGGTGGCGCAGCGCACCACCCAAGCAGGTCGTAAATCTGATGACGAGGGCAAGCACCCCGTCTGGGTGGGGTGCTCAGATGTCTCGGGCTACGCGGGCATTGACCGTGTGCTGGAAGTCGATCAAACGCCGATTGGCAAAACACCGCGCAGTTGCCCCGCCACCTACATTGGGTTTTGGGACACCATTCGCAAGTTGTTTGCCGAAACGCTGGAAGCCAAAGCGCGTGGCTATGGCCCCGGGCGCTTTAGTTTCAACACGGGCGAGGGACGTTGCCACACCTGCGAAGGCCAAGGTTTGCGTACCATCGAGATGAGCTTTTTGCCCGATGTGAAAGTGCCGTGCGAAACCTGCCATGGCGCGCGTTTTAACCCTGAGACGTTGGCCGTGAGCTGGCGGGGCAAAAGCATTGGCGAGGTGCTGCAAATGGAAGTGGACGAGGCGGTGGACTTCTTTGCCACCATGCCCAACATCAGCCATCCGCTGCAACTGCTCAAAGACGTGGGCTTGGGCTACCTGACCTTGGGCCAGCCCTCCCCCACCTTGAGCGGTGGCGAGGCGCAACGCATCAAGCTGGTGACCGAGTTGAGCAAGGTGCGCGATGACGTGACGCGACGAGGCAACAAAGCCCCACACACGCTGTACGTGCTGGACGAGCCCACCGTGGGCCTGCACATGGCCGACGTGGACAAGCTGATCCGCGTATTGCACCGTTTGGTGGATGGCGGTCATAGCGTGGTGGTGATTGAGCACGACCTGGACGTGATTGCCGAGGCCGATTGGATCATCGACTTGGGGCCCGAAGGTGGCGACGGCGGTGGCTTGATCGTGGCCGCGGACACACCGGAAGCGGTGGTGAAGTTGGGCACACACACGGGCGTGGCATTGAAGCCGGTGTTGGCGCGATAGGCCTTGGAGCTTGTCGCCTGATCGTGGCTTT
>CAIVLE010000227.1 GCA_903906635.1 uncultured Burkholderiales bacterium | reverse complement strand
CTCGCCTAGCGCGTTTTCATCCAGGGCCGGTGCGCCCCCGTGCGCCGCAATGCCTTTGCTCATCATCAAGGCGGTGGCCGAGGCCAAGCCCACTTGGTGGGGCGGGTCGCGGCGTGAGCCAGCATCGAAGTCAATTTGCACGTCAACCATCGGCAAGCCCGGCGCCTCCACCAAGTAGACCCGTGCACCGTTGGGCATGACCCAGTGTTGGATGGGAATGCCCGCTTGGGCCCAAGACGTCAAAGCGGCCAGCACCAGGCCCAAGAGGGTGCGTTTGCAGCAAGAGGTGTTCATCGTGTGGCTTCCATCGGCTGGGGCTGGGACTTTGATGCGTTGGCAGCCGTCTTAGGCATAGGCAGCGGCTGCAACACCGCCACCGTCAATTGTGTGTCGTCGAAATAGCGCTGAGCCACGGAGCGCACCTGCTCGGGCGTGACCGCTTGAAGGCGCTCGATCAACAACTCGTTGCTCTCCAAGGGCAGGCCTTCAATCCATGAGGTACCGATTTCTCGCGCTTGGTTGAACAAAGAGTCGCGTTGGTAGACCTTGGCAGCCATCCATTGCGCTTTGACGCGGCGCATCTCGGCCTCGCTCACGCCCTCGCGGGCGATGCGCTGGATCTGGGCGCGCAAGGCAGCCTCTAAGCTGTCCGTACTTTTGCCCTGGGCCGGCACGCCGGTGAGCATGAACGTTTGAGGGCCGCGACCACTCAGACCGTAAGAGGCGCCGACCTCATCGGCCAAGCGCGTGGGGCCCTGCGCCAAAGCGCGGTCGAGGCGCGCGCCGCTGTAGCCGTCGAGCACGGCTGACAAGAGGGTCAGGGCCAGACTGTCTTGGGTGTTGGGGCTGTCATCAAAGGCCAACAGGCCCGGCACTTTCCAAGACAAACACAGATACGCTTGCTCCGCTGGGGCTTGCACGGTGACACGTTTGATGCCCTTTTGAAGCGGCTCGACACGCGGCTTGCGCACAGGCACCTCGCCCGCAGGCACACGGCCATAGGTGGCCTGCGCGAGCTTGAGCACGGCTTGGGGCTGCACATCCCCGACCACCACCACGGTGGCGTTGGCGGGCACGTACCAGCGGCGGTAAAAGTCACGCGCGTCTTGTGGCTTCATGGCCTCCAAGTCGTTCATCCAGCCCACAATGGGGCGGCGGTAAGGCGACGCCACAAACTGGGTCGCGCTCAGTTGCTCAAACAACAAGGCGCGGGGCGCGTCGTCGGTGCGCATGCGCCGCTCTTCTTTGACCACTTCCAACTCGCGCGCAAACTCCTCGTCAGGCCACAGATTGTTGGCAAATCGGTCGGACTCTAAGCGCATCACATCGGCCAAACGCTGGGCCGGAATTTGTTGGTAATACCCCGTGTAGTCTTTGCCGGTGAAGGCGTTTTCACGCCCCCCCAAGGCCGCCACTTGGCGCGAGAAGTCGCCCGGTTTGACGCTGGGCGTGCCTTTAAAGAGCATGTGCTCAAGCATATGGGCCAGCCCACTGCTGCCATCGACCTCGTCCATGGAGCCCACGCGAACCCACAGCATGTGCACGGCGGTGGGAGCTCGGTGATCGGCTTTGACCAAGAGCGTGATGCCGTTGTCAAGCGTGAAGCGCTGCACCTGGGTGTCGGCTTGTGCCCTTGCCAGCCCGCAGCACACCCCCAAGGCAATGACCAGCCCAGGCAGCAAGCGCGAGCGAAGACTTGAAAAGGGTTTCAAAAAGTGTGCACGCAGTTCATGCGGCAGGTGAGGCGTGGCGTTGGTGGTTGCAGTGTTCATGGCTGATGGCCAAATTCTCTAAATGGCTGTTACCCCCTTGGCTCAAAGGCTGGATATGCTCCAAGGTGGCGGAGTCGTGCGGCACATGTTGCCCGCATACCCAGCAAGGTACCACGCCATGCATTTGGCGTGCGACTGTTTTGTAGATCTTTTCTCGGGTCAATGCTAAGCGGCTCAAGTGGGGGTGCTCCAAAGTCAGATTGAGATTTTGACATTCACCCAGGCGACACCTGCGTGACATGGGCTATGGATTCCACCCTTGTCATTCAAACGGGGGGCCGTTAGCTTTGGGCCTGCGTTTCATTACTCCTTCTAGGTCAGGTTCTGTCTTCATGTCTTCACCCCCCGCTTCTATGGCCCTGGCACGATTCAAAGTGCTCGATTTGACCCGCGTGCGCTCAGGCCCGACCTGTGTGCGTGTGTTGGCCGACTTTGGTGCCGATGTCATTCGCATTGAGTCCCCCCCGGGTGTCGACCCCAACGAAGGGGCCTTGGGTGGACGAGAAACCTACGACATGCTCAATTTGCACCGTAACAAGCGAGCCATCACCCTCAACCTCAAAGAGCCAGAAGCGCGAGAGATTTTTTACCGACTGGTGAAAACCGCAGACGTGGTGGTGGAGAACTTTCGCCCCGATGTGAAGTTTCGTTTGGGGCTGGATTACGAGCGCCTGGCAGCCATCAACCCACGCATCATCTTGGCCAGTATCTCGGGTTTCGGCGAGGACGGGCCATACCGCGAGCGCCCTGGGTTTGACCAAATTGCCCAGGGCATGGGCGGCATGATGTCGGTCACGGGCTTGCCTGGCCAGGGCCCTGTGCGCGCCGGGATTGCAATTGCCGACTCGAGTGCTGGCAACTTTGCAGCGATGGGCGTGATGGTGGCACTACTGGAGCGCGAAAGCTCGGGGCGCGGCCAATGGGTGCAGACCAATTTATTGCAGTCGATGATTGGCATGTGCGATTTTCAAGCCGCACGGTATTTGATCGAAGGCGATGTACCGCCCCAAGCTGGCAACGACCATCCATTTGCCACGCCCATGGGCACGTTTGAATCGTCCAATGGCCACTTCAACATTGGCGCCTCGGGCACCACACAGTTTCGTGCCTTGTGCACCGTGCTCGATCGCTTGGACCTGCGCGATGAACCGCGCTACCAAACCAACCCCGGGCGCTTGCAAGACCGCAGCCACATCAACGCTGAGCTCAACCGCGCGTTTGCCCGCCACACCACGCAGCACTGGGTGGATTGCCTCAACGCAGCTGGCGTGCCCTGCGGGCCAATCTACAACATGCAAGAGGTGTTTGAGGACCCACAGGTTCAACACCTGAACGCCGCCGTCACCGTGCACAACGCCAAACGGGGCGACATTCGGGTGGTGGCGCAGCCCATCACTCTCACGCGCACCCCTGCCAGTGTGCGCTCGAGCCAACCCCAGCTTGGGGAGCACAACCACGAGGTCCTCACAGGCCTGGGTTTCAGCGCATCTCAAATCGCCGCATGGCAAGAAAAAAAGGTCATCTGACATGTCTACCTCTGAACCCCAGGTGGTGGGAAGACTTGAGCATTTCAAACAAGGCCATGTCGGCCATGTCGTGTTCAACAACCCCAGAAAATTCAACGCCATGAGCTATGACATGTGGGCCGCCCTGCCCCAGGTCATGCAAGACTTTGTCAACGACACCGACATCCGCGTGATCGTGCTCAGCGGTGCGGGCGACAAAGCGTTTGTCTCAGGTGCCGACATCAGCCAGTTCGACACCCTGCGCACCGGAGACGCCAACATCGTCTACTCGCAAGCCTCAGAGGCAGGGTACGCCGCCGTGCTGGACTGCCCCAAACCCACTGTGGCTCAAATTCAGGGCATTTGCATGGGCGGCGGCTTGGGGCTGGCGCTCAACTGTGATGTGCGCCTGTGCGCGAGCAATGCCAAATTTCGCATGCCTGCGGGGCGATTGGGTTTGGGGTATGCCTTTGATGGGGTCAAGCGCTTCACCGAAGTGGTGGGGGTGAGTCACACGGCCGATTTGTTTTTCAGCGCTCGCATTTTTGACGCCCAAGATGCGCTGGCCATGGGACTGGTCAAGCAAGTGGTCGCACCCGAGGATTTGTCGCAGACGGTGCACGACTACGCTCAAACCGTGTCGCAAAACGCGCCCCTGACCTTGGCTGCAGCCAAGCGCGCCTTGTTGGAGTTGCGCAAAAACCCCGAACAACGCGACATGGCCTTGGTGCAAGCCATGGTGGGGGCATGCTTTGCCAGCCAAGACTACCAAGAAGGTCGACAAGCGTTTGCCGCCAAACGCGCCCCTGTTTTCAAAGGCCACTAGGAGCACACATGTCTTTCAGTACCTCTCGTCTGTTTGTGCGCTGGATTTTTTGCGTTGGGCTTTTCAGCGCACTCTCGGCGCTGGCACAAAGCTATCCCAACAAACCGATCCGCTTTGTGGTGGGTTATCCACCTGGCGGCTCGGGTGACTTTGTCACGCGCACCGTGGGAGAAGCGATTGCCGCAGAACTGGGGCAGTCGGCCGTGATTGACAACCGCCCGGGCGCTGCCGGCAACTTGGCCAGCGAGATCGTGCTCAAAGCACCCGCCGATGGCTACACGTTGCTGGTGGGCAGCAACCCATACATCAACAAAGCGCTGTACAAAAAACTCCCCTACGACATCGAGAAAGACTTCCAACCCGTCACCCTGTTGGCCAACGGGCCGATGGTGATTGCGGTGAACAACAACTTGCCAGTCAACAGCATCCGAGAATTGATTGCTTATGCCAAGAAAAACCCCGGCAAGCTCAACTTTGCCTCCAGCGGCAATGGTTCGGCACCGCACATGGCCGGGGTGTTGTTCAACAGCGTCTCGGACCTAGACATCTTGCACATTCCCTTTAAAGGAGGTGCACCCGCGGTGCAGTCGGTGATTGCTGGGGACACCCAAGTGATTTACGGCACCTCGCCCGTGGTGCTTCCTCAGGTGCGCGGCGGGCGCATTCGCGCCTTGGCCATCACCACGCAAGAAAAGTCGGGGGCGATTCCAGGCATCATGGGCATGAAAGAGGCGGCACTGCCCGACTACAACATCAGCTTTTCGTTTGGCTTGTACGCCCCCTCTGCGATGCGCGCAGAAGACATCAAGAAAGTGTTTGATGCGGCCGTGAAGGTGTTAAAGCGCCCCGACATTCGCGACAAACTGGCCACCCAAGGCATGGACCCTGCACCCAACGCCTCCCCTGCCGAATTTCAAGCCCAAAACCTCAAAGACGCCCCCATGTGGGCTAAGCTGGTCGTCGACTCTGGCGCCAAAGTCGATTGACCGAAGAGCACTTTGGCACTTTCACACACGCAAGAAATTTCTATGACAAACCCCACCATGAATACACGCCCATTGACCTCACGCCTTGTTCGCAGCTTGCTGGCCTGCAGCGCCCTGGCTTTGAGCGCCTGCACCACTCCCTCGGGCTCCTTGGCACTCAAAGACATGGGA
The DNA here is from genome assembly GCA_903906635.1 of uncultured Burkholderiales bacterium. Taxonomy (GTDB): domain Bacteria; phylum Pseudomonadota; class Gammaproteobacteria; order Burkholderiales; family Burkholderiaceae_C; genus Limnohabitans. The sequence continues at coordinate 2,886 of CAIVLE010000227.1, read as the reverse complement.
TCTTTCCATGTGGGAGGACGCGAGGTCGAGCTCTCGGGCAAACCGATCAAAGAAGTGCTGTTCTCCCAAGGCGGTGTCCCTGCCAAGGTGGACCCGAACGGGGTATACCAAGTCGAACAGATGTACGTGCAGTACTTTGTGCCCGCCAACGAAAAAGGCAAATTACCTTTGCTGATGTGGCACGGCGGCGGTCTGAGTGGGGTGACCTATGAAACCACGCCCGATGGGCGAGAGGGCTGGTTGAATTACTTCATTCGACAAGGCTGGACGGTCTACAACAGCGACGCGGTGGAACGCGGTCGTTCAGGCTGGGCCATGTACCCTGAAATCACCCAGACCGATCCGGTGTTCTTGACCAAAGAAAACCCCTTTGAGCGTTTTCGCATTGGCAATGGCCCGGGTAGCTACAACCGCGACCCCGCCAAGATGAAGCCTCTGCCCGGCAACCAGTTCCCAACCGAGGGCTACGACAACTTCACCAAACAAGTGGTGCCGCGCTGGACCAGCACCGATGAGCCCACCATTGCCGCCTACATCGCGCTGGTGGACAAGGTCTGTCCGTGTGTGGTGTTGGCCCACTCGCAAGGCGGCCCGTTTGGCTACAAAGTGGCACAAGCCCGCCCAGACAAAGTCAAGGCACTGGTGCTGGTCGAGCCCGCAGGCGTGGGCGACATGAACCAAGCCGCCAAACTCAAAGATATCCCCAGCTTGAGCATTTACGGCGACTACATCGCCAGCGATGCGCGTTGGCCCACAATTCGCGCCAACAACATCAAGTTCCATGACGCCATCCGCGCTGCTGGTGGCCAACCCGATTTGGTCAATTTGCCAGAAGTGGGCATTCGAGGCAACAGCCACATGATGATGATGGACCGCAACAACCAACAGATTGCGCAAGTCATTCAGAAATGGCTGGCTGACAAAGGCTTTGTACGCTGAGCCCTGACTGGCACGGCAGCGAAGAGTTCAGACGCGAGAACGACTCAATGCAAGTCCTCTTGTGCTGCGGCTTGCCGAGCGTCCAAACTCAACGGGCCAGCGCCCCAAGCCATCAGTCCTAGAAAACCACCGGCGATGGCGATGTTTTTCAAAAAATGAATCGTTTGGCCAGCCACTTGTGCATCCGGTACCGCCCAAAAATTATGAAAGAAATAGGCGGTTAATACACAGTAGATGGCCAAGCCCAACGCAGCCCAATGGGTTCGCCAGCCCACAATCAATGCTGCGGCACCGACCAGTTCGAGTGCGGCGGCGGCACCCGCGCCAAGCTCCGGCAAAGGCAGTCCTTTAGAGAGGATGTAGGCCACAGAGTTATCAAAGCCCGTGACTTTGTTCAAGCCAGAGAGAATGAAAATAATCGCCAACAAAATGCGACTCAACAAACTCAACAAGGGTTGCATGGAAACGAACATCGTGGAATCCTCTTTAATGGAATGAATTTTCGGACGACAGAATACCAACAATCTGCGGAATGAACTGACCTGAACCGTCAGCCATAACTCGCGCAAAAAAACAGTAAGTCACAGACAACGGCTTGCTGCTGTGAATGACTTCAACGCTGCGCCCTGTCAGTCCGCTCAAAAATCAATAGCTATAGACACCGTAGAGGTAGGTCAAGTTGTTGTCGCTTGCAGCGCGAACACGGGCAGAAGAATTGTCGATAAATTGCGAGCCCCCCAGGAATGTTTGGTAATACGTCTGCTGCAGCGTCAGTGTGAGCTGAGGGAGCGGGGAATAAGACATTTCAAATCCGTAACCGCTGGTGTCGGGTCTGCCGTTTTGAGAACAAAAAGCCAGCATCGAATTGTTTTGATTACAGGCCCCTGTCGTCACTCTGGGATTTCGGTCGTAGGCCCAGTAGTAACGGTCCCTGCTACCCCATGAGTGGAAGTGAAAGACAGAGGCTGCGTACGTTCTGGCGAAATCGTAGCTGAGCTTATTCTTGAATGTTCTGAGCGTCGTTTGGCTGGTGTCGTGACTGCGCCCAACATTCGTCCCCCAATCCGTGCTCTCTCGAATCAGCACCGCTTGCGCAGACCAGGTGTGGGAATCCGTGATGTGTTGGTACTGCGCATCCAATCCTATATCTTTGTAAAAACCTGGTGCTGAGCCGACCACCAACGGATCGCGCGCGAGCGTAGTCGTCATGCCAAAAGTGCCCACCATCCAAGAACTGGCACCGTCGACCTGCGTGCGCGCGAAACGCCAATAGGGATTGGCGTTGGAGTTGATCGTATTTTGCGGTCCCGCCACCGACAGCACACTGTACCCAGAGGCCATCTTCCAATAATTGCCAATGTCCACATACCACTTGTCATCGAACAAGCCATGCACACTCATACCGATCGTCTGCGAGGTCAGCCCCCCGTCCACCAAGGTGGTAGGCCCGAACTGACCCATGCCCCAAGCATTCAACAGCGAGCTGGAGCGATATGGAAATGAGTTGACGGGGGTCGTGTTCCACAGGTCTTGCTGGGTAGGTGCGTTGTTGACGGAAACACCGTAAATGGCGTCAACGCCGCCGAAGTTGTCACGCTTGACAACACGGACCTCACTGGCGTCAAGGAATAGATCTTTGCCAACCTTGGTGCCTGTTTGCACCCCGTCAGAGCCATACAAAGGACTGGTATTGGCGAGATTGGCAGTCCATTTGATTTTTCCACCCACGTCTTCACCAAATTTACCTGTCACCAGTGCGCTGCCCATTTCAGGAATGAAGGAGCCATTACTGGGCATGGTCACACTGGGTGCAGCGCTGCTGTTGGTGCTTTTGATTTGGGTCACAGAGGCCGTCCCGACAGCCGCAAATGGTGTTTTCTTTTCGCCCTCTGAATAACCCAGCAATTTGAATTTACGCCCCCTAGGCGTGAGCTCACCCATACTGAT
>CAIVLE010000226.1 GCA_903906635.1 uncultured Burkholderiales bacterium | reverse complement strand
TTTCGCCTTTTTGAGCAGCCAAAGCGCCCAACACCACGGCGGTGCGAGACATAGGCGACATCAACAAGCCACACAACTGGGCCAACAAAACCTCTTTCGAAGGAATGCTTGCGAGTTGTTTCACGCCATTGACATCCAGTGCTTTGCCTGCAAATGCACCCCCACGAATGACCAATTTGTCGTTGGTTTTCGCGAAGTCAGCCACCACCTTAGCGGCGGCCACAGCATCAACAGAGAAGCCATAGATCAGCGGGCCGGTCATCTGGTCAGCAACAATCTCAAACTGGCTGCCAGCCACAGCACGGCGTGCCAGCGTGTTTTTCAACACGCTCAAGGTCACACCGGTGCTGCGCGCTTTGCTGCGCAGTTGGGTCATGTCTGCCACCGAGATGCCGCGGTATTCCGCCATCACCAGCGTTTGAGCTTGAGCGGCGAGCGTGGTCACTTCAGAAACGACCGCTTCTTTCTCACTGCGATTCAGACTCAAGGTCTACTCCTTTAAATGTGTCATCGGGCTTTTGCCCTTTGACACGCCACTTTTGCAGCGACCTAACTGTTAGGAATAATCCATTTCAGCGGGATCGCCATCTGCGTTGGCTTTTCAATTAAGTGTGATCAAGTCACACACCAACGGTCTTGGATGGCCCGTTGCAGCACCGAAGCACCGCAACAGCCCACCACCCCGAGCCACGCTTAGCGCACAACTCGGATTTTTAAGCGCTGTTTAGGCGCTCAAAGATTGCGTGTCTACGCGAACACCGATGCCCATGGTGGACGAAACGGCGAGCTTGCGCAGATAAATGCCCTTGCTTGAAGCAGGCTTTGATTTGTTCAAAGCCTCCACCAAAGCAGCCAAGTTACCTTGGAGCTTGTCGGTGTCAAATGAGCGGCGTCCGATGGTCGCGTGCACGATACCGGCCTTGTCCACACGGAACTGCACTTGACCTGCTTTAGCGTTTTTCACCGCCGTTGCAACGTCAGGCGTCACGGTGCCCACTTTGGGGTTAGGCATCAAGCCACGTGGGCCCAAAATTTGACCCAAGGTACCGACCACACGCATGGCGTCCGGTGCAGCGATCACCACGTCAAAGGGCATATCGCCCGCTTTGACCATGGCAGCCAAGTCATCCATACCCACGATGTCAGCACCGGCGGCTTTGGCTTCTTCGGCCTTGGCACCTTGTGCAAACACAGCAACACGAGCAGTCTTGCCCGTGCCATTGGGCAGCACCACGGCGCCGCGCACCACTTGGTCCGACTTCTTGGCGTCAATGCCGAGTTGAACAGCAACGTCGATGGATTCATCGAACTTGGCAGTCGCACACTCTTTGACGAGACCAATGGCTGCGCTCAAGGGGTACAACTTGTTGCTGTCGACTTTGCCAACGAGGGCTTTTTGTTTTTTGGTCAATTTAGACATTTACACGCCCTCCACAGTCACACCCATCGAACGGGCAGAACCCGCGATGATGCGTACCGCTGCATCCAGATCAGCGGCGGTCAAGTCGCTCATCTTGGCTTTGGCAATCTCTTCCAGTTGAGCGCGCGTGATCTTGCCCACTTTGTCAACGTGCGGCTTGGCCGAACCTTTGTCGAGCTTGATGGCCTTCTTGATCAAGGTGGTCGCTGGAGGCGTCTTGATGATGAAAGTGAAGGACTTGTCTGCAAACGCAGTGATCACCACTGGCAAAGGCAGACCTGGCTCAACGCCTTGGGTCTGGGCGTTGAACGCCTTGCAGAATTCCATGATGTTCAAACCGCGCTGGCCCAATGCGGGACCAATCGGCGGCGATGGATTGGCTTTACCAGCTGGCACTTGCAGCTTGATGAAGCCGACGATTTTTTTCGCCATGCTTTTCTCCTTGCGGGTACATACGCTTGAGGTCTTTAGACCCTGAGCTCCCCGGGGTTAACGACTCACTTCAACAACTTGGCGCCGAGTCGGGAAGCACCAAGCCAAACTTCAAAAAAGGTTCAGGTTTTTTCGACCTGGCCAAATTCCAATTCCACAGGTGTGGCGCGACCAAAGATGGTCACAGACACACGTACTTTGTTTTTCTCGTAGTTAACTTCTTCGACCGAGCCGTTGAAGTCAGTGAATGGGCCGTCCTTGACACGCACCAACTCACCCACCATGAATTCGACCTTGTGGCGTGGCTTGTCCACGCCATCTTGCATTTGGCTCACAATTTTCTGGACTTCCGCCTCAGAAATGGGCGCGGGACGGTTTTTAGCACCGCCCACAAAACCCGTCACCTTGTTGGTGTGCTTGACCAAGTGCCACGACTCGTCATCCATCACCATTTCAACAAACACATAGCCGGGGAAGAACTTGCGCTCAGCCGTGCGGCGCTGACCATTCTTCATCTCCACCACTTCTTCGGTGGGAACCAAGATACGGCCGAACTTGCTGTCCATGCCAGCGCGAGCGATGCTCTCGCGAATATTGCGCTCTACGGCCTTTTCCATGCCTGAGTAAGCATGCACCACATACCAACGCAAGTCGGGATTGACGGGCGCAGCAGGCGTAGCCTCTGCCGAGGTTTCGATGAGATCGGTCATTATTTTTTCCAGCCCAGAATCAGGTCGTAAAACACCCATTCGAGGGTCTTGTCGGTGAGCCAAAGAAACAAGGCCATGATCACCACAAAGGCAAACACGTAAAGCGTCATCTGCGTCGACTCTTTGCGGGTGGGCCACACCACCTTCTTGACTTCACGCCAAGCGTCTCCACCGAAAGCCACCAATTGACGACCGGGCAATGACAAAGCAAACATCACCACCGCGGCCACCAGACCCGCGAGCAACGCCAACCACTGAACAATGACACCCTTGGGCGCCAAGGCATAAAAGCCTGCCACAGCAGCCACAACCAAAGCGGCCACCAACGCCAACTTGGCTTTGTCAGCAGTGGTCGAGACAGTTTCAATATTTGCAGCGGACATGGATGAAGAATTTATAGCAACAAGAGACAGGGCAGTGAAGACACAGAAGCCCGCCGGAGTGGCGGGCTTGGCAGCCACCTGCTTTTCAACACTGAGTGGCAGGGGCGGAGGGAATCGAACCCCCATCGACGGTTTTGGAAACCGCTACTTTACCACTAAGCTACGCCCCTAAATTGACGAGTTAAGCGATGATCTTGGCAACCACGCCGGCACCCACGGTCTTACC
>CAIVLE010000225.1 GCA_903906635.1 uncultured Burkholderiales bacterium | reverse complement strand
GTCGGCCACACTCACCCCCGCAAATGTGGGGGCCCCTTTGGCCAAACACTTCCACAGCACGGCCCCCGAGACGCTGTTGCTGGCCGTGCTGGCCGTGCGGGAGGGCAACCCAGACAGGGTGGAGCCAGACTGTATGTAGGGCACCAAAAGCAAAGTACCTGCACCTGCCGCTTGGGTGGTGGTGATGGTGATGGCGCCGGTGTCTTGGCCAATGGCAATGCTGCTGATGTTGTGGGTGGCTGGCGGTGAAACATAGTCGCCTTGGTACCCGTTGGGGTTGTTTGCGACGTTGCCGCTGTTGACGACATCGAGCACAGTAGTTTTGGCGTCAGTTGCCAAACCCAAGCCTTCTGCCACGCGCGCGCGGACCACGTAATCTTGGTAGGCGGGCAATGCCAGTGAAGCCAAGATGCCCACCATGGCGATCACAATCATCAACTCAATGAGGGAGAGCCCTTTTTGTGCCATGCGCTTCATAAAAACTCCTGCGAGGTGTGTGTCGATCAACAACGGCGCGTGCATTCTAGGCACCGCTTTGGCCCCGCGAACACATGCAAAGGTTCAAAAAAAAGCGAGCGGTGAATCCACCGCTCGCCCTGCGATTGAAATGCTGAGAATTAGGCTTCTTCGGGGGCTTTGGATGTGTTCTTGAGCTCAATCAACTTGCCCCAAGCCAGCACAATCACTGCACCGGCAGCAGCAGCAGCCATATGGAACCAGTGGTTTTCACCGGCAAAGTCTCGCAGCAGCACGTCGCTGGCCACCGTTTCGCCACCCACCCAGCCGATCAATGCCGCGCCCAAGGTGATGATGATGGGAAAACGCTCCATCAATTTGATCATCATGGAGCTGCCAAAAATCACCAATGGGATGCTGATGAGCAGGCCGAGAATCAACAGCACTTGATCGCCTTTGGCCGCTGCAGCCACACCGATCACGTTGTCCAAACTCATCACCAAGTCTGCAATCAAGATGGTGCGAACGGCAGAAAACAAGCTTGCGTGCTCATGGGCCTCATCTTCACCCTCTTCTTCATCGGCCAGCAATTGCGCGCCAATCCACAACAACAACAAACCCCCGATGATTTGCAGGCCTTGCAGTTCCAACAACCAAGCGGCCACAATGGTCAACCCAATGCGCAAGACCACGGCGGCACCTGAGCCAAAGAAAATGGCCTTCTTTTGCTGCTCGGGGGGCAATCCACGTGCGGCCAAAGCGATCACCACCGCGTTGTCCCCCGACAACAAGATGTTGATCCAAATGATTTTCAACAGACCGACCAAAAAGTCGGGGTTTTGAAAGGTTTGTAGAAAGTCCATGCGCTGGCTCCGTTGTTGTTATGGGGCGGCAAGACAGTGTCTCATCGCAACTTTGAAAGCCCCAAAGTGTAACGGGCCCGACAAAGCGGGCCCGTTGGTATTACTGCTTATGCAGCCGGCCTGACTTGGCGTCCTTACTTGAGCTGCGCTTTGAGCAACTTGCCCAGCTCCGAGGGGTTGCGCGTGACGATGAAGCCGCACTCTTCCATGATGGCCAACTTGGCATCAGCGGTGTCAGCGCCACCAGAGATCAAAGCCCCTGCGTGGCCCATGCGCTTGCCGGGAGGCGCGGTCACACCGGCGATGAAGCCCACGATCGGCTTTTTCATGTTGGCTTTGCACCATCGGGCTGCATCGGCCTCGTCGGGTCCGCCGATTTCACCAATCATGATGACAGCATCGGTGTCTGGATCGTCGTTGAACGCCTTCATCACGTCGATGTGCTTCAAGCCATTGATGGGGTCGCCACCAATGCCCACGGCGCTGGACTGGCCCAGGCCCACTTCGGTCAGCATCGCCACAGCTTCGTAGGTCAGGGTGCCCGAACGGGAGACCACACCAATACGGCCCTTGCGGTGAATGTGACCGGGCATGATGCCAATCTTGATTTCATCAGGGGTGATCAAGCCGGGGCAATTGGGGCCCAGCAGCAGCGTCTTCTTGCCGCCTGCAGCTTCTTTGGCTTTCATCTTGTTGCGCACTTCGAGCATGTCGCGAACAGGTATGCCCTCTGTGATGCAGATGGCCAAATCTAGGTCTGCCTCGACAGCTTCCCAAATGGCAGCGGCCGCTCCCGCTGGGGGCACATAGATCACCGAGACCGTCGCGCCGGTGTTGTGTGCAGCTTCTTTGACGGAGGCAAAAATTGGCACGTCGAAAATCTTTTCGCCGGCTTTTTTAGGGTTCACACCTGCCACGAAACAGTTTTTGCCGTTGGCGTATTCAATGCATTTTTCAGTGTGAAACTGACCGGTTTTGCCGGTGATGCCTTGGGTGATGACTTTGGTGTCTTTGTTGATATAGATTGACATGTATTTGTCCTGGTCAGTTGGAGACGGCGCGCGAAGCGTCGCCTCACAAAGTCATTATTTAACGGCGGCGACGATTTGCGTCGCGGCTTCGGCCATGGTGTCTGCAGAAATGATGGGCAAACCAGAGTCCGCCAGCATTTGCTTGCCCAAGGCATCGTTGGTGCCCTTCATGCGCACCACCAAGGGCACCGACAAATTGACCGCCTTGCAGGCGGTGATCACGCCGCTGGCGATGGTGTCGCATTTCATGATGCCACCAAAGATGTTGACCAAGATGCCCTTGACGTGCGGGTTTTTCAACATGATCTTGAAGGCTTCGGTGACCTTCTCGGCCGTAGCGCCTCCGCCCACGTCGAGGAAGTTGGCAGGCTCGCCGCCAAACAGCTTGATGGTGTCCATGGTGGCCATGGCCAAGCCCGCGCCATTGACCAAGCAACCGATGTTGCCGTCCAAGGAGATATAGGCCAAGTCAAACTTGGAAGCTTCGACTTCGGCAGGATCTTCTTCGTCCAAATCGCGGTACGCCACGATTTCGGGATGGCGAAACAAGGCGTTTGCATCAAAGTTGAACTTCGCATCCAACGCCATCACCTGGCCTTTGCTGTCACGGTTCAAGGGGTTGATTTCAACCAACGACGCGTCTGTCTCCATGTAGCACTGGAAGAGCTTTTTGAAGATGTCCACGGCTTGGGCGGTGGAGTCCGCTGGCATGCCAATGGCGTCTGCGATCTTTTTGGCTTGTGCATCACCCAAACCGGTCAGCGGATCGATGAATTCGGTGATGATTTTTTCAGGCGTGCTGTGGGCCACCTCTTCAATGTCCATGCCCCCTTCGCTTGAAGCGATGAAGGCGATTTTTTGCGTGGCGCGGTCGGTCACCACCGACACGTAATACTCTTTGTGGATGTCCGCGCCATCTTCGATGTAGAGGCGTCGCACCTTTTGGCCTTCGGGGCCCGTCTGGTGGGTTTTGAGCTGCATGCCCAAGATCTCACCGGCCAAGCGCTTGACGTCGTCGATGGTCTTGGCCACTTTCACGCCGCCGCCTTTGCCGCGGCCGCCTGCGTGAATTTGAGCTTTCACCACCCACACGGGGCCGCCCAGTTTTTGAGCGGCTTCCACCGCCTCTTGAACCGTGAATGCTGGAATGCCGCGGGGCACAGGCACGCCAAATTGACGCAAGATTTCCTTGCCTTGGTACTCGTGAATCTTCATGAGATCTCTCTTCGGAATCGGTAGATTTGGGTTACAGATATAGCACTCGCAAATGTATCATGCTGCTTTGCGTCAACCTTTGATTTGGCTTACGCCGCATCAAAGGCATTCATTTTTGCAATCCATCGCACCCTTCAAACCATGGCCAAAGTTTTCATTGACGGCGAAGCCGGCACCACCGGTCTTCAAATTCGGGAGCGTTTAGCTCGGATGCCTCAGATTGAGCTGGTCAGCATTGACCCGAGCTTGCGCAAAGACCCCGAAGCTAAGCGCGCTTTGATGGCTCAGGTGGATTTGGTCATTTTGTGCTTGCACGATGACGCGGCCCGCGACTCCGTGGCCATGATTGACAGCCTGAGCGGCCAGCGACCCAAGATCATTGACGCATCGACAGCCCATCGCGTCGCACCCGGCTGGGTGTATGGCTTTGCGGAATTGGCTTCAGGCCAGCGTGACGCGGTGAGCCAAGCCAGCCGCGTGGCCAACCCCGGTTGCTACGCCACGGGCGCCATTGCCATATTGCGCCCCTTGGTGGATGCTGGCTTGGTTCCGGCAGACTTCCCCCTGGCGCTGCCCTCTGTCAGTGGCTACTCCGGAGGAGGCCGCACCATGATCGAGGACTACGAAGCAGGGCGCGCACCTCTTTTTGAGGCCTATGCGCTCGGGCTAGAGCACAAGCACTTGCCTGAAATCATGGCTTATGCCGGACTCACATGTCGGCCCATTTTTGTGCCCTCGGTGGGCAACTTCCGTCAAGGCATGTTGGTACAAGTGCCCTTGCACTTGGACCTGCTGCCCGGCAAGCCCCGGGCGGCGGACCTGCACCACGCCTTGGTCCAGCACTACGCCACCAACTCAGACAGCTGGGTCAGCGTGCATGCGGCCAGCGACAACGGCAAGCTCGATGCCACGGCACTCAACGACACCAACCAGTTAGAAATTCGGGTATTTGCCAACGAGGCTCACAGGCACGCGGTGGTGATCGCGCGCTTAGATAATTTGGGAAAAGGTGCCAGCGGCGCAGCGGTACAAAACCTGCAATTGATGCTGGGCCTTTGACGAGCCGCCCAAGCCCATAGGTCTTGGACGTCTCACTCGTCTTGTGCGCCCGCCACCACACGCTTGACGACTTCTGGGGCAAAGCCCCGACTCACCAAAAACCGAATTTGTTTGGCGCGTGCAGCGATATCGCTGGGAGGGGTGCCGAATTTTTTTCGCCACACCTCACGGGCCCGCTCAAGCTCGGTGCTGCGCAAGTCTTGCACCGCCTCAGCAATCGCCTGTGCAGGCAATCCTTTGGATTGCAATTCTTGACGCACCCGGGATGCACCGAGCTTGCTCGAACGCCGATTCACCAGCGACTCCACCACACGCTGTTCGTTGATGAAGCCTTTGGCTTGTAAAAAGTCCAAGGCCTGGGCCAATTCACCCGCATGCTCTTCAAATACTTTGAGCTTGCGCTCTAACTCTTGGCGAGAATGCTCGCGCTGGGACAACAGTCGCAGCGCTCGGCCCTTGAGCGAGGGCCCAAGACCCCTGACCTTGCGGTCTTTGGTTGGATCGGCCTCAGCACTCACTTGGGACACCGCTTGCCTCAGGCCGCAACTTCTTTGCCGTCAATGGCTTCGGCCAACAAGGGAATGCCCAACGAGTCACGCACCTTGTTTTCAATTTCGTAAGACAAGGCCGGGTTCTCACGCAAAAACTCGCGTGCGTTGTCGCGGCCTTGGCCAATTTTTTCGCCTTGGTAGGCGTACCAAGCACCTGACTTGTCAATGATCTTGGCCTCGACACCCATGTCGATGATTTCACCGTGACGGCTGATGCCCTCACCAAACAAAATGTCAAACGCGGCGGTTCTGAACGGGGGAGCCACTTTGTTCTTCACCACTTTGACCTTGGTCTCGTTGCCGATGGCCTCTTCACCTTTTTTGATGGTGCCGGTGCGGCGAATATCCAAGCGCACAGAGGCGTAGAACTTGAGCGCATTGCCCCCGGTCGTGGTCTCAGGCGAGCCAAACATCACACCGATCTTCATGCGGATTTGGTTGATGAAGATCACGGTGCAATTGGTTTTCTTGATGGACGCGGTGAGCTTGCGCAAGGCTTGGCTCATCAAACGTGCTTGCAGACCGGGCAGCGAGTCGCCCATGTCACCTTCGAGTTCAGCTTTAGGGGTGAGGGCCGCCACAGAGTCAATCACCACCAAGTCCACGGCACCCGAGCGCACCAGGCTGTCCACGATTTCTAGCGCTTGTTCGCCCGTGTCAGGCTGGCTGATCAACAACTCTTGCAAATTCACGCCCAGTTTTTGCGCGTACTGCACATCCAAAGCGTGCTCGGCATCCACAAAGGCACAGGTGCCCGCTTGCTTTTGCATTTCGGCGATCACTTGCAAGGTCAAGGTGGTTTTGCCTGAAGACTCTGGGCCGTAGATTTCAATCACCCGACCACGCGGCAAGCCGCCCACACCCAACGCGATGTCCAGACCCAAAGAGCCCGTGGACACCACCTGGATGTCATCGATCACTTCGCCTTCACCCAGGCGCATGATGGTGCCTTTGCCGAATTGTTTTTCAATCTGAGCCAAGGCGACTTGGAGGGCTTTGGCTTTTTCGCTGTCGGCGACTGGGTTTTTGGCGTTCATAAAAATCTCCATCAATTCAAGGACTTACCGGATTTTCCAACCACTGTGTTGATCAACAGCTGGATGCTTGACCAGTACTTTAACCGAAAGTCAAAACAAGTAAACAGTTTTTTTAGTCAGTTTGCCTTATCATTTAAGGATGGCTAAATTACCCACTCATGCCAGCCCGGCTCAGGACTGGCGGCAGTTGCATTTGGGGCGCTTACTGGGGCACGCCATGCGCCGCTTTGATGCCCGTGTGCTGCATTTGATGGCGCACAACGACGAAGTGCCCTTGGCCTTGTCGAACCTCGCGGCGCGGTCGCAAGTCAGCGCCGCCCACATCCACATCACACGGCACTTGGGACTGCATGGATCACGCTTGAGTGAGCTGGCACAAGCGGCAGGCATGACCAAACAGGCGATGGGGGACTTGGTCACCCAGTGCGAAGCTTGGGGCTTGGTCACACGCACGGCAGACCCCAGAGATGGGCGCGCGCGACGCATTGTGTTCACCGAGACCGGTTTGTCGTGGCTGCGTGCATTTGAGCGCGCTGTGGCACAAGCCGAGAGCGAGTTTCGTCAAGAAGTCGGCGCCGAGGTGGCCACGGTCGTGAGCTTAGGGTTAGAGGCCTATGCAGGCGCTTACCCGGACCTAGAATCAAACCCATAGATTTGCGAAGAAGAACTACCACGCAGGAGACAACGATGCGCATTCTGATTGCCGAAGATGACTTGGTGTTGGCCGATGGCTTGTTGCGCACATTGCGCGCATCAGGCGCAGCCGCTGACCATGTAGCCAGTGGCAGCGAGGCCGATGCTGCCTTGATGACCACCGATGAGTTTGATTTGCTCATCCTTGATTTGGGCTTGCCCAAAATGCACGGTCTAGAGGTGCTCAAGCGCCTGCGCACACGTGGCTCGTCGATGCCGGTGTTGATCTTGACGGCGGCTGACAGTGTGGAAGAGCGCGTCAAGGGCCTGGACTATGGCGCCGACGACTACATGGCCAAACCCTTCAGCCTGCAAGAGCTTGAAGCGCGTGTGCGCGCACTCACACGCCGGGGGATGGGCGGAGCGACCTCGACCATCAAACACGGGCCCTTGGTCTACGACCAAACCGGTCGCGTGGCCACCATCGACGGCAAGATGGTTGAGTTGTCCGCCCGTGAGCTCGGCTTGCTCGAAGTCCTCCTGCAGCGCACAGGCCGATTGGTCAGCAAAGACCAGTTGGTGGAGCGCCTGTGCGAGTGGGGCGAAGAAGTCAGCAACAACGCCATCGAGGTGTACATCCACCGCCTGCGCAAAAAGATAGAAAAAGGCCCGATCCGCATTGCCACTGTGCGTGGCTTGGGCTACTGCTTAGAAAAAATACCGGGTTGATCCCCCAACCCACGCGTTCATGGTCAAACTCTTTCAGCGCGAGCAAAGCTCGCTGTTTGGTGAGATCCTGGACTGGATGCTCACCCCATTGCTCTTGCTGTGGCCAGTGAGCTTGGCGCTGACGTGGTTGGTGGCACAAAACATTGCCGGGCGGCCTTTTGATCGGGGTCTGGAATACAACGTTCAGGCTTTGGCGCAATTGGTCAAGGTGGAGCAACAACGCATGGCGTTTCACTTGCCACTGCCTGCGCGAGAAATTTTGCGGGCCGACGATGCCGATCTGATTTATTACCAAGTGCTCGGCACGCGTGGTGAGTTCGTGAGCGGGGAGCGCGACTTCCCCCAGCCCCGCGAAGAAGACACTTCTCAGCTGGGTGAAGTGCATCTGCGGGACGATGAGATGCGAGGCAACGATGTGCGAGTGGCCTACACCTGGGTCAAAACAGGACTACCCGGCGCCAAGCCTGTGTTGGTACAAGTCGGTGAAACCTTGGAAAAGCGTTCGGTGCTGGCCACAGAGATCATCAAAGGCGTGATGCTGCCGCAGTTTGTCATCTTGCCCTTGGCCGTGTTGTTGGTTTGGCTGGCTTTGGCGCGCGGCATCAAACCTTTGAACTCGCTGGAAGAACGGATTCGACTGCGCAAACCCGACGACCTCAGCCCATTGGACGAGCACAGCGTGCCCATGGAAGTCGCCCCATTGGTGGCCGCCATCAACGACTTGCTCACCCGCTTGAAAGAATCGATAGCCACCCAAAAACGCTTCTTAGCCGATGCGGCTCACCAACTCAAAACCCCGCTGGCCGGATTGCGCATGCAAGCAGACTTGGCGCAACGTGAAAGCGCCAGCGCCGAGGAGCTCAAACAGTCACTCAAGCTCATTGGGCGCGCCAGCATCCGCGCCACCCACACCGTGAACCAATTGCTGTCACTCGCACGCGCAGAAAGCGGGGGCACTCACACAGCGCGCGCGCCTTGCGACTTGGTGGCCTTGGCCCGTGACGTGATTCAAGACTCGCTGCCGCGCGCCATGGACCGCTGCATCGACTTGGGCTATGAAGGGGTGGCGCCCGGCAGCCCCGATGTGCGCATCTTGGGCAACGCCACCTTGCTCAAAGAACTCATTCGCAACCTGGTGGACAACGCCATCAACTACACCCCCTCGAGCGATGAAGTCCCGGGCGTGGTGACCGTGCGCATTTTGGCAGACCGGTTCGGAAAAGTGGTGCTGCTGCAAGTGGAGGACTCTGGGCCCGGCATTCCTGAGGCCGAACGCGAGTTGGTATTTCAGCCCTTTTACCGAGCCTTGGGCACCGAGGCCGATGGCTCAGGCCTGGGGTTGCCCATCGTGATTGAAATTGCCCAACAACACAGCGCAACGGTGATCCTGGAAGAGGCGACTCCCGGCAAGCCCATGCCAGGAGCGCGCTTCACGGTGCGCTTTAGCGCTGGAGCACGTTGAGCTGCAGGCGCTCGCGCTCGATCGCGCGTTGAACCGGCGGGTGCTGGGC
>CAIVLE010000224.1 GCA_903906635.1 uncultured Burkholderiales bacterium | reverse complement strand
GCCATTGCCTTTGGTCTACCCGGGGTGGCGTTGAGCTCGCACGACGAAGATGGCACCACATTCGAAAAAATCCTTCGCACCTATGCAATCACCGATCCGTCGTTGCATGACATCGGACAGATCATCCATGCAGGCGTGGCGCAAGTGATCCACCACGCCAAAGCCGCTCCCGACGACCGTTGGGGCCAAATTGCGGCCGGATTGTTGGCCGTCTGCGAAGGCATGATGCTGCTGCACGAATCCGATGAGGCCATCTTGCAAGCGAGCTTCCCAATCTACGACGCTCTGTATGCCAATTTGCACGCGCACGCACTGGTCACGGCTCAGGGCTTGACCATGCCGGGCTACCAAGGCCTGGGGCCGACCCTGCCCACACGCTTCTTGCGTCAAGTTTTGAAAACGCCATCGACTTCACCCGTTTGACAGGTCACCCCCGCGACTAATTTGTCTCGGGTAAATCCTAGGCATGTGACCACAACTTTGTAGACAACACTATGAAGCTTTGCGACCCTAGAAAAGTAGTCAAGACCCATGGTTTTATCAGTCACCTTGCAACCCAGCGGCAGTCGGTTTGAATGCGAGTCTGAGCAAGAAATTCTCAAAGCAGCACTAGCCGCAGGCTTGCGCATGCCCTTTAGTTGCCGATCAGGCATGTGCCGAACCTGCAAAGGCCGGGTCATCTCTGGCCAAGTCGATCATGGTGGCGCCCACGTCAAGTACCTCTCCGAAGCTGAGCGTGAAGAAGGCTATGCACTGCTGTGCTGCGCCAAACCTTTGAGCGATGTGGTGGTCCAGGTGCAAGAAATTGACCCCGACCGTCATCTCAAAGTTCAACAGATGCCCGCTCGGGTGCTGGACTTTAAGCAAGTGGCCCACGATGTGCGGATCATCACTTTGGGACTGCCCGCCAATGAGCCTGTGCAGTTTCGCGCCGGGCAGTTCATCGACGTCTTACGACCGGACGGATCGCGCCGCAGCTACTCTATTGCCAACCCACCCAAAGCCGAAGGCGTTCGCCAACTGGAGTTGCATCTGCGCCACATGCCGGGGGGTGTTTTTACCGACCATGTGTTTGGGCCCCTCAAGCCACGCGAGATTTGGAAGATCGAAATGCCCTTGGGCTCGTTTTACCTGCGCGAAGACAGCACGGCGCCCATGATCTTGTTGGCCTCGGGCACGGGGTTTGCGCCGATTCAGTCGCTGCTGCTCTACAGCTTAGAGCAAGGCATGAGCCGCCCCATTCACCTGTACTGGGGGGGGCGTCGCAAGGCAGATCTGTACGCCATGGAGCAAGCACAAGCTTGGGCCCAGCAACATCCACACATCCACTTCATCCCGGTGCTGAGCGAGGCCACGGCTCAAGACCAATGGCAAGGTAGAACTGGCCTGGTGCACCAAGCCGTTCTACAAGACTTTGCCGACCTGAGCCAGCACCAGGTGTATGCCTGTGGCGCTCCCGTCATGGTGGAGTCTGCAAGGCGTGACTTCTCAGCCCAAGCAGGTTTGCCAGAGGAAGCGTTTTTTGCCGATTCATTCTTGAGCCAAGCCGATCAGGCCAAATCCAACAACGCCATCTAATTCAAGGAGAGACACACCATGCTGCCCGAAAACTGTACCGTCGAGATGCCCGTGCACAACTCGGTGATCAAGCCCTATTGCTTGAGCCACGGCACCCTCGAGTGCTTCAACCTCAAAGCCTCGCGTCGTTTCTACGAAGAGTTTTTGGGGCTGGAGTGCGTGCGCCACGGCAAACCCGCCATGGTGATTCGCGGTGGCATGCGCTTTCACATCGTCTGCGTCGAGGTGGGAGACCAAATTCACCCCTGCAGCTTGCTCAACCACTGGGGAGTCGATGTGGCCACGCGCGAGGAAGTTGACCAGGCGCACGCCAATGCGATTGCCAACCAAGCGAAATACGGCATTCGTCAAGTGCTGCCCCAGCAAGAGATGCACGGCGTGTACTCCTTTTATTTGGAAGATCTCGACCACAACTGGTGGGAGATTCAACACTATGCCAATGGCTTTCAGCACGATGACTTTTTTGACTTTGGCGACCGCTTCAGCATGGACGAAGAAGGCGATGCTGCTAACTTGGAAGAGCTCAAAAAGTAAACAAGTCAGATAACAAGATAGGGAGACAAGTACATGAGACAACACATCCAACAATGGCTCCGAGCCCTGCTCCTAAGTGCTGCGGCGCTTGGGGCCATGGGCGTGAGTGCCCAGGCCCCCAATGCCGCGCCCATCCGAATCGGCAGCACGCTCGCGCTCACGGGTCCGCTCAGTGCAACGGCCGTGATGCAAAAGATTGCGGGTGACATCTACATCGAGCAACTCAACAAGCGTGGGGGTTGGCTGGGTCGCCCTGTGGAATGGGTACTCAAAGACGATCAGTCCAAACCCGACGTCACACGCACTTTGTATGAGCAACTCATCACCTCAGAAAAAGTTGATCTGATCGTTGGCCCCTACGCGACGGGCTCAATTTTGTCGGCCATGGGTGTAGCCCAGCGCTACAACAAGATCTTGTTGCACAACACCTTTGGCCTGCCTGCCTTGGCCAAATACGACATGCTGTTTTCGGTCGGTGGCCAGTCTTACGAGATCGAAACCGTCTGGCCCAATCTGGTGTTCGACGCCGTCGGTTCGGGCAACAAACCACCCAAATCGGTGGCCATGTTGACGAGCAAGTTCCCCTCGGTGCACTTTGTGACCCAAGGCGCGCGCGAGGTTTTGAAAAAACGCGGCATGACCGAGGCCACCTATCTGGAGTGGGAATTTGGCAACCGAGACTTTGGCGCGATTGCAGCCCGTGTGAAAGAAGCCAAGCCCGACATGGTGTGGGTCGGTGGCGTGGGCTTGGATGGCAACTTGCTGCTCGACGCCATGAAAAAGATCGATTACGTGCCACCCCAGTTCTTCATCGCCTTCCCTGCCTCTGGCCCCATGCTCAAGTCGCCTGACGGCAAGGGCGTGTTGGCTTTGACGGTGTTTGAAGAGCATGCGCCATTCACCAGCAACCCCATCTCGGCCGAGTTTGTCAAACAATTCAACGAACGAGCAGCCAAGGCCGGCTTGCCCGACAGTTCGGTTGAATTGATTGCGGCGGTGGCTTATGCCACCTGGCAATCCTTGGATGCAGCAATCACTGCTACCAAGAGCCTAGACGACAAAACTTTGGCCGCTTGGCTCAAGAAAAGCCAAGTTGACACGGTCATTGGCAAGGTGCGTTGGGACGGCACCAACAACTTCATGAAGGGCAGCGATTTGTACCGTGTC
>CAIVLE010000223.1 GCA_903906635.1 uncultured Burkholderiales bacterium | reverse complement strand
TGAACGTGACGGGTGCCAATGACACACCGGTGGTGACAGCCCCAAGCGCGATCAGCCTGGTGGATACGGCGGCGTATGACACGTTTGGGAACACGACTGGGACGGTGAGTGCGAGCGATGCGGAAGGCACGACGCTGACGTATGGGGTGACGGGGGCGACGAGCGGGAGTTACACGATTGGAGTGGCGTCGTACAACCTCCTGAAAGCTGGGACGTACGGGACGCTGTATGAGAACAGCAGCAGCGGGGCGTATGTGTTTGTTCCAGATGCATCATTGGTCAATGCGGTGGGTGGTGGTAGTGACAGTTTCACGGTGACTGCAAGCGACGGCAGCTCGACGGCAAACCAGATTTTGAGCGTGAACGTGACCAGCAGCAACACCCCCGCTGTGATCACCGGCACGACAACTGGAACTTTGACCGAAAACCTTTTACCCACAACTCTAACTGCTAGTCTTACAGTTACCGATATTGATGGCTCTAATGTCTTCAGAGCAGTCACCACTTCCGCCGCCAGTACAAGAGGCTACGGTACATACACCTTGTCTGCTGCTGGAAAATGGTTGTACACCTTGGACAACACCAACACCACAGTACAGGCATTGAATACTGGCGAGACAGCCCAAGACACGTTCAATGTTTATTCTGCGGATGGCACCAGTAAAACAGTGACCATCACCATTCAAGGCAATTCGGGTTACATGAAAGGCTCGACCATTGCTGCGGGTACGGGCGGTTTCCTGATCAAAGGAGAGACTTATTTTGACCAAAGCGGCTATTCTGTCAGCGCCGCAGGCGACGTGAATGGGGACGGCTTGGCTGATGTGATCGTTGGCGCAATGAATATAACCCCGACAACAAGCACCGCATATGCGGGTCGCAGCTATGTGGTGTTTGGCAAAACCACTACGGCGTCCATCAACTTGTCTGATCTTCTTGCAAGCAGCAACACACTAGGCTTTGTGATCAACGGCCAGGGCAGCAGCGATCTGAGTGGTCATTCGGTCAGTGCTGCAGGCGACGTAAACGGGGATGGGTTGGCCGATTTGATTGTGGGCGCACCCAATTCAGACCCAGCCACTGTCACTGATGCAGGTCGCAGCTATGTGGTGTTTGGCAAAAGTACAGGCACTGCCATTGATTTGTCAACAATTGCGGCAGGCAGCAGCACAATTGGCTTCGTGATCAACGGTCAGGGCAGTTGCGATAACAGTGGCTGGTCAGTCAGCTCCGCAGGCGATGTGAACGGTGACGGCTTGGCCGATTTGATTGTGGGCGCCAAACTGGCAGACCCAACTTCAATTACCGCCAACGCCGGTCGCAGCTATGTGGTGTTTGGCAAGACCGCGTCCACGGCTATTGATTTGTCAACTATTACCGCAGGCATTAGTACTCTGGGCTTTGTGATCAACGGGCAGTGCAGTGGGGACCAAAGCGGTTATTCGGTCAGCGCCGCAGGCGATGTCAACGGCGATGGCTATGCCGATTTGATTGTAGGATCCCCCTATTCTGATCCATTAGCAGGTACAGATGCCGGCCGCAGTTATGTGGTGTTTGGCAAGAGCACGGGTAGTGCGATCAATTTGTCAGATATTGCCCCAAGCTCTGGCAGTGGTACGGGGGGATTTGTGATTAACGGCGCCTCTATATATTCAATAGTCTATAGCCAACTTAGCGGGACATCAGTCAGTGCTGCAGGTGATGTGAACGGTGACGGCTTGGCTGATTTGATTGTGGGTGCACCAAATTCAGCGAACATAAATAACGATGCCTACGCAGGAGTCAGTTATGTCGTATTTGGCAAGACCTCAAATTCAGCAATTGATTTGTCTGCAATTACCTCAAGCGCAAGCACTGGTGGTTTTATGATTTCTGGGATAAATGCTGAAAAAAGCGGGATTTCAGTCAGCGCCGCGGGAGATGTTAACGGCGATGGGTTAGCAGATTTAATTGTTGGAGCAACTGAAGCAGTTTCAGGTAATTCTTCTCTTTACGCTGTTGGGAAAAGCTATGTGGTGTTTGGGAAGTCCACTTCGACGGTTATTCAATTGAGCGATGTGCAATTCGGTACAGGTGGCTTTGTCATAGACGGAGTTAGCAGCCAGCAAAAGTTCGGAACCTCTGTTAGCGCAGCAGGGGATATAAACGGTGATGGTTTGGCCGATTTGATTGTGGGAGCGCCTGGTGACAATAAAGCCACATTAGCTACGACCAGTTATGTGATTTTCGGTAGCACCACAGGGGTGTTTTCCAACACAGCAGTAGATCAACTGGGCACTTCCAGCGCCGACATACTCACCTCCACCTCTACCTTGGGGGGCGGTCAAACGCTGGTGGGTGGGGCTGGCAACGACACCTTGATCTCAGGCGCCGGCTCTGATGTGTTGTATGGCGGCGCTGGCAACGACACCTTTGTGGTGACAGCAAGTATGGTGGCTGCTTTGCAAAACACATTTGGGTCGGGTATTTATAACACTACGCAGTTGGCACGCATCGATGGCGGAACGGGCATCGACACCTTGCAGCTCACGGGCGGCGCCAACCTAAATTTAACGGCGGTGTCCAACGCCGGGAGCACGGGCGGTTTGGGTTTGAGTCGCATTACCAGCGTAGAAATCATCGACATGTCCACCGACACCAAAGGCAATACCACCACATTGGCGCTCAAAGATGTGTTGGACATGGCTGGCATGAACGTATTCAACAGCACGAACACTGGAAGCTCATCTGGCACGACGGGCTTAGCGTCGAGCGTTGCTATGCACCAGCTGATGATTTGGGGGACTGCGGCAGATTACGTGAACCTGGGTGTTAGCAGCTGGACCAAAGCCACCGGCACCGCTAACACTGCCATCACCTACACTGACATCAACAACACTGTGCACATCATGACGGCCTACACCTACAACACGTCCACTGTGTACGCGCAGTTGTTGATCGAAAACGCCATTGTCAACTCGACAATCGGTGGTGGGGCACATGTGACTTGACCGTACTTGACCACAGGGCGGCTAACTTGCCGCCGGAGTCCTCGCATTGACCATCCAGACCCTGACCCAAACTTGGCAATCGCTCAAGCAAACACCAGCTCAAGCTGAGCTTTGGATGGCGTTGCTGCACCGCTATGCGCGCCGGGCCTTGCCTTGGCATGCCCGCTATGCCGCCACCCAAGCGCAGCGCTGTGACGCACGCTTGGCCAGCGAGGCCCAAGGTCTATTGGCGCAGCTCACCCCCACCGAGCCCTGGGCGGGCGGTGAGCAGGTGTTGCTGCAAGCCGCGCCCGTGTGGCCGGGGCTGGCCCAGGCCACCGAGGTGCTGCAAGCCTTGGTGGCGGTAGACCACGGCGACTGGTTGAGCTGGTTGTATTTGGCGCGCTGTCGCGAGCTGGCTTTGCAAGGGGTAACCGATGCACAGGCTTCCCCCGCGCTGCGTGAGGCGGTGTTGCAAGCCCTGGCCTCAGAGCCCTTGCTCGGCGAAACCGGCCACTGGTTGGCCGTGTGGCGTTTGCGCAGCGGCAATCCCGCAGGCGCCTTGGCGGCGTTGCAGGCCGTCTTGAGCCAATCACCCCAACGCCATGGTTCTTGGTTGCTGCAAGCCGAGGCCCACATGCAGTTGAGCCATACCTCGCAAGCCGAGGCGGCGTTTGCTAAGGCGGGTGAGTCGCAAAGTCCTGAGTTTTTAGGGTTGTTGGCTGATGTTTTGTTTTTCAACAACTACTGGGAGCAGGCCTTGCAGGTGCGCGAGGCCGTGGTGCAGTTGCAGCCCAACCACACGGGGGCTCGGTTGGCCCTGGGGCAGTTGCAAAGCAAGGTGTGGTTGAGCCAGCAGGCCGAAGACAATTTTTTGCGGGTGCTCGCGCTAGAGCCGAACAACACCCTGGCCCAAGTGGCGCTGGACGATTTGCGCAACAGTGGCGTGAGCCGCCCGCAGTTCGACCGCGCTTTGGCCGCGTTTGAAGAGCACGGTGTGCGCAACAACGGCGTGGGGGCCGCGCGCTTGTTGATGCAAAGCCTGTACCAAGACCACTTGAGCGCCGAGTTTGTGGCTCACTTGCACCGCCGTGTTGGAGAGGCCATGCTGGCCGATTTTGGGCAGACCTATCCGCATTTGGTTCAGGCAGGCAAGCAGGAGCACTTGCAGCCGCCGCGCATGCGTGGTCATCGGCAAACGCCCGAGTTGACGGCTGCCGAGGGTGGGCGGCGGTTGCGGGTGGGCTATGTGTCGGGTGACTTGCACCGCCAGCACCCGGTCAATTTGTTCATGCTGCCCGTCTTGCAGCAGCACGACCACAGTCGGTTTGAAATTTTCATCTACCACGTGGGCACCATGCACGACGGCTACACGCGCCAAGCCCGTGCTTGTGCCGACCATTGGCGTGAGGCGCACAAACTCGACGATGTGGCCTTGCACGCCATGGTGCAGTCCGACCAACTCGATGTGCTGGTTGATTTGGCAGGTCACACCGCCACGCACCGCCTGGGCGTGTTTGCCATGCGCGGTGCGCCCGTGCAAATGACGTACCTGGGTTACCCGCACTCGACGGGCTTGCGCTGCTTTGATTGGTTGATTGCCGACGCGGTGGTGGCCCCGCCTGAGCACGACGCGCTGTTTGTGGAGCGTGTGGCGCGCTTGCCCGGCAGCGTGTTTTGTTGGGCCCCGGTGGACCCAGACCCGCTGCAAGCCGATGCCACGCAGCCTGTACAAGGCCCGTTGGTCTTTGGCTCGTTCAACAACTTGCTCAAGCTCAGCGACACCACGGTGGCCCTATGGGCGCAGGTGCTGGAGGCGGTGCCTGACTCGGTGCTGTTGATCAAAGCCCCGGTGTTGCGTGACGAGGCGGTTCAGGCCTCCACCCGCGCGCGCTTTGTGGCGCAGGGGGTAGATCCGCAGCGCTTGCACTTCAGAGGCCCTACCGAATTGAGCGAGATGATGCAGGAGTACCACGACGTGCACATTGCGCTTGACCCCACACCCTACAACGGCGGCACCACGAGTCTGCAAGCGCTGTGGATGGGCTGCCCAATGGTGACCCTAGAGGGGTCTAATTTTGTCTCGCGCATGGGCGCGAGTTTTTTACGAGCCATGGGCCACGACGATTGGGTTGCGCGAGACGCGCCAGACTATGTGCGCATTGCCGCAGCGTTGGCGCAGCAGCTGCGCACTCGCGTGTGGTCGCGGCAGATCTTGCGCGCGCAGATGCTGGCCTCCCCCGTGTGCGACATCGTCGCGCACACGCGCCACATCGAGGCGGTATATGTTCAAGCGTTGGCCCAGCAAGCGGTGGCCAATGAGAGGGTTGCAGAATATTTGGATGTGGAGACACCGCATGATGACTGAGCTTGGCACGCACCGCATGACCTTGGTGTTTCCGCCCATGACCATGCCCACCTCGCCCCCCTTGGGCGTGGCCATGCTCAAGGGGTTCATTGAGCGCGAGTTGCCCCAGTGGCAGCTGACGGTGCTCGATCTCAATGTATGGTTATTTCGTTTTCTGTTGGGCGGCATTGCCCGAGGGGAGATTCACCTCACACCCGACATGCATGCGCGCATGGGCGCGGATACCTCCGCACTGATGCACGCCGCCAAGACTTTCAGCGGGGGCGATGACTCGGCTTTTTATGAGCAGCCTCAACTGTATGACCTGTACGGCCGAGTGTTCATTCACTTCACGGATGTGTTTGTGGAGATCTTGACCGCTGAGTGCGCCCACTGGGAGCGCACGGGTGAGATGTCGGTGATGCTGCAAGCATTGGTCGAGCAGGTGCTGCGCAGCGAGCCCGAGGTGATGGGCGTGTCGATGATTTTTTCTCAGCAGCTGCCCATCGGCGCGATGCTGGGGCGCTTCATGCGCGAGCAGCACCATGTGAAAGTTTTTTTTGGCGGCAGCTGCTTCACCGAGGGCGTGGAGCACTTCATGCGTTGGTACCCCAAAGCCGCCGACGTGATCGTCACAGGAGACGGCGAGTTGCCGCTGAAGGCTTTGCTAGAACAGCAAGGCAACCCACGGGGTGTGCCAGGCGCTTTTTATTGGCAAGGTGAGCAGGTGGTGCGCGAGGCAGCGGTATTTCAAAAAAACATCGATGCGTTTGGTGCACCTGATTTCACTCAGGTGGATTTCTCCAACTATTACTCGCCCCGACCCGTCGCAGCGTTGTTGCTCTCGCGCGGTTGCTACTGGCGCAAATGTACGTTTTGCGTGCACTACTTTTCTGCCGGCGACAGCTACAGACTCCACGGCTTGGAGCAGGTGGTGGCGATGCTCAAGAACATGGTTGCACAGGGCGTTCGGCACTTCTCCTTCGTCGACGAGATGATCGCACCCGGACATTTTGTGCGCTTGGCCCAAGCCATTCGTGCGGCAGATCTAGACATCGCTTATTACGCCTTGTCCAAGCCCAACAAAACTTTCACGCCCGAGATTTTGAAAGAAATGGCCGCATCAGGGTGCAAATACATTTTGTGGGGCTTGGAGAGCGCCAACCAACGCATCTTAGATTTGATGGGCAAGGGCACCCAAGTCGATGAGGTGCAGCAAGTGCTGCGCGACGCTCATGCGGCCGGCATTCACAACCATGTGTATGTAATTTGTGGTTTTCCCACCGAGACCGAGCAAGAGTTCGGCGATACGCTGGCTTTTTTAGAGCGCAACCAAGACTACATTTCAGCCATCCATCGCAGCGTTTTCTCGCTCGAACAGGGCTCGCCGATTTCCAAGGACTTGCCCAAGTTCTCAATCGATGAGGTCTGGTTACGCCAAGACACGCCGCTGGGCGGGCGCATGGGGTATCGCTGCCGCTCAGGTATGACGATGGAAGAGGCGGCTCAACAGTTTCAAGCGGCCTTGCCGTTTTTCAGGCGCTTTAACCCCTATGCGCAGTATTTGGCCAATTTCCGAGACCACGCCTTGCTGGTGTACGACCAACGCAAGCAAAGCCTGAGTTTTCAATCCCGTGGCATTCCTCGCCTGAGCCCGTCCGCCCACACCTCGTTTGTGAAGGCGTAACGAGCCAGTCGCCGGGGGGCTGACCCGAGCGAGTCATCACGCCCCGTGAAAAATTACCGCGCTAGCTCTCAATTGCCCCAGGGTGGTTCACTCAAGGGGCATTTGCACATCAGGGCTGATGAGTGAGGCACTCAAACGCCGCGCCCGAGGGTCCACGT
>CAIVLE010000222.1 GCA_903906635.1 uncultured Burkholderiales bacterium | reverse complement strand
GTTGACGCGCAGGCCAATCATGGTGAAGTGGCCGTTGGAGAAACGCAGCGCAGTGTCGCGCGTGGTGGTGAAGCTGAATAAGCGCTCGGTCCAATGGTGAACCGTCAACACTTCTTCTTCGTGGAATGCACTCATGTCAAGTCAGAAATTTTTAATTAAGCTCCAAGTGTAGGTGAGGCCTTCTAACGCCACGCTATATCCATATGCCAAAGAGATGCTGACCCGTTCCAGGGCAGTGAAGGATCGATGAGCTGGTGATAGCATCTTCGGTGATACTTTTACCCATCTTTTTGAGATGTGACTGCCAACGCCATGCCCTCTTCTGTCGCTGTCTCTTTGCCTCTATCGGAGCTGCCTGGTCATTACATCCGGCGTTTACAACAAATTGCCGTAGGCGTGTTCATGGATGAGACGCAGGCATTTGGCTTGACACCGGTGCAATTTGCGGCCCTCAACGCCGTGATGGCGCAACCCGGTATGGACCAGCGCACTTTGGCTGCAGGGATTGGATTCGACACCTCAACCATCGGGGGTGTGGTTGATCGTTTGGAGGCGCGTGGTTGGGTGGTGCGCCAGATCTCTACTGAGGATCGGCGAGCGCGCTTGCTGCGTGTGACGCCCCAAGGTGAGCGGCTATTGGCCGATGTAAATGACGCCGTACTCAAGACCCAGGAGCGAATCCTTAGGCCTTTGCCCGTTGCGCAGCAACAAGAATTTTTGCGCATGCTGAAGGTGTTGGTGGATGCCAACAACGAGGCCAGCCGAGCCCCACGCAGCTTGGACTGATGTGCTGGCCGATTACCTCATCACCGATCCTTTCTTTTATTGCGTGGCCGCCCCTGCTGTGGTGTTGTTGGGCATCAGCAAAAGTGGGTTTGGCGCTGGATTGGGTTCTTTGGCCGTGCCTTTGATGGCGATGGCGGTGACAGTGCCCCAAGCTGCAGCGATTTTGATGCCCGTGTTGTTCGTGATCGATGTGCTGGGCATTGCCGCCTATCGACGTGACTTCGATCTCGTGTTGTTGAAGTTCTTGGTGCCTTGGGGTTTGGTTGGGACGTTGGTGGGGTACCTGATATTTAGTCGCTTGGAGACCCACTGGGTGGCCGGTTTGGTGGGTTTCTTCACCCTGGTGTTTTTGGCGCAACGTTTGCTATTTCCCTCTTCGCCTCAAGGCATGGCCCCGCCACGTTGGTTGGGGGCGATCTTGACCACGCTGTCAGGCTTTACCAGTTTCATCGCTCACACGGGAGCTCCTCCTGTGAATGCCTATTTGTTGCCCATGCGTTTGCATCCAGTGAAGTTTGCAGCTACCTTGTCGGTGTACTTTTTCTTCATGAATTTCGCCAAATGGCTGCCTTATGCCGCTTTGGGTTTATTTGACTGGCGCAACTTAGGCACGGCCATGGTATTGATGCCCTTGGTTCCGCTGGGGGTGTGGTCGGGTGTGCGTATTGCCCGGCGCATCAAACCCAAGCTGTTTTATCAAATGGTGTATCTGGGCATGTTTCTCACAGGCAGCAAGTTGCTGTGGGACGCATGCCATTGAAGAAAGGTAAACGATGAAGGTATTTGATTCTTTGCAACAAGTACAAGCCTGGGTGGGGCAAGCGGAGTTATTGGGCGACTGGTTCACGGTGACGCAAGCGCAAATCAACCAGTTTGCCCAGGCCACGGGGGATGAGCAGTGGATCCATGTGGACGAGGAGCGCGCTCGCTCAGGACCATTTGGTGCGCCAATTGCGCATGGCTTTCTCACCCTGTCTTTGTTGCCCAAACTTTGTGCCTCGGCATTCCAAATTCAGGGCGTGCGTCTGGGGGTGAATTACGGCTTGAACAAAGTACGCTTCACCGCGCCTGTGCCAGTCAACAGCCGACTGCGTGCGCGATTGGTGCTCAAAGCATGCGAGCCCCTACAGGGGGATGGGGTACAAATCACATGGCTTACAACGGTCGAGCGTGAGGGCGCTGAGAAACCAGTGTGCGTGGCGGAGTCGCTCACACGTTGGTATGCATAGCAAATTTGTTTTGACGCCAAGCCTCAAACACCAACACGGCCACGGCGTTGGATAGATTCAAGCTGCGTTGCCCATCGCGCATGGGCAGTCGCAGCCGATGTGTGGTGGGGAAGCTGTCGCGCACCTCAAGGGGTAAACCGCTGGTTTCTGAGCCAAAAACAAACCAATCACCGGCTTGATATGTCACATCATGGGCAGCACCAGAGCCTTTGGTGGTCAGCGCAAACATGCGTGAGGGCTCGGGTTGCGCGTTGATCAAAAATTGAGCCCAGCTGGCATGACGGTGAACCGGCGCATATTCGTGGTAATCCAAACCGGCGCGGCGCATGTGCTTGTCTTCCATCGAAAACCCAAGCGGCTCGATCAAGTGAAGCACACAGCCCGTATTGGCTGCAAGACGGATGACGTTGCCCGTGTTGGGTGGAATTTCAGGATGGACCAAAACAATATTGAACATGGTCGCATTGTCCAGCAATGAGCCATGCAAGTGGACCAACTGACGCTAGACATCTGCCTCATGTCGTATGAATGACTCTGCCGGGCGCGGTGTCGTGGCAAAAACCACCCAGGGGCTGCGCTTTCGCACTCCCGTCATAGATAAAGACTGGGAAGCCGCCCGGTGCGCAGCCCGCACTGAGGGTTCGCACCCGGGTGCATTGGACATCAGGTGCGTCATGGGATGCCCGAGCTCAGGAGCGACTTGTAGAGCCTAGAAGTGACCTCTAATTTAAATCGTGTGATGGCCCCCAGGGGCAGGCACAGTGCAAGGTTGCAAAGGTAAGCGTCCAGCGTAAGGGCCCAAAGGAAGCAACTTGAGCAGTCAAGTTCATGCAGGGCTTGGGCACAGGTGAGGCATCCAATCAATGCTTGCTCAAAGCCTTGGATGCAAGTATCACAAAAAGGGGGAGGGGCGCTGGGCCCGCCGTGACAAAAGTGTCCAATTCTGGGAAAAGTGCCCAATTCTGGGCCCTCGGGTGCGGGGGCCAATACAGCCGAGAAAAAAAGTTGTTCACTCGGTGGCGATCACACGGGCTCAATATACTGCTGTCCTCATGTCCGAAACCCCTGCCTCCCAGCGTCCCCCATCACTTGACCCTGCGGCCAGTCGCCGTTGGAACGCTTGGCGCCATCTCCAATCACCTTGGTTGAATGAAGAAATTGGGCGACGCATGCAAGAGCGCTTGGCATGGATTCGCCTGCAACCTCAGCGTTGGATCGATTGGGCGCCTTTGAGTGGCGGCTTGAAGGCCCACGCCTTGGTGATGGATCGTTATCCCAAGGCGCGCTGTGAAGTGGTGGATGCCCACCAACAACGTTTGGCCTTGACGCAACGCGCTTTGCAAAAAACTTGGTGGCGTCGCTGGGGCCTGGCTTCACGGCTCACCTTTGGCACTCAAGCGAGCGCGGGTGCCGAGATGTTGTGGGCCAACATGGCCTTGCATCTGAGCGAGCAGCCTCAAGCCTTGTTGCGCCAGTGGCACCAGGCCTTGGCAGTGGACGGTTTTTTGATGTTTTCTTGTCTCGGACCGGACACTTTGAGTGAATTGCATGCGCTTTACCAGCAGCAGGGTTGGCCGGCCCCCAGCCATGACTTCACGGACATGCACGACTGGGGGGACATGTTGGTGGCTGCTGGATTTGCCGAACCAGTGATGGACATGGAACGCATCACCCTGACCTATGTGGACGGCGCTGCCTTGTTGGCTGAGTTGCGCCAACTGGGTCGCAACCTCCATGTGGCGCGCTTTTCAGGCTTGCGAGGACGTGGGTGGCGTCGTCAGTTAGAGCAAGGTTTGATGGCCTTGGCCAAACCAGAACACGGCGGACGTTTGAGTTTGACGGTGGAAGTTATTTATGGACATGCCCTCAAGCCTGTCCCAAAGCCCAAGTTGGCCCAACAAACTTCCGTTTCTCTTCAAGATATGCAAAGCATATTGCGGGGCTCGAAGACGCAATAGCCTTGCTAGAATGCGAGCTGGTTACTTATAGGGCAAACCATTAGTTGAGACATTGAGATATCGCAGTGTTTCGCAAGGTTTGCGCTTCTGAAGTCTAAACATTAAGGCAATCGAAAGTGATGAAGAACAATCTTTTCCAGAAGCTGGCTTCTGGTTTGCTGTTCGCCGCAACCTGGGCGAGCACAGCGGCTTGGGCGGTGAATGACTTACCGGGCGGTCCTGGTGTACGCCAACTCAACCTTCAACCTGGTGCGACCAAAATTGCCCAAGAGCAAGGTTGGTTGCATTGGTTCATGCTGATCATCTGCACGGTGATTTTCATTGCTGTGTTTGGCGTGATGTTTTATTCCATCTGGAAGCACCGCAAATCGGTGGGCCACAAGTCTGCCAACTTCCATGAATCAGTCAAAGTTGAAATTGCTTGGACGGTCATCCCTTTCATCATTGTGATCTTGATGGCGTTGCCTGCCACCAAGGCTGTGGTGGCCCAAAAAGACACCTCCAACGCCGACCTGACCATCAAGGCCACTGGCTATCAGTGGAAGTGGGGTTATGACTACATCAAGGGTGAGGGCGAGGGCATTGCTTTCATCTCTACCTTGGACAACGAGCACCGCGAAATGTCCAACAACGGCGCCAAGGGCGTGGACATTGACGACTACTTGCTCAAGGTCGACAACCCGCTGGTGGTCCCGGTCAATAAAAAAGTTCGCATCATCACGACCGCCAATGACGTGATTCACGCCTTTGCTGTGCCTTC
>CAIVLE010000221.1 GCA_903906635.1 uncultured Burkholderiales bacterium | reverse complement strand
TTTCGAAAAAGAGCACGGC
Organism: uncultured Burkholderiales bacterium; assembly: GCA_903906635.1. Lineage (GTDB taxonomy): Bacteria > Pseudomonadota > Gammaproteobacteria > Burkholderiales > Burkholderiaceae_C > Limnohabitans. The sequence continues at coordinate 20,755 of CAIVLE010000221.1, read as the reverse complement.
GTCAAGTTGGGCTTCATGAGCTTCTTCGTCAAAGCTGCGGTGCATGCCTTGAAGAAGTTCCCCGTCTTGAACGCCTCAGTCGATGGCAATGACATCGTCTACCACGGCTACTTTGACATCGGTATTGCCGTGGGTTCGCCCCGTGGCTTGGTGGTGCCGATTTTGCGCAACGCCGACCAAATGAGCTTTGCAGACATCGAGAAAAAGATTGCTGAATTTGGCGCCAAGGCCAAAGACGGCAAGCTGGGCATGGAAGAGATGACCGGTGGCACGTTCTCCATCAGCAACGGCGGCACCTTCGGCTCGATGATGTCGACCCCCATCATCAACCCACCGCAGTCGGCCATTTTGGGCGTGCACGCCACCAAAGACCGCGCCATGGTGGAAAACGGCCAAGTGGTGGTTCGCCCGATGAACTACTTCGCCATGTCCTACGACCACCGCATCATCGACGGCCGCGAGGCTGTGTTGGGCTTGGTCGCCATGAAAGAAGCGCTGGAAGATCCAGCCCGTTTGTTGTTTGATATCTAACAAAGGTCCTTCATGAGCAAACAATTCGACGTCGTCGTCATCGGGGCAGGCCCCGGTGGCTACATCGCAGCCATTCGTGCAGCCCAGTTGGGTTTTCAAGTGGCCTGTGTGGATGAGTGGCAAAACGCAGCCGGAGGCCCCGCCCCTGGCGGTACCTGCACCAACGTGGGTTGCATTCCCTCCAAAGCCTTGCTGCAATCGAGCGAGCACTTTGACCATGCCAACCACCACTTTGAAGAGCACGGCATCAGCGCTACTGGCGTGAAGATGGACGTGGCCAAGATGGTTGCCCGAAAGGACAATGTCGTCAAACAAAACAACGACGGCATCTTGTACTTATTCAAAAAGAACAAGGTCACCTTCTTGCACGGTCGTGGCAGCTTTGCGGCCAAGGCCGAGGGTGGCTATGAGATCAAAGTAACAGGCAAGACCGAAGAGTCCATCACCGGCAAACACATCATCATCGCTACCGGCTCCAGCGCACGCGCTTTGCCTGGTGTGCCGTTTGACGAAGTGAATGTGTTGTCCAACGACGGTGCTCTGCGCATCGGTGCGGTACCCAAGAAACTGGCCTTGATTGGCTCGGGCGTGATTGGCTTGGAGATGGGATCGGTCTGGCGTCGTCTGGGTGCTGACGTCACCATCCTCGAAGGTTTGCCAACCTTCTTGGGCGCTGTCGATGAACAAATCGCCAAAGAAGCCAAAAAAGCTTTCGACAAGCAAGGCTTGAAGATTGAACTTGGCGTCAAAGTCGGTGAGATCAAGAATGGCAAAAAAGGCGTGTCGGTGGCGTACACCAACGCCAAAGGCGAAGCCATCACGCTGGATGCTGACAAACTGATCGTCTCCATCGGTCGCGTGCCCAACACCACGGGCTTGAACGGTCAAGCCGTGGGGCTGCAAGTCGACGAGCGTGGTGCCATCGTGGTCGACGGTGACTGCAAAACCAACTTGCCCGGCGTGTGGGCGGTGGGTGACGTGGTGCGTGGCCCCATGTTGGCCCACAAAGCCGAAGAAGAGGGCGTGGCGGTCGCTGAGCGCATCGCCGGTCAACACGGCCATGTCAACTTCAACACCATCCCCTGGGTGATCTATACCAGCCCTGAGATTGCCTGGGTCGGTCGCACCGAGCAGCAACTCAAGGCCGACGGCGTGGCCTACAAGGCGGGGACTTTCCCGTTCTTGGCCAACGGTCGTGCCCGCGCATTGGGCGACACCACAGGCATGGTCAAGTTCTTGGCAGACGCCAAGACTGATGAAATCTTGGGCGTGCACATGGTGGGTCCGCAGGTCTCAGAGTTGATCTCTGAAGCTGTGGTCGCGATGGAGTTCAAGGCTTCGGCCGAAGACATTGCGCGCATTTGCCACGCGCACCCGTCTTTGAGCGAAGCGACCAAAGAAGCCGCTTTGGCGGTCGACAAGCGCACGTTGAACTTCTGAGCCTTCACGCGCAGTGTTCATCCGACAGAACCCGCCAGTGATGGCGGGTTTTTTTGTGCCCGTTCTCATTGAAGGACACCAACTTGACCCACAGATCCCTCGAGACAGAGCAGGCCAAGGCACAATACACCTCGTTATGTCAGTGCACGAAAACTACCAAAGAGAACTCCAAGCCCGCGGCTTTCAAAGTGACCCGGCACAGTTGCGCGCCATCGATGCCCTAGAGCGCTGTGCAACGGAGTGGGCGGCTTACAAAGACAAGCGCTCCAGTACCCTCAAAAAGCTCATCAATCGGCCCCCCATTCCCCGTGGCGTCTACATGTTTGGAGGGGTGGGACGTGGCAAAAGCTTTTTGATGGATTGCTTCTTTGATGCCGTGCCGATCCAGCGCAAGACGCGTCTTCATTTTCACGAGTTCATGCGCGAGGTTCACCGAGAGCTGCGTGAGTTGCAAGGCACGGCCAATCCCTTGCAGGTACTCGGGCACAAGATGTCCAAGCGCTACAAGCTGATTTGTTTTGATGAATTTCACGTGGCAGAGATCACTGACGCCATGATCTTGCACCGACTGCTTAGCGCCTTGTTTGACAACGGCGTGGGCTTTGTCACCACCTCCAACTTCAAACCCGATGACCTGTACCCGGGTGGCATGCACCGCGACCGGATCTTGCCCGCGATCGATTTACTCAATGCCAATTTAGACGTGATCAACGTTGACAACGGCACGGATTACCGTCGCCGTGTGCTGGAGCAAGTCGACCTGTACCACACCCCATTGGGCCCAGCTGTAGATGCGGCGATGCAAGAGACCTTTGACCGACTGGCCGAGTGCCCCGATCAAGACTCGGTGTTGCACATTGAGGCGCGTGAAATCAAGGCGCGTCGACGAGCCGGGGGCATGGTGTGGTTTGATTTCAAGGCGCTGTGCGGCGGTCCCCGCTCACAAAACGACTACCTGGAAATTGCCACCCAGTTCCACACGGTGCTGCTCAGCGATGTGCCCTATATGCCGGTCAACAAAGCCTCCGAGGCAAGGCGTTTCACGTGGTTGGTGGACGTGTTGTACGACCGTCGGGTCAAGCTGATCATGTCGGCTGCGGTGCCACCCGAACAGCTCTACACCGAGGGGCCTTTGGTGCATGAGTTTCCGCGCACCGTGTCTCGTTTGAACGAGATGCAGTCGGCCGAGTTTTTGGCCTTGGAGCGTCGCACGGTGGACACCTCGCTCACATGAAGTCCTTGTTTCTTGGCGCTGTGTGGTGTGGGCTGGCTTGCGCCGTGCAAGCTCAGTGGCCTAGCCCTGAGGAACTCAAAGCCCAGAGCGACTTGCTGGATGCGCGCCGCTTGGCGTTGGATGAACAATACAAGCAAGAGATGCGCGGTTGCTACCAGAACTTTGATGTCACCAGCTGTCGCTTGAAAGCCCGAGACAAGCAAATCCAAGCCAATGCACAACTGCGAAAAGACGAGCTGACCCATAAAAATCTGGAACGCCAGATCAAGAGTGCCCAGGCCCAGCAGCGTTCGCTTGAGCGAGACAGCCAAGAGCAGCAACAGCAGGCCGATCGCGAGCAAGCGGTGAAGGCCGCCCGCGAACGAGAACAAAGCCTCGCGGAAAAACTCTCCGATCATGCCGCCAAAGGCGGGCAGCGCGAGGCCTACGAACAAAAACAGCGTGAGGCGCAGACGCACCGTGACGACCTTGAAAAAATGCGACGCGAGCGCCATGCCACCCCCGCCAAATCATTGCCCGTTGCAGGCACAGCGCCATGAGCTTTGAGAATTTGCGCTCTCTCGATCGCCAGCTCATCGAGTTGCGCATGGAGCACGCCGACTTGAACGCGAGCATTGACCGCTTGAGTGGCGTGGTTCCGCAAGATGAGTTGTTGTTGCGCCGTCTCAAAAAGCGCCGCTTGGCATTGCGTGACCAGATCCATCAGATCGAACGCGACCTTGAACCCAAAGAGCCGGCCTGATGGACAACCCCCTGCGCGACATGGTGCAAGAGGCGTTCCAGCCAATGGGCGTGTTGGCGCGCGCCACCGAGCTGTTTCAGCCGCGCCCGGGCCAAACCGACATGGCTTTGGCCGTCGCCGATGTGGTCGCCCATGGGGGCAGTTTGGTGGTGGAAGCCGGCACTGGGGTGGGCAAAACCTTTGCGTATTTGGTGCCCGCCTTGCTCAGTGGCGAGCGGGTGTTGTTGTCCACCGCGACCAAAGCCTTGCAGGACCAGTTGTTTGCCCGCGATTTACCGCGCTTGGTTCAAGCGCTCAATTTGCCGGTGCGCTTGGCCCTTCTCAAAGGCCGCAGCAGTTACCTCTGTACCCACCGCATGGAGATGGCGCGCCAAGGCAGCAGCTTGCCCGACCGCACCACAGCCCATTTGTTGGCCAAAGTGGAGACCTGGTCTCATGCCACCCAGACGGGAGACTTGGCTGAGCTGCCTGGGCTTGACGAGCGTTCGCCCTTGATTCCTCTGATCACCTCCAACCGTGACAACTGTTTGGGCTCGCAGTGCCCCAAGTTCAAAACCTGTCATGTCAATGCAGCGCGGCGCGAGGCCTTGGGAGCAGATGTGGTGGTCATCAACCATCACCTGTTTTTTGCCGACATGGCGGTGCGTGAGACCGGCATGGCCGAGTTGCTGCCCTCCGTGCGTGTGGTCATCTTCGACGAGGCCCACCAACTCAACGAAACTGGGGTTCAGTTTTTAGGCCACCAATTGGGCACGGCGCAATTGCTGGACTTGACTCGGGACATGCTCGCCACGGGCTTGCAACTGGCGCGTGGCTTGGCCGATTGGCAAGGGGCATCGTCAACGCTGGAGCGGGCCACCCGTGAGCTGCGCTTGGTGGCGGGCAAGCGAGCGGGGGCACAAAAGCTGCGCTGGACAGGCGAGGCGCCTGAAGGAATTCACCCCGAGGCCTGGAGCTTGGCGCTGCAAGACCTGGGAGGCGCCTGTGTGCAGGCTTTGCGAGCTCTAGAGACGGTGAGCGAGTTAGCTCCTGATTTTGTACGCATGTTCGAGCGCGTGGCCGACATCGCCCAACAAGTGGATGCTTTTTTGAAGCCCTGCGCGGCTGAGGCCGTGCGCTGGGTTGATATCTCGGCCTCGCAAGTGCGCTTGATGGAGGCGCCATTGGACATTGCTCAAAGCGTGCGTGACAAGTTGATGGCCTCCAAACCCACGCCTGCTCAGGCACCCGACAGCCACACGGATGAGCGTGCCCGTGCTTGGGTGTTCACCTCCGCCACCTTAGGTGACGATGACCGTTTGAGCTGGTTTACCGAGCCCTGTGGTTTGGAGTCGGCCAAGGTGTTGCGCGTGGGCAGTCCTTTCGACTACCCCAATCAAGCCAGCGTGTATGTGCCACGCCATGTGGTGCGCCCTAATGACCCCGCACACAGCGCCCAAGTGGCACACCTAGCCAGCGATGCGGTGCGCCGTTTGGGAGGACGCACCTTGGTGCTGACCACCACCTTGCGTGCTTTGCGGGCCATTGGTGACTTGATGAAACAGCAACTCGAGGGCAGTGGCATTGAGGTATTGGTCCAGGGGGAATGGCCCAAGCGTCATTTGATGACGCGTTTTCGTGAGGGCGCGCAGGCGGGCGAGGGCGGTTGCGTCTTGGTGGCTTCAGCCACGTTCTGGGAGGGCTTTGATGTGCCGGGCGACGCGCTGCAATTGGTGGTGATCGACAAGTTGCCGTTTCCCCCACCCAATGACCCCTTGGTCGAGGCGCGAAGCAAGCGCTTGGAGTCTCAAGGCCGCAGTGCTTTCAACGACTATTTCGTGCCTGAAGCGGTGGTGGCCTTGAAGCAAGGCGCCGGACGTTTGATCCGACGTGAGACCGACCAGGGCATGCTGATCTTGTGTGACAACCGCTTGGTAACCACGGGTTATGGCAAGCGACTGTTGGCTGCTTTGCCAGCCATGCGCCGCTTAGACAGCGACGAGGAGCTGGTTCAAGCCCTGGAGGCGCTCAAGCTGAGTGTCATCACCACAACTTCCACCACGGCTTTTTAACGCCTGCGGCTCGCTCAGGGTAGAGATACAGCGAGTTGGGATAGGTGGCTTCAAGCACGCGGCGCGTGTCGTCTCGCAATTGCTCCAAGCCCAAGCGGTCGTAGGACTGGTACATGATGAACAAAGCTTCTTCGACAGCGGGTACATCGCGGTATTCGTTGACGGTGGTTTGCGCTCTGTTGACCGCTGCGACATAGGCGCCGCGCTTGAAGTAATAACGTGCCACATACACGTTGGAGCGTGCCAAGGAGTTCTTGATGTAGGCCATGCGTTGGCGGGCATCGGGGCTGTACTTAGAGTCCGGAAAACGGGTGGTCAATTCACGAAAGGCTTCGAACGAGTCTTTGGCTTGCTTGGGGTCTCGTTCCGCCAAGTCTTGACTTGCAAACGAAGAAAACAAGCCTAAGTTGTCGTTGAAGTTCACCAAGCCCTTGAGGTAAAGCGCGTAGTCCAACGCTGGACTGGCGGGGTTGAGCTTGATGAACCGATCCAAGGTGGCGACCGCTTGCACGGGCTCGTTGGTTTTGAACTGTGCCCACGCCTTGTCGATTTGGGCTTGCAGGGCCAGTGGCGTGCCGGCCGCGCGGCCTTCGAGCTTTTCGTAGTAGCCAATGGCCTTGTCGTAAGCACCCATCTGCATCTCGTCTTTGGCTTCCGCGTAGAGCTTTTCGACCGTCCAGTTGGCCGTGGCGTCTTTTTCTGCGGCGCAGCCAGACAAAAGAATAGCGCTGAGCAAGCCCAAAGCCATCCACACCACCGATAATTTGAGTCGTAACACCACAGGCTACTTTCTTGAAGAAAAGACAAACCATTCTATCGGCAGTGCCGACATCCATCGTACCCACTGAGGGGGATGCTTTGCTGGACGACACGGTCGATGTGGTGGAGGGCCCTGAGGAGGAATCGCGTGAGCTGGCGATTCCCACCACCTTGCATGGCGAGCGTTTGGACCGAGCCTTGGCGATTTTGTTGCCTGAGTTCTCACGCAGTTTTTCTCAGCAGCTCTTGAGCGAGGGCTGTGTCAGCAGTCTCTTGCCTGAGTCGCATGAGGTTCACAAGGCCTCGGCCCGAGTGCGCATGGGAGAGCGCTACCGCGTGACCTTGCGGCCCACGCCGCAAAGTCAGGCATTCAAGCCCGAAGCCATGGACTTGGATGTGGTCTACCAAGACGAAGACTTGCGGGTCCTGCACAAGCCTGCTGGCTTGGTGGTGCATCCAGCCCCTGGCAATTGGAGCGGCACCTTGCTCAATGGCTTGTTGGCTCTCGACCCTCAGGCCGTCATGCTGCCAAGGGCTGGCATCGTGCATCGCTTAGACAAGGACACCAGTGGCTTGATGGTGGTAGCGCGCACTCGCCGCTGCATGGACGCTTTGGTCGCCATGATCGGCGCGCGTGAGGTACACCGCGAATACTTGGCCATTGCCTACCGCACCTGGAACGGTGCCAAACGTCGCGAAGTGGAGGCTGCTGTGGGGCGTGACCCACGCAACCGATTGCGCATGGCGGTGGTCGACTTGCATCGACAAAGTGGCAAAGAAGCCCATACCACCTTGGATTGCTTGGATACGCAAGATGAGTCCTGTTTGGTGCAATGCACTCTGCACAGCGGGCGGACTCACCAAATCAGGGTCCACATGGCCCACATCGGGCACCCCTTGTTGGGTGACTCCCTGTATGCCGGCCCCATGGGGCTTGGGATCAACCGCCAAGCCCTGCATGCTTTTCGCTTGAGTTTTTCTCACCCCATCACCGCACAGCCTCTGGTGTTTGAGTCACCGTTGCCAACTGACATGGTGAGCGTGCTGGCGGCCATGGGGCTCAAACGCCCGGCTTGAAACCTGGGTCCAATCGCTGCGCTTACAATAGAGTGGCACGCTTGTGAAAGCGGTGAGCCCCTTGGCTCTGACTTGCGATTGCTCTTAACCCAGGTGGTACCTCACCCCTGATGCATTGCCCTTGACCGTCCCGAGATAGATTTTCGGGGCCCCTTATCAATCTTGCCCCGGAATATTGCAGACGATGAATACCGTCGATGCCAAGCGTGTCCTAGAGACCGCATTGATTTGTTCGCACCAACCCTTGCCTGTGCGTGAGCTGCGCGTGTTGTTTCAAGATGCATTGGGCGCGGACACCGTCAAAACTCTGCTGGAGGACTTGCAACACGACTGGGCGCAGCGTGGTGTGGAGTTGGTCGAAGTGGCTAGCGGGTGGCGTTTCCAAAGTCGTCCGCAGATGCGCGAATACTTGGACCGACTCAACCCTGAAAAACCGCCAAAATACAGCCGCGCTGCCATGGAAACCCTGGCCATCATCGCCTACCGCCAGCCGGTCACTCGAGGCGACATGGAAGACATTCGCGGCGTGACCATCAACTCTTTGGTACTCAAGCAACTCGAAGATCGTGGCTGGGTGGAGGTGATTGGCCACCGAGAAACGGTGGGTCGCCCCTCGTTGTATGCCACCACGCGTCAGTTTCTGGACGACTTGGGGTTGGCCGCTTTGGAACAACTGCCCATCTACGACACGGCGCAAGCCCAGGCCAACGCCTTTGCGCGGCTGAGTGATGAGGCGCCGGAGTCACAAATGCTGATGGCACTGGAAGACGCCGTGAATGCGCAAAACCATTCCGTCATGGCCGACGCCGAGCCTGCTTTGCTGGATGAAGCTGCCCAGACGCTTGAGAGCACTGCGACTGAACCCAGTCAACCGATCGATCCTGCCTTAGACGGCGAAGAAAACCCCCATGCAACCTGAAAACCACGACGAAGGGGCCTCCTTGCCCCACGAGCCGGTGATCGAGTTCGCCGACGTTGTGTCCGGCGAGTTTGACGTCCAAGCCACCCGCGAAGACGAGGGCCTGAGCAAACGCGTGTTGTTGCCCCAACCCGAGTCCCCCAAGCTGCACAAAGTGTTGGCGCAGTCGGGTATGGGATCGCGTATTGAAATGGAAAAACTGATCGCCCAAGGCCATGTGGCGGTCAATAACGTGCCCGCCCACGTCGGGCAGCGGGTTCAGTTTGGCGACCAAATCAAAGTCAACGGCAAGCAGCTCAAAGTGCGCATTGCACCCCCGCCACCGCGTGTGATCGCGTACCACAAGCCAGCCGGTGAAGTGGTGACCAACGATGACCCGCAAAATCGACCCACCGTGTTTCGCCGTTTACCGCGCCTGTACCAGGGCAAATGGCAGTCGGTGGGGCGCTTGGACTTGAACACCGAAGGCTTGCTGTTATTTACCAGCTCAGGCGAGTTGGCCAATCAGCTGATGCACCCACGTTTTGGTTTGCAGCGCGAATACGCGGTGCGCTCCTTGGGCAAACTCAGCATGGAGCAAAAGCAGCAATTGGTAGATGGCATTCAACTCGACGATGGTCCAGCCCAGTTTGGCTCGATCGAAGAAGGCGGTGGTGAAGGATCCAATTGTTGGTACCGCGTCACCATTTCTGAAGGCCGCAACCGCGAAGTACGCCGCATGTTTGAAGCGGTAGGCCACGCGGTCAGCCGATTGATTCGCATCCGCTATGGCGCCATGGTGCTGCCACGTGGCTTGAAACGAGGTGCTTTTGTTGAGTTGGGTGAACGTGACATTCGCGCCTTGATGGAAGCTGCTGGTGCCCAGGCCCCCCTAGAGAGCGGTCCAGCCCACAACCACCGCACTGAGCGCGCCAGCAGCCGACGACGTGGCAACAGTGTGGGCCCCCGTCCTTCATATCCCCGTGCGCCCGAAGAGCGCAACACAGGCCCGGAGCGCTTGGTGCGCACCGAGCGCAAGCGCGGCGGCAAAACGCCCCCCATGCCCGTGCGTCAAGCCCAGCCCGACCCAATGCAGACGTCTCTGGGCTACATCGGGGCCGATAGTTTTGACATGGAACGCCAGCGTAAAAAAGATGGGCAGCGTGCGTTCAAAGCGGGTCTCGTGCGCGGTGGCAAGCCGGTGGCACCAGGGCGAGCGCCTTCGCTGCCTAAGCGTGGCGGACGCGGCCCGCGCTGAGTCTGTGCATGGACCTCTGAGCAACCCGTGTGGTTGACTCAGAACGGTTAAAATAAGTGGCTTCGCGCCCAGAGCGCCAAAGTTTTTAAAACGACTCCTTAGGAAAATAGAAAATGACCATCGAACGCACCCTCTCCATCATCAAGCCTGACGCCGTGGCAAAAAACGTGATTGGCCAGATCTATGCCCGTTTTGAGGCTGCTGGTTTGAAAGTGATCGCTGCTCGCATGGCCCATCTCTCGCGTGGCGAAGCTGAGGCTTTTTACGCAGTTCACAAAGAGCGTCCTTTCTTTAAAGACTTGGTCGACTTCATGGTCTCAGGCCCCGTCATGATCCAAGTCTTGCAGGGCGAGAATGCCATTTTGAAAAACCGCGACCTGATGGGTGCAACCGATCCCAAGAAAGCCGCTGCCGGTACCATCCGTGCAGACTTTGCAGACAGCATCGACGCCAATGCGGTCCACGGTTCTGATGCGGCTGAAACCGCAGCCGTTGAAATCGGCTTCTTCTTTGCCGGTATGAACGTTTACGGTCACTAAGAGGCAAACGAGGTGGCGGCTTTGTGCCGTTGCTTCACTGCACACCATGACGGCCAACCTGCTTGATTTTGATCTCGACGGTTTGGCCGTTTTTTGTGAGCGTTTGGGCGAGAAGCGTTTCCGCGCCACGCAGTTGTTTCGCTGGATCCACCAAAAGGGTGCCCAAGACTTTGACCAGATGAGCGATTTGGCCAAGTCTTTGCGAGAGAAACTCAAAACCTGTGCCCACGTTGAGGCTTTGAAGCCAATCTCCCAGCATGACTCCAGGGATGGCACCATCAAGTGGTTGTTTGATGTGGGCGAGGGCAACGCCGTCGAGACCGTGTTCATTCCTGAGGACGATCGGGGCACCTTGTGTGTCTCCTCTCAAGCTGGCTGCGCGGTGGGGTGTCGGTTTTGTTCAACTGGACATCAAGGATTCAGCCGCAATTTAACCTCGGGCGAAATCATCTCTCAGCTGTGGTTTGCAGAACATTTTTTGCGAAAAAAACTCAACACCTCCGATCGCGTGATCTCCAATGTGGTGATGATGGGCATGGGTGAGCCGCTGCAAAACTACCACGCATTGGTGCCAGCACTGCGCACCATGCTCGACGACCATGGCTATGGTTTGTCGCGCCGTCGTGTCACTGTGTCGACCTCCGGCGTGGTCCCCATGATCGATCGTTTGGGTGACGACTGTGCGGTGGCACTTGCAGTTTCTTTGCATGCTCCGACAGATGCGCTGCGTGACAACCTGGTTCCACTCAATCGCAAGTACCCCTTGCATGAATTGATGGATGCTTGTCGCCGCTACTTGGCCCATGCGCCGCGCGACTTCATCACCTTTGAGTACTGCATGCTCGATGGGGTCAATGACCAAGCCGAGCACGCTCAGGCCCTCATCGCCTTGGTCAAACCCAAGCATGGTTCTGGCGAGCCGTTGTCTTGCAAATTCAACCTGATTCCCTTCAATCCATTTCCAGCTTCTGGCTTGACGCGCTCCAGTGCGGCCACTGTCAAAGCCTTTGCTGAGCAACTCAGCGCAGCAGGTATCGTCACCACCGTGCGTAAAACCCGGGGTGATGACATCGATGCCGCATGTGGTCAATTGGCTGGCGATGTTCAAGACCGCACGCAAGTCGAGACGCGAATGGCCAAACAGCGCGTGATTGCGCTGACGCAGGTGGCATCATGAGCACGCCTTCTTGGCGCTTGTCCCTGATGGCTGTGGTGTGGCTTGGTTTGTACCTGTGCATGGGGGCGCTGTGGATCAGCGTCCAGGCAGGCGCCCACCGACTCGATGCCCCCCAGCCTGATGCCCTGCGTGAAAATGCCATGCCGCTGCAGTACCGTCAACCCATCACCCCTCACCAGCACTCACTGCGGGATGGGCAATACGCCAACCCCTCGCAGGCGCTGGCCACCTTGACTCCTCTGCCTGCCAGTCCGCAAGCCACAGTTGCCAGTCGGTGGCCGGGCCTTGAACTCGCCCGTGCTTTGGCACAAACACAAGAACAGCAAGCCTTGGCTTTGCCCTTGTGGCCGCGTTTTTCCCCTTCGGACGAAGCCCAAGCTTTGGTCCGGCAAAAAATTTGAAGATCAATGACCCAAGAGACTCCGCTTTCCGTTGAAGAAACTCCCACCGCGCAGGACTCGCCCGTCTTGTCTTCAAGTGCAGGCGCCGTGTTGCGCAGTTACCGCGAAAAATTTGGTGTCAAGCTGGATGTTTTGGCTTCTACTTTGCGTGTACCCGTGGCCAAACTCCAAGCGCTGGAAGAGGACCGCTTGGACTTGTTGCCAGATGCGGTGTTCGCCCGCGCTTTGGCTCTGGCCGTGTGTCGTCACCTCAAGACCGATGCAGCCCCTGTGCTGGCTTTGTTGCCTGGGCAAGATGTGTCGCGTTTGGCCGTGAAAGATGAACGTGGCATTGACAGCCCATTGCATCGCCCGTCTTTTTTGCCGAAATCGGGTTTTTTAGCCATCCAAGGCTTCTTCACGCCCATGCGCAGCGCTGCGCTGGTGGTGCTGGGTCTGGCCGTCTTGTTGGCTGTGTGGCCGGATGTTCAGTTGTTGACTGGCACACCCAAACAAGACGCAAGCTCTGAGGCCGTCATGGAGCCCGAAGTGGCCGTTCCTGCACCGGTGCTGCCTGGTGTCGTGGAAACTGTCTCCCCCACGGAGGCCAGCAGTCAACAAATGGTGATCACCCAAGTTCAATCGAGCGCGATTTCCCCCCCCGCATCGTCAGCTTCTGGAGCTAACAATGGCCATTGATTCGCAAGCTATTTCCTTGTCCCAACCCAAAGCGCGTCGGAGTCTGCAAGCGCGTGTGGCCTGGGGTGACCATGTGGTGACGGTGGGAGGTGATGCACCGGTGCGCGTGCAGTCGATGACCAATACCGACACAGTGGACGCGATCGGCACGGCCATTCAAGTCAAAGAGCTGGCCTTGGCAGGCTCTGAGATGGTGCGCTTGACGGTCAACACCCCCGAGGCTGCGCAAGCGGTGCCGCATGTGCGCGAGCAACTTGACCGCATGGGCATTGAGGTGCCACTGATTGGCGATTTTCATTACAACGGCCACCGCTTGTTGACCGATTACCCAGATTGCGCCCAAGCACTCTCCAAGTACCGCATCAACCCCGGCAACGTCGGTAAAGGCGACAAACACGACAAGCAGTTTGGCCAAATGATCGAAGCCGCTATGCGGTACAACAAGCCGGTGCGGATTGGGGTGAACTGGGGAAGTTTGGATCAAGAGCTATTGGCGCAGTTGATGGACACCAATGCCCAGCGTGTACAACCCTTTGATGCCAAGCAGGTGATGTACGAGGCCCTGATCACCTCGGCCATTGACTCTGCCAAGTTGGCCGAATCAATGGGCATGGCGCCCGAGCAAATTTTGCTCAGTTGCAAAGTCAGTGGAGTACAAGATCTGATCGCGGTGTACCGCGAACTTGCCCAGCGGTGTAACTACCCGCTGCACTTGGGGCTGACCGAAGCCGGCATGGGCACGCGTGGCACAGTGGCCAGCGCCACCGCCTTGTCGATTTTGTTGCAAGAAGGCATTGGAGACACCATCCGAGTGTCGCTGACACCCCAACCCGGCGAAGCGCGCACCCAAGAGGTGGTGATTGCGTCTGAAATTTTGCAGGCCTTAGGCCTGCGTGCCTTTGTGCCCAGCGTGACCGCGTGCCCGGGCTGTGGTCGTACCACCAGCACCACCTTCCAAGAGTTGGCCAAAGAGATTGACGACTATTTGCGTGCCCAAATGCCAGTCTGGCGCAGCCAATACCCTGGGGTGGAAAACCTCAAGGTGGCGGTGATGGGTTGCATCGTCAACGGCCCCGGCGAGAGCAAGCACGCCGACATTGGCATCAGCTTGCCTGGCAGCGGTGAGGCCCCCGCGGCACCCGTCTTCATCGACGGCGAAAAGGCCATGACCTTGCGAGGCGAGAACATCGCCCGCGAGTTCCACCAAATTGTTGAAACCTACATCGAAAAACGCTTTGGTTGAATGCCAATGCGGGATCCAAACACTGTGACTTCTGAGAACGATAAACCCCAAGCCACTGCTGCTAAACCACTTAAGCAGCAGGCACTGAGCGCCGTGAAAGGCATGAACGACTTGCTGCCACCCGCATCTGCCCATTGGGAGTGGCTGGAAGACAAGGTGCGCGGCTTGATGACGCGCCACGCCTATCGCAACCTGCGCACCCCCATCGTCGAACCCACGGCCTTGTTCGTGCGGGGCTTGGGTGAGGTCACTGACATTGTGGAAAAGGAGATGTACTCTTTTGAAGATCGCCTGAATGGCGAGCTGCTCACTTTGCGCCCCGAAGCCACTGCGGGTGTGGTGCGGGCGGTGGTGGAGCACAACATGCTCTATGACGGCGGCAAGCGCTTGTATTACATGGGGCCGATGTTTCGCCACGAACGCCCACAGCGTGGCCGCTACCGCCAGTTTCACCAAATTGGTGCGGAAGCGTTGGGTTTTCCGGGCGCTGAGGTCGACGCGGAACTGATTTTGCTGGCCGCCACGTTGTGGCAAGAACTGGGCTTGCAAGATGTGCGCCTGGAGCTCAACAGCTTGGGCCAGCCCTCAGAACGTGCGGCCCATCGCGCTGCTTTGATTGCCCATTTGGAGCAACACCAAGACGTGCTGGATGAAGAGGCCAAACGCCGCTTGCACAGTAACCCGCTGCGTATCTTGGATACCAAAAATCCTGCCATGCAAGCGGTGGTGGAAGCCGCGCCCAAGTTGATCGACTTTTTGGGTGAAGCGTCGTTGGCTCACTTCAACGCGGTGCGTGCGATTTTGGATGCCAACGCAGTGAGCTACCGCGTCAACCCGCGTTTGGTTCGTGGCATGGACTATTACAACCTCACCGTGTTTGAGTTTGTGACCGACCGCCTGGGCTCTCAAGGCACGATTTGCGGCGGTGGACGCTACGACTATTTGATTGAGCAAGTGGGTGGCAAGCCCGCTCCTGCGGTCGGTTGGGCCTTGGGTGTGGAGCGCGTTTTGGAGTTGCTGAAGGAACAAGGCGCCTTGCCTGAGCCCGCAGGACCTGACGTTTATGCCATCGTGCCCGATGCCTTGGCTTTGCCCTTGGTGTTTGCCACCTTGAAGACCTTGCGCTCGCTTGGGATGTCAGCCCAAATGCATGCTGGCACGGGGGAGGGCATGGGGAGCATGAAGTCACAGTTCAAAAAAGCCGACGCCAGTGGTGCTCGCTTCGCGCTGATTTTTGGTGGGGACGAGTTGGCACGCGCCGAGGTGACCCTCAAAGCATTGCGTGATGGGCAAGGCGAACAAATTTGCGTTCCTTTGAGCGATCTGCCCCACGCCTTGACACAACGCCTGGCCGTCTCGAGCACGCCCCTACAATCTGTTTAAATTTTTAGCAAGCTTTGACCACCATGGCATCCCATCTCGACCTCGAAGAACAAGAACAAATCGACGAACTCAAGCACTTTTGGAAGCGCTGGGGCGATTGGATCACTTGGGCGAGCATTGCCGTGTTGGGCAGTTACGCGGCCTGGATGGGCTGGCAGTCGTGGTCCCTGAAACAAGCGGCTCAGTCGGCCGCGCTGTATGACACAGTGGAACGCGCTGCACTGAGTGCAGACATGGCCATGCTGGAGCGTTCGGTGGCCGACATTGAAGACAAGTTTGAGCGAACCACCTATGCCCAACAAGCGGCCTTGTTGGCTGCCCGCATCTTCCAAGAAAAAGCACGGCCTGCGGATGCACGCAAGCACCTGATGTGGGTCATCGACAAATCCGATGATGCCGGCTACCAAGCCTTGGCACGATTGCGTTTGTCTGCCCTACAGATCGAAGACAAAGCCTTTGATGCCGCGCGTCAACAGCTGGCGGCCAAAGTGCCTGCCGCTTTTGCGCCCTTGGTGGCCGACCGTTTGGGCGACATCGACATGATCGAGAAAAAAACCGCTGATGCGATTGGCCACTACAAACAAGCGTGGAAAGGCTTTGACGCCAACGCTGAGTACCGCCGTTTGGTGGCGGTCAAGCTGGCCGCGCTCGGGGCTGACCCAGAAGAATCTGCCTCAAAGGAAACCTCCAAGTGAACACCCTCTTCAGGTCAGTGATGACTAAGCTTGTCGTGATAGGCCTGTGTGCTGGGCTGCTGGCTTGCTCTGGGCCCTCACGCCCCAAACCCGAAGACGTGTCGGTGGTGCCTGTTCTCCAAGAGGTGACCACCCGATGGACGGCACAAATTGGTGCGGTGGACTTTCCGTTGGTGGTCTCGGTCCATGCAGGTCGCGTGGCCATGGCCAACAGCCAAGGTGTCGTGGCTGTGTTGTCGGCCACAACAGGCCAAGACATTTGGCGCCTCAATTTGAATCAAGCCTTGGCTGCGGGGGTTGGCAGCGATGGCCAACAAGTCGCTGTGGTCACACGCGATAACCAATTGGTGGTTCTCAAAGACGGGTTGGTGCAATGGCGCCAGACCATTGCAGCGCAATCTTTCACGGCGCCCTTGATTGCGGGAGGGCGGGTGTTTGTCTTGACGGCAGACCGTTCTGTGCTCGCCTTTGACGGTGCAAATGGTGCCAAGCTGTGGACCCAACAACGACCCGGGGAGCCGTTGGTTCTCAAGCAGGCTGGCGTTTTGATGCCCTTCAAAAATACCTTGGTGGCCGGCATGTCTGGCCGCTTGACGGGGCTGGACCCCAACTCGGGAGCCATTCGCTGGGAGTCTGCCATTGCCACCCCTCGTGGCACCAACGACATGGAGCGATTGGTGGACTTGGTCAGTCCCGCAGATCGCGTGGGTGATGTCGTGTGCGCGCGCGCATTCCAATCTCAAATTGGATGCGTCAATGCTGAGAGGGGTCAAAGTGTCTGGACACGCCCTTCTAGCGGGGAGCGTGGCGTGAGTGGCAATGACACCGTGCTGATTTCGGCCCTGTCCAACGGGGTGGTGCAGGCCTGGGACCGTAACAATGGCGAGCGCCTATGGGAGACCGAGCGCTTGAAATACCGAGCATTGAGTGCGCCCCTGGTCACCCCGCGTGGCGTGTTGGTGGCCGACAACGGCGGCTGGCTGTATCTTTTATCCTTGGCCAACGGGGCCTTGCTCAACCGCATCAAGTTCGATGGCAATGAGTTGGCTGCGCCCATGGCGTCTGCGGGTTCGCACGCCGTGCTGGTGACTCACGAAGGTCGCGTGATGGGCCTGCAAATCCCGTGATCACGGGTCGTTAAGGAATATGTTTTGAAACCCGTTTTGGCCCTCGTGGGTCGCCCCAACGTTGGCAAGTCCACGTTGTTTAACCGCTTGACCAAGTCGCGTGATGCGATCGTGGCCGATTACGCCGGCTTGACCCGTGATCGTCACTACGGCAATGCCAAATTTGGCAAGCTTGAATTCATCGTCATCGACACTGGGGGCTTCGAGCCAGATGCCTCAGACGGCATTTACAAAGAAATGGCACGTCAAACCCAACAAGCGGTGGCAGAAGCCGATGTCGTGGTGTTTGTGGTGGATGCCCGAGGTGGCATCTCGGCCCAAGACCATGACATTGCCAACTACTTGCGTCGTTTGGGCAAGCCTTGCTTGTTGGTGGCCAACAAAGCCGAGGGCATGCAAGAGGGCATGCAATTGGTTGAGTTTTATGAGTTGGGTCTGGGCGAGGTATTGCCCGTCTCCGCCGCACATGGCCAGGGCATTCGTTCCATGATCGAGTTGGCCTTGGCGCCCTTGAATTTGGCTGAGGAGCATGATGACGCCGATGCCCTCGATGACGGCACCATCAAATTGGCGGTTGCAGGGCGACCGAATGTGGGCAAATCCACCTTGATCAACACCTGGTTGGGCGAAGAGCGCTTGGTGGCGTTTGACTTGCCTGGCACCACACGTGACGCGATCAGTGTGCCGTTTGAGCGTGATGGACAAAAATTTGAACTGATCGACACGGCTGGTTTGCGTCGCAAAGGCAAGGTCTTTGAAGCCATTGAGAAGTTCTCTGTGGTTAAAACCCTCCAAGCCATTGAATCGGCCCACGTGGTGCTGCTGCTGCTGGATGCCACCCAGGGCGTCACAGACCAAGATGCCCACATTGCGGGCTACATTTTGGAGAGCGGTCGAGCCGTGGTGGTGGGGGTGAACAAATGGGATGCCGTGGACGCTTACCAGCGTGAAATGCTCCAGCGTTCTATCGAAACCCGGTTGCCCTTTTTGAAGTTCGCCGCTTTGCATTTCATTTCAGCCAAAAAGCGCCAAGGTTTGGGTCCTCTGTGGGGCGCGATTGCGCAAGCCCACAAAGCTGCTATGTGCAAGATGTCCACACCGGTGCTGACGCGTTTGTTGCTAGAAGCCGTGCAATTCCAAAGCCCCCAGCGTGCAGGCATGTTCCGCCCCAAAATGCGCTACGCCCACCAAGGGGGGATGAACCCCCCGGTGATCGTGATCCATGGCAACTCGCTCGAGCATGTCACGGAAGCTTACAAGCGCTTCTTGGAAGGGCGCTTTCGCAAGGCCTTTTCCTTGGAGGGTACGCCCTTGCGCATCCAGATGCGCACCTCGGCCAACCCTTACAAAGACAAGGACGATTGATCATTGAGGGCAAATCGACTTGCCCGTGTGGTAAGGTGAGGTTTCTATCACAACCACTGAAACACGGAGAATATCGTGACGATGAACACCGACAACGTAAAGAACAAAGGCCAACTGTTGCAAGACCCCTTCCTCAACATCTTGCGCCGAGAACATGTGCCGGTCTCGATTTACCTGGTCAACGGCATCAAGTTGCAAGGACAAATCGAGTCTTTCGACCAATACGTGGTCCTTTTGCGCAACACCGTCACCCAAATGGTTTACAAGCACGCGATCTCCACCATTGTGCCGGGTCGTGCCGTTAATTTCAATGCAGCTGATGGCACAGGCAGCTCCCCAGAGGTCTGAGTTTGCACGCTCGGACCAAGGGCTGTTGACAGCCCTTTTTTTATGCTTTGCTGATACCTCTTTAGACTGACCCTTTGACCGAATCTCGATCCATCACCGACGCTCCCACAATTTTGGTTGGGGTCGATTTTGGTTTGCCTCATTTTGATGGCGAACTCCAAGAATTGGGCCTGTTGGCCCAAACTGCGGGTTTAAACCCAGTGGCGCGCATCACTTGCAAACGCAAAGCGCCTGATGCCGCTTTTTTTGTTGGGAGCGGCAAAGCCGACGAAATCAAAGCTTTGGCCGTGTTGCACGGCGCGAGCGAGATATTGTTTGACCAGTCTTTGAGCCCCGCACAGCAGCGCAATTTAGAGCGCCACCTGGGGGTTGCGGTGAACGACCGGACCTTGTTGATTTTGGAAATTTTTGCCCAACGTGCGCGCAGTCATGAGGGCAAGCTGCAAGTTGAGTTGGCCAAACTTCAATACCTGAGCACTCGGCTGGTGCGCCGATGGTCGCACTTGGAGCGACAAAGCGGGGGCATTGGCATGCGCGGCGGCCCGGGCGAGAGCCAAATCGAGCTGGACCGTCGCATGATCAGCGAGTCCATCAAACGCACCCGAGAACGGTTGGAAAAAGTCAAACGCCAGCGCAGCACCCAGCGTCGCCAACGCCAGCGGCGCGACGCTTTCACGATCTCCTTGGTCGGTTACACCAATGCGGGCAAGTCCACCTTGTTCAATGCACTGGTGAAGGCCCGTGCATATGCCGCAGACCAGCTGTTTGCCACTTTGGACACCACCACCCGGCAGCTCTATCTGGGCGACAAGGAGGGAGGCGGCCGATCGGTGTCTCTGTCTGACACCGTGGGCTTTATCAGAGATTTGCCGCATGGATTGATCGATGCCTTCCAAGCCACGCTCCAAGAAGCCGCTGATGCCACGTTGTTGATTCATGTGGTGGACGCTTCAAATGAAAATTTTCCCGAGCAAATGGACGAAGTCCACAAAGTGTTGGTTGACATTGGCGCGGCCGAAGTACCCCAAGTCTTGGTCTTCAATAAACTGGATGCGGTCAGCGACGACAAGCGTCCATTGCAGCTGCAGGACCACTACAGTGTGGACGGACTGTCTGTGCCGCGTTTTTTTGTCAGCGCTCGAACTGGCGAGGGCTTACAAGCGTTGCGAGAGCACCTGGCCCAACAGGCCATGCAACCTTTGCCCGATGACCCCACGTCATCACCATCGCCAGATTGAACGGTTTGGCAATTAGGCACAATCAAGGCTTCAGAGAAAAATACAACGATGCGCATGAACTCCACCTCCAAAGCTGTTCGCCAACCCTCTTGGTTGGCACGCCTGCTCGGCATGTTCAACCTCAACGACGGACGTTGGGGGCGTGACGCGCAATCGGGTGCCAATTCTGAGGGGCAAGGCTCCCCCGAAGACAAGCCCGCGTCAGGCCAAACTCCCCCTGGCCCTCAACGGCCCAGCACCTCCGGAGGCCCGCCTGACTTGGATGAGTTGTGGCGTGACTTCAACCGCAAGCTCTCGGGCTTGTTGGGGGGGGGCAAAGGTGGCTCTGAGCCGCCTAAGGGGGCAACACCGCCTGGCCCCGGTTTGCCAGGTGCGCGCGTCGGCTTGGGCTTGGTCGCAGCCGTGTTGCTGGTGATTTGGTTTTGCACGGGCTTTTTCATTGTGCAAGAGGGCCAACAAGCTGTGATCACCCAGTTTGGGCGTTACAAATCAACCGTCGGTGCAGGTTTTAACTGGCGTTTGCCTTATCCATTTCAGCGCCATGAGCTGGTGTTTGTGACCCAAATTCGAT
>CAIVLE010000220.1 GCA_903906635.1 uncultured Burkholderiales bacterium | reverse complement strand
GCCGACTCCACCGCGGTGACGGCATGGATGGTGGTGCGAAGGTCAAAGGTTTGCAGGCCACGCCCGCCCGCATCGCGGTCGGCGAAGCGCGCGTGCATGCGGTTGAGCACGGCTTGCACCTGGCCCAGGCTTTGGCCCACCACCAGCTCAGAAGCGTCTTCTAACGTGGCGCGAATTTTTTCGCCGCCGGGCACTTCGCCAATGCCAGTGCGGCCTGCGCTGTCGCTCAGGATGAGCAAGTTGCGGGTAAAGAACGCGCCGTGCGCGCCTGACAGGTTGAGCAGCATGCTGTCATGCCCGGCCACGGGGATGACGCGCAGTTGGGTGATGGTGGGCGTGGTGTGAGACATGGGTGTTCGTCGCGTTGATTCAGTCCGCTTTGATGTTGCGGGTGTCGATGAGTTTTCTCCAACGGGCAAACTCAGCGGCTTGATAAGCGCTGAATTGCTCGGGCGTCGTGGTCACAATTTCAAAACCAAGTTCTAGCAATTTGGGTTTGACCTTCGGGTCGTTCAAGGCCTCCGAAATGGCCGCGTGCAACTTGGTCTTGAGGTCTGCAGGCAAGCCCCGTGGGCCTGCGATGGCTTGCCACGAATACACATTGGCGTCTTTGATGCCCAACTCTTCCAGCGTGGGTACCGCAGGCAACAGCGGCGAACGCTTGGCGCTGGTGATGGACAGCGCTCGCAACTTACCCGCCAAGATTTGGGGCATGGCGGTGTTGAGGTTCATGAACGAGGCATCCACTTGCCCCCCCAGCAAATCAGTCATCACTGGGCCACCCCCTTTGTAGGGCACATGCACGCCCGTGGTTGCCGTTTGCAACCAAAACAACTCCGCGGTGAGGTGGTCGCTACTGCCGTTGCCAGAAGACGCAAAGGTCAACTTGTCGGGGTTGGCTTTGGCAAAGGCCAGCACCTGTGCCAAGGATTTATGCGGTGAGCTGGCAGGCACCACCAAGACGTTGGGCGCTTGCACTGCGACGCTGATGGGGTCGAGGTCTTTGAGCGCGTCGTAGGGGACTTTGGTGAGTAAATGCGGGGCAATCACAAATGGCCCCAACGATGAGACCAACAGCGTGTGCCCATCGGCAGGCGCTCTCGCCACAAAGCCTGTGCCGATGGTGCCTGTGGCACCGGCTTTGTTGTCAACGATGAAGCTGCCGCCAAACTTTTCTTGCAGCTTGGGGGCCAGGGTGCGGGCGATCAAATCGGTGGAGCCACCTGGTGGAAATGGCACCACCAAGGTGACAGGCTTGTCGGGCCATGCGTGGGCCGCGCCAGCAAGCCCCAAAGCGGCGGCCAAAAGCCAACGCAGCATGCGTGAATGTGTCATCTCAACTCCAGCGTCAAGTCTCAGGCCGTGGCGCCACGGGTGTTGGTGTACAGCGCATACAGCGAATGGCTGCTGGCCATGAACAGACGGTTGTGTTTGGCGCCGCCAAAACACAGGTTGGCACAACGCTCGGGCAAGTGGATGTGGCCAATCGCCTTGCCCTCTGGGGTGAACACGCGCACACCGTCAAGAGCGGCTGCATCTGCCCCCAATGAGCCATCACTGCCCCAGCCACACCAGATGTGGCCTGTGGCATCGACCGCAATGCCGTCTAGAGCACCCGGGCCTTGCGCGTCAATGACCAAGCGCTTGCCACTCAACGTGCCATCACTGGCTACGTCATAGCCCCAAACCTTTCGATGCGGTTGGGCCCGGCTCTCGACCACATACAACAGCGACTCGTCGGGTGAGAACGCCAAACCATTGGGGCCTTGCAGATCGGTCAAGACCTGTTGCAAGACCCCGCTGTGCGGATCAATCCGGTAGACCGCGTGCGGCAACTCTGCGGGGGCGGCATCGCCCTCCCAATCGCCGCTTATACCAAAAGGTGGGTCGGTGAACCACACTGCGCCATTGCGTTGACACACGATGTCGTTGGGCGAGTTGAGCAGCTTGCCCTCAAAGCGATCTGCCAGCACGGTAATGCTGCCGTTGTATTCGGTGCGTGTGACGCGGCGTGTTTGGTGCTCACAGCTGAGCAAGCGCCCAAGATGGTCACGGGTCAAACCGTTGGCGTTGTGCGAGGGCACACGAAACTCACTCACCAAACCCGAGGCATCGTCCCAGCGCATGATGCGGTTGTTGGGAATGTCCGAGACCAGCAAATAGCGCCCATCCCCAAACCACACCGGCCCTTCGGCCCAACGAAAACCACTGGCAAGCTGCTCCACGCTGCTGCTGAACAAGCGCAGCTTCACAAAGCCTGGGTCCAGCACCTCGATGCTAGGGTCTGGATAGCGCGACTGGGTTTGGAAAGGAACCTGCGGGCCAGTAGTCATAGCGGCTTATTTCAAAATCAAGTTGGGTAGCCACATCGAAAACGCGGGCACGTAGGTGACCAGCATCAATGCGGCAATCAGACCGCCATAAAAGGGCCAAATGGTTTTCATCACCGTGCCCACCGACACGCCGCCAATGGTGCAGCCCACAAACTGGGTGGTGCCCACGGGCGGGGTGTTAAGTCCCAAGGCGCAGTTGATCAACATGACGATGCCAAATTGTTCGGTACTCATACCCATTTGCTGGCAGATGGGCAAGAAAATAGGCGTACAAATCAAAATGGTGGCGGCCATGTCCAAGAAGGTGCCCAACACGAACAAA
Source organism: uncultured Burkholderiales bacterium (assembly GCA_903906635.1). Taxonomy (GTDB): domain Bacteria; phylum Pseudomonadota; class Gammaproteobacteria; order Burkholderiales; family Burkholderiaceae_C; genus Limnohabitans. The sequence goes on along the minus strand of CAIVLE010000220.1, from coordinate 21,874 downwards.
ATGATGTTCACGCACAAAAAGATAACCCACGGTGTGGTGCTCAAACCCGAGAGCATGTTGCCCGTCAACTCGGCCACGCCGTACAGGCCAATCAGGTACCCAAACATGGAGCTGATACCGATCAGCAACAGCACTGCGCCGGTGCTCTTGACGGCTTTGGCCGCGGCCTTGAGCAACTGCTCACGCGTGAGACGCTTGTAGACCACTGCCGCCAAAAACAAAGCCCAGACCACAGCGACCGAGGCCGACTCGGTGGCCGTGAATGCGCCCGACAAAATGCCTGCAATGATGATGACCACCACCAACAAACCCGGCAGCGATTGAACGAATGAATGCCCCACCACAGCCCAACCTGGGAAGGTGCCTGCCGGATACCCTCGCTTCACGGCCACGGCATAGGCGGCCACCAAGTTACAAATAGTCAACACAATCGCGGGCACGATACCGGCCAAGATAAGTGCCGCAATGCTCACCTTGCCGCTGGCGGCCAGGGTGAAGATGATGAGGTTGTGACTGGTGGGCATCAAAGCACCCACCAAGGATGCGTGGGTGGTGACGTTGACCGCGTAGTCAGCGTCGTAGCCCTCTTTTTTCATTTGCGGAATCAGCACCGCGCCCATGGCCGACACATCAGCCACCGGTGAGCCCGACACGCCGCCAAACAAGGTACAGGCCAACACATTGCTCATCCCCAGGCCTCCGCGCACATGGCCTGCAAGGGACTTGGCGAAGTCAACGATCTTGTCGGCAATGCCGCCGTACATCATGATCTCGCCGGCAAAAATGAAAAACGGAATGGCCAAGAATGAAAACGGATTCATACCCGAAATCATTTGCTGAAAGCCCACCGCCAAGGGCAGGCCCTCGTACAGCAAAGTGGCCAGTGATGACAAGCCAATCGAAAAAGCCACGGGCACGCCGAGCAACAGCAAGAGCGTAAAGCTCACGCACAAAATGGTCAGTGCCATGAGGGCTCCACTTCTTCACCACGAACCAGCGCGATGATGTGTTCCAAAGAGAACAACACGATCAAGCCCCCAGCCATGGCAGGAGGCGCGTATTTGAAAGCTTCTGACAAACCCAGGGTCGGAATTTTGTAATCCCACACACTGTGGGCCAGCAACCCGCAGTTGTAAGCCATGACCACGCCAAACACCAACACCAAGGCGTGGATCAAAAGCTCCATCTTGAGCCGAATGCCCTCAGGCACCAGCACCAGCAGTGACTCCAGCCCGATGTGGCCCGCGTCGCGCACTCCCACGGCCATGCCCAGCATGGTCACATAGAGCACCAACAACACCGCGCCACTCTCGGCCCAGGTAGGCGTGTCGTTGAAGACATAACGCCCAATCACTTGGTACAGCACAGCGGCAATCAACAGCATCAAGCCGGTGACGCCAACCTGTAAGCACAGCCGCGCCAAGGCGGCACAAAAGCGGGTGTAGGTTGACATTTACTTGACGGCGTTGATGCGCTTGACCATGTCTTGCAGCTTGGGATCTTTCAAGAACTTGTCATACACAGGCTTCATCGCAGCTTGGAAACTGGCTTTGTCCACGGTCACGATTTCAGCGCCACCCGCTTTGACAGTAGCCAGAGACTTGGCCTCTTGTTCGTCCCACACCTTGCGCATGAAAACGACCGACTCTTTGGCTGCAGCGCGGATTTGCTTTTGGTCATCAGCCGACAAGGTGTCCCACACTTTTTTGGAGAACAACAAAATTTCGGGCGCCATCGAGTGCTCGGTCTTGTTGTAGTACTTGGCCACTTCAAAGTGACGTGATGTTTCATAACTGGGGTAGTTGTTTTCAGCCGCATCAACCAAACCCGTTTTGAGCGCGGTGTAGACCTCGCCATAGGGCATGGGAGTGGCATTGGCACCCATGGCTTCGAGCAAGGACACCCACAAGTCGCTTTGCTGCACGCGCACCTTCAAACCCTTGGCATCGGCCAAAGTTTTGAGGGGCTTTTTGACGGTGTAGATTGAGCGTGCGCCCGAATCATAGAACGCCAAGCCGACAAAACCTTGGGGCTCACAGTCTTTCAAAATCTCTTCGCCAATCGGGCCATCTAGCACTTTGCGCATGTGTTCTGTAGAACGGAACAAGAACGGCATGGTGGGCACCATGGTGGCCGCACAGATGTTGTTCATAGGAGCCACGTTGACGCGGGTCATGGCCAGTGCACCAAGTTTGGTTTGCTCAATGGTGTCTTTTTCTTGCCCCAGGGCAGATTTGGCATACACCTTGATGCTGAATTTGCCATTGGTGGCTTTGCTGAGCTCTTCGCCCATGTGGCGCACAGCCTGCACCGTGGGGTAGTCATCCGGGTGGATGTCTGAGGAGCGAAATTCGGTGGCTTGCGCCGTCAGCGCGAACACTGAGGCTGTGGCGACGAGGGTTTTGAGGAAGTTCAAACGTGCACTCATGGTTGTCTCCTGGCTTGGTTGAGTTGTTTAAAAAGGTCCGGCTTTGACAAAACCACCGCCTTGGTAAATCACGGCGGGGTCGGTGAGATCGAGGGTGGGTTGGTTGGCCTCTGCGGCAGCGCGAAAAGGCTCTGAGCTGTCTTGTGGGCGGTAGCCAATGTGCTTGGCGGGCGTGTTGTCCCACCACACATGGTGGTTATCCGACATGCCGTAAATCACGCTAAAACCGACCACGGGCGAGCTGAGGCTGGCCACGACCAGACGCTCCAAGTCGTCATAACTCATCCAGGTGGCCAGCATGCGGCGATCCTTGGCCTCAGGGAACGAAGAGCCGATGCGCAAGCACACGGTTTCAACGCCGTAGCGGTCAAAGTAAAAACGCGCCAAGTTTTCGCCAAAGGCTTTGCTCAGTCCGTAGTAGCTGTCTGGGCGCACCGGCATGGTGGGGTCCACCACTTCATCTTGCCGGTAAAAACCCGTCACATGATTGGAGCTCGCAAACACAATGCGACGCGTGCCGTGGATGCGTGCTGCCTCGTACAGGTTGTAAGCCCCCACGATGTTGGCCTGCAAGATGTCGTCAAAGGCACGTTCGGTGGAAATGCCTCCCAGGTGAACCACGGCATCTACCCCGTCCAGCAGCCCCAGCACAGCCGCACGGTCTTGCAAGGCCACGGGCATGACCTCCTCGCCCGGCTCGGCCACACCCAATTCGCTCAAGTCACTCACGCGCAAGATCTCACAGCGCGATATCAACCGTGGCCGCAAGGCCCGCCCCAAACCACCGGCAGCACCGGTGAGCAACAGGCGTTTGTACAAAGGCGTGGACGTGGTGGTCATACAGGGGTATGGGTTGGAACAGTGGGTTAAATATCGAGTTTAGTTTAATTTGGTAGCGCTACCAAATTAGACATGGCATGCTAGCGAACAGAACTTAAGGCGTCAATGCCTTTGGACCTAGGGTTTACGCCAATCAGGTGCTGGCACGCTCGACGATAGAAAACCCCACATCGACAATGCGCGCGTCCACCGTGCGGCCTTCGGCACGCGCCATCAAAAACTCGGCAGCTTGAAGCCCAATGTCGCCCCCGTTGATGTGCACGGTGGTGAGTGCGGGCTCCATGTCGGCCACAAATGGCACGTCACCAAAACCGACCACCGCCATGCGCTCAGGAATCAAGACGTGCTGGGCTCGCGCTTCGGTCACCACACCAAAGGCGAGCAAGTCGGAGCTGCAAAAAATAGCATCAACCTCAGGGCTATGCGACAAGATACGTGCCATCGCATCGCGCCCACTGCGCAAGGAGCGCGATGCTCCCACATTCACCACCACCGCGGGCGGCAATTCTTGCTGGGCTAGCACTTCTTGAAAGGCGATGGTGCGTCGGTCGGCACGCTCATCTTCCGCCCGCACGATGGCAAAGCGGCGACGCCCTTTACCAATCAAAAAACGGGCCACGGCACGACCAATATCAGAGTGAGAAAAGCCAATCAGCATGTCAATCGGTGTGGGTGTCAAGTCCCAGGTTTCAACCACCGAAATGCCTGAGGCCAGCAAGCGGGTGCGGCCTTTGCCAGGCGGCAAGATGCCCGTTAAAAAAATACCGTCTGGTCGTCGTCCGATGATGGCTTCGAGCAAGGCCTCTTCGCGTGCCGCCGAATAGCCAGACTGGCCCAACATCAGCTGGTAACCCGCGTCAAACAAGGTGTCGTTGAGCGCCTCGATGGTTTGCATAAACACCGACATCACGGTGCTGGGCACCACGGCCGCAATCAAGCGGCTGCGTGATGAGGCCAAGCCTCCCGCCATGCGATTGGGCACGTAGCCCGTGCGCTGCACGGCGTCTTGCACCTTGCGCAACACGTCCGGCGAGACCTGGGCTGGCGTGTTGATGGCACGCGAGGCCGTGATGGGGGCCACCCCGGCCAGCATGGCCACATCACGTAAGGTGATGGCGCCACTGCTGCGGCGTGAGCGTTTGGTGTGGTCTGGCTCGGACATGGGCAGGTGTAATCTCTCTTGCAAACGTGGTCATGGTACCGCTATCATTGACACAAAGATAGCACACATCTACTGGAGACTTTGATGCGCCCGCTCACCATCCGCATGCATGCCAGCGACAACGTCGCCATCGTGGCCAACCACGGAGGCTTGCCTGCTGGCACCGTGTTGGACTCCGGACTCACCTTAAAAGACAGAGTGCCTCAAGGCCACAAAGTGGCACTGCACGACGTACCCGCCCAAGGCGCGGTGCTGCGCTATGGCATTCCCATTGGCTTTGCCTTGCAAGACATTGCTGCGGGCAGTTGGGTGCATGAACGCTTGCTGGCCATGCCTGCGGCACGCGGGCTTGACCACTTGCCCATGGCCACCGTCAAGCCTGAACCGCTGCCCCCACTGGAGGGTTACACCTTTGAGGGTTTTCGCAATGCCGATGGCTCGGTGGGCACGCGCAACATCTTGGCCATCACCACCACCGTGCAATGCGTCTCGGGCGTGGTCTCGTTTGCGGTGCAACGCATCAAAGCGGAGTTACTGCCGCAGTTTCCGAACGTGGACGATGTGGTGGGCCTGGAGCACAGCTATGGCTGTGGCGTGGCGATTGATGCTGATGGAGCAGAGATACCCATTCGCACGCTGCGCAACATCAGCCTGAACCCCAACTTTGGCGGTGAGGTGATGGTGGTGAGCTTGGGCTGCGAAAAATTGCAGCCCGAGCGCTTGATGCCCCCTGGTGCTATCCCCATCAACGACCAGCGCGGCGAAGCGCTGGATGTGGTGTGTTTACAAGAAGAGGGACATGTGGGCTTCATGTCCATGGTCGAGCACATCATGCGCAACGCCAAACACCACCTGCAGCGTTTGAACCAGCGACGCCGCGAAACCGTGCCCGCCAGCGAACTGGTGGTGGGCGTGCAGTGCGGCGGAAGCGACGCTTTTTCGGGCGTCACGGCCAACCCAGCGGTGGGCTTTTGCACCGACTTGTTGGTGCGCGCAGGCGCGAGCGTGATGTTCTCCGAGGTGACCGAGGTGCGCGACGGCATTGACCAACTCACCTCCCGCGCCAGCACGCCCGAAGTAGCCCAAGCCATGGTGCGCGAGATGGCTTGGTACGACGCTTACTTAGCGAGGGGTCGGGTGGACCGCAGCGCCAACACGACCCCAGGCAACAAACAAGGCGGGCTGTCCAACATTGTGGAAAAAGCCATGGGCTCGATCGTCAAGTCAGGCAGCGCCCCAATTTCTGGGGTGCTCTCGCCCGGCGAGAAGCTGCAGCAAAAAGGCTTGATCTATGCGGCCACGCCGGCGAGCGATTTCATTTGTGGGACCTTGCAACTGGCCGCTGGCATGAACTTGCATGTTTTTACCACCGGACGCGGCACGCCGTACGGCTTGGCTGAGGTGCCTGTGATCAAAGTGGCCACGCGCACTGACTTGGCCCGCCGCTGGCACGACTTGATGGACATCAACGCCGGCACGATTGCCGATGGCGACAAGACCATTGAGGAGGTGGGATGGGAGATGTTTCACCTCATGCTGGAAGTCGCCAGTGGTCGCCACAAAACCTGGGCCGAGCATTGGAAGCTGCACAACGCCTTGGTGCTGTTTAACCCCGCGCCTGTGACCTGAGACGCCACAGCCCTGTCGCTCAGACAGCGCGTGTTCAAAATGGCATCCACGCTTCACATGTTGTTCACAGGAGCGCGCCTAAAATCGTGACAAATTTCTGCCTCTGCCTGCTTTGTCACTTTCACCTTCTTCGAATACCAGTTACGCTTCGCGCCAACGCGAGCCGCGCCGTCATGTGATAGGCATCGCTTGGGTGTTGGTGTTGCATGGCCTGCTGTTGTGGGCCATTCAGTCGGGCTTGGCTCGCCAAGTGGTCAAGGTCACCGAGAACACGGTGGAGGCCTTGCTGCTGTCGGAGAACACCCCCAAGCCCCCTCCACCTCCCCCGCCAGCGCCGAAAACACCGCCGCCTCCGCCCACACCCACAGCGCCTGCGCCCGTGATACCCAACGCCACCGCACCGGTCATCAGCGTGCCAGTGGCGCCAGCGACCCCTGCCCCTACACCCAGCGTAGCCCCCGTTGCCCCACCCGCCCCCGCAGCACCCGCTGTGAAAACCGCGGCAGTGATTCAACCCGGTGCCACCTGCGCCAAGCCCGATTACCCCAGCGCGTCGCGCCGCTTGGAAGAAGAAGGCACAGTGACCCTGCGCTTTTTGATTGGCACCGATGGCCGCGTGATGCAAGCTGAGATTGAAAAAACTTCTGGCTATCCGCGTCTAGACGACGCGGCACGCAATGGACTCGCCAAATGCCAGTTCCGCCCTGGCACGGTAGACGGCAAGCCCGAGCAAAGCTGGGCCAGCATTCGCTACACCTGGCGCTTGGAATAACACACGCCCCATTTCAGACCGAAGGAAACCTCCATGTTCTCGCGCAAACTCTCCCACCTCCCCGACCTTGCCCGGCTCGCCCTCGGTCTATTGGCTAGCTTCTTGACCGCCAGCGCCCTTGCTGCTGAAGAAGCCGTGGACAACCCCTATGGCTTGTCTGCGCTATGGGCGCAAGGCGATTGGGTGGCCAAGGGCACGCTGCTGATCTTGGTGCTCATGAGTATGGGCAGTTGGTATGTGATCTTCACCAAGCTGGCCGAACAAAGCCGCGTGTTGAAGTTTGCCCAAACCGCGCGTGAGACGTTCTGGCAAGCTGGCAGTGTGCGCCAAGGGGCTGAAGGTCTGCATGCAGACAGCCCGTTTCGCTTCATCGCAGAAAAAGGCTTAGAAGGCGCCAGCAAGCACGACGGCTTATTGGGCAATGTGGATTTCAACACTTGGGTCACCATGAGCATCCAGCGTGCCATGGGCAACGTGCAAAACCGCATGCAAGATGGTTTGGCGGTGCTGGCCACGGTAGGCTCCACGGCGCCATTTGTGGGCTTGTTCGGCACTGTCTGGGGCATCTACAACGCCTTGGTGAAAATTGGCATGTCGGGCCAGGCCAGCATCGACAAAGTGGCGGGGCCCGTTGGTGAGTCATTGATCATGACAGCCATTGGTCTGGCCGTGGCAGTACCTGCCGTCTTGGGCTACAACTGGTTGGTGCGCCGCAACAAGGCCGCCATGGAAGAGGTGCACGCGTTTGGCGCCGATTTGCATGCGGTCTTGCTGGCCTCTGGCAGCACCAATCATTGATTCCTCATGGCCATGCACCTGGGTCCGAGCGAATCGGACGACGAACTGCTTACCACCATCAACACCACGCCTTTGGTCGATGTGATGCTGGTGTTGCTGATCATTTTCTTGATCACCATCCCGGTGGTCACCACCTCGGTCAAGGTGGACCTGCCGCATGAGACGCAGCAACCACGCGAAACCAAGCCCGACAACATCGTGCTGTCGATCGATGCGCAAGGTCATGCATTCTTTTACGACGCACCGGTGCGCTCTCATGCCGATTTGACAAAGCAGTTGCAAGCCTTGGCCGATAAAAAACCGCAGCCCGAAGTGCAAATTCGAGGCGACGCCAAGGCCGACTTTGAAGCCGTGGGGCGCGTGCTCTTTGCCGTGCAGAGCGTGGGATTGACCAAGGTGCGTTTTGTCACAGAACCGCAGACCAAGCCATGAACACCTCACTGCCTTCGCTGCACACCCAGGACGAACCCGAGGTGATGATGGACATCAACACCACGCCCTTGATCGACGTGATGCTGGTGCTCTTGATCATGCTGATCATCACCATCCCAATCCAACTGCATTCGGTCAACCTCGACATGCCCGTGGCAAGCCCACCGCCGCTGAAACAACCCAGCATCGTGCGCATTGAGGTAGATGCACGCAGTGTGGTGAACTGGAACGGCAAGCCCTTGGCCGATCGCGCTGCTTTGGACGCATTGCTGCAAGAAGCGAGCACCCAGCAACCCCAGCCTGAGCTGCACATCAAAGCGCAGGGCAAGGCAAAGTACGAGGCGGTGGCCGGGGTGTTGGCCAGCGCTCAGCGCCAGGGACTGACCAAGCTGGGCATTGTGGGCACTGAGCAGTTCGCAGCGCCTTAGCGCCAGAGCGTAGCGCGTTACTCCAGTCGGATCGCGGCAGCCTTGACCAAGCGCGCAGCAGACAATGTTTCTTCGTCCAAGTATTTTTCAAACGCGGCCTGCTGCATGGGCATGGCAGCAGCGCCGAGTTTTTCCAAGCGCTCGCGCACATCAGGCAAGGCCAGCACTTTGATCATGCCGTCGTGCAAACGCTCGACGATGGCTTTGGGCGTTTTGGCCGTGATGAATGCGCCCACCCAAAACGTGTAAGCCGCATCTGCAAAACCCGCCTCGGAGATGGACGACACATTGGGCAACAGCGGCGAGCGCTGCGCTGTGCTGACAGCCAAGGCCTGCAAGCGACCGCTTTGAATCAAGGGCAAGGCAGACACCAGGGGCGCAAAGAACCAGTCGATGCGCCCTGAGGCGGTTTCGGTCAACGCCTCAGGCGTGCCACGGTAGGGCACGTGTTGCGCTTGAATGCCAGCTGCCACGCGAAACTTTTCGGCATTCATGTGCGTGGCCGAACCGTTGCCTGCTGACCCATAGTTGAGCTGCCCGGGCTGGGCTTTGGCTTTGGCCACCAAATCGGCCACGTCTTTGTACCCCTTGCTGGGCGAGACCACGATCACGTTGGGCAAGCTCGCCAAAGGGGTGATGCCGTCAAAGTCTTTCAAGGTGTCGTAAGGCAGCTTGGGGTAAAGCGCTGGGTTGACCACGTGGCCCGAGCTGTGAATCAGCACGCTGTAGCCGTCTGCTGGGGCTTTGGCCACCAAAGACGCGCCCAGGGTGCCGCCAGCACCGGTTTTGTTGTCGATGACGATTTGCGCGCCCAAAATGGGGCCGAGTTTTTCGGCCACAGCACGGGCAATCACGTCGGTACCGCTGCCCGCAGTGAAGGGCACCACAAAAGTGATGGCCTTGGCCTTGGGCCAGTCCCCGGCTTGTGCCTGTGCCCCTAGAGAGAGTGAGGACAGACCCGCAGCGGCCAGTTGCAGCGCTTGGCGGCGAGAGATGTGGGAAGCGGTCATGAAGGTCTCCGGGTATTTTCTAAAAGCTCAAATATCACAGGCAAGAGCCAGCATCAAGCCGAGGGCGGCTCAAACGGCATGGCCAACAAGATACGCGCCACATCTTGGGTGTGGTTGATGATTTGGCGACTCTCACCGGGGGCAAAACGACACGAATCAAAGCGGTTCAAGATGTGACGGGTTTGCACGCCGTCGAGTTCGCTCACCACGGTGAGTGAGCCTTCCAACACCACGTAGTGTTTTTCAATGGGGGACGGGTTCAAGGCAGTTTGGCCGCCCGGTTGCAACACGGACATGCCCATCCACAGCTGCACCGCAGGGCCGGCCTCATGGCCTTGCAGACGCAGGCACTGCATGTTGTCGTGATTGGGGGCGACGTATTCGGGCGCTTGGTCAATGCGAGTCAGGTTCATGGCAGGCTCTGGGTGAATCAGGGGTTGAACACGATGCGACGGGTGGCACCTGCCAATACTTCGCGGTAAACATCCAGGGCTTGGTCTAGACCAAACACGGCGTCGGCCTGGACCTCAAAAGGATGCAAGGTGCCCGCATCAAAACCAGCGCGCATGCCTTCCATGCGTTCGTTAGTTTGTACGCAATCAAGGGCCAACGTGTCAATGCCCACATATGTGTGCATGCCACGATAAAAGGTGAAGATGTCAAACGGCACCGGACGCTCCAGGGTGGAGATGAAAATTTGCGTGGCTCCTTTGGCCATGGCTTTGTTGGCGGCTTCAAAGTAAGGGCTGCCCATGGTGTTAAAGACAATGTGCGCGCCTTTGCCGTTGCTCAACTCGCGAATGCGCGCAGCCACGTCTTCGCTGCGCGCGTCGATGCTGTGAACGCCCGGGCCAGAGGGGCCCTGCCAAGGGCCTGCTTGGCGACGCACCGCAATCACTTGAGCGCCCGCTTGTGCGGCCAATTGCACCGCGGCTTGCCCCACTTTGCCGTTGGCCCCCATCACCACCACGGTCTGGCCAGCTTGGGGCATGCCGCTGCGGCGAAATCCCTCGTAGGCGGTGACAAAGGGCACGCCGACAGAGCCTGCCTGATCAAAACTCAAACGACTGGGTTTTTCGCGCAAGGCGGCTTCGGGCAAAACCAACCAGCCCGCGTGCGAGCCGTCTCGGGTGATGCCCAAATCGCCCCCCGAGCCCCAAACTTCTTTGCCCACCCAAGCACTGGGCCCGTCCACCACGACACCGGCGTAGTCGCGCCCAGGCGAGCGCGGAAACACCGCCTGGGGCATGATGCCAATGGCGGCTTTCACATCGCTGGGGTTAACCCCCGCACTGCGCACACGCACCAAGGCTTGGCCCGCTTGCAATGCCGGCGGAGCTTGCACCTCGAGGCTGGTGACCAAGTCGGCAATGGCCGTGACCTTGGTGTTCACGCGCACGGCGTGCAGGGGAGTTTTATCAATCGTCATTTTGTCTCTTTCAGTCACTCAGGCACGCGCGGGCAGGTTCAGCATGGCACGCGCTTCGCGTGGGTTGGCCAGTTCGCCACCCAAGTCTTGCACGATGCGTTTGGCTTTGAGCACTAACTCAGCATTGCTCTTGGCCAACACGCCTTTCTCCAAGTAAATGTTGTCCTCCATGCCCACCCGCACATGACCTCCGTTGAGATAGGCCAAGGCGACATAAGGAAATTCAAAGCGTCCAATGCCAAAGGCTGACCAAATGGCGCCTGCAGGCAACAGGCTGCGGGCGTACATCAAGGTCTCGGGCGAAGACGAAAAACCGTACTTCACGCCCGTCACAAAGGTCCACATGCCGGGGCCCTCCAAGGTGCCATCGGCGATCAGGTCGCGCGCGAGGTGGATGTCGCCAGAGTCAAAAATTTCCAGCTCCGGTTTGACACCAGCCTCGCGCATGATCTTGGCCATGATGCGTACGTTGCGGGGGGTGTTGATGACCACATCGGGCCCGGAGTTCATGGTGTTGAGGTCAAGCGAGCAAATGTCAGGACGCAGCACGCGCACATGCTCGACGCGCTTTTCGGGTTGCACCAAGGTGGAGCCCGGCGCGGCCACACGCGGGTCGTCGTGGCTGGGAATGAAGCGCCCGCCGGGCCCGGTGGTGAGGTTGATGATGAGTTCAGGGTTACCGCGACGCACCTGGTCCATCACTTCTCGGTAAAGCTCCACCTCCATAGACGGTTTGCCAGTTTGCGGGTCACGCACATGGATATGTACAGCGGCTGCACCCGCCTCGGCTGCAGCCAAACACTCGTTGGCTATTTGCGTGGGCGTGATGGGAAGGTGCGGGGTTTGGTCCGGGGTGGTGATGTTGCCGGTGACGGCACAGGTCAGAAATGTCTTAGAAGCCATGAGAGTTCTTTCAATCAAAGGTGACGACCACCGTCGACCACCAAGCGGGTGCCGGTGACATAACGCAGTGTGGTGGCGCAGGCTTGCACGGCAGCGGCCACGTCATCGACCGTGCCAATGCGGCGCAGCGGAATGGTGGCGGCGGCTTTGTCATTGAAGTCGGCACCGCGCCCAGGCACAAAACTCGAATCAACCACTCCGGGCGAGACTGAGATGACCCTCACATGGGGCGCAAAGGCTTTGGCCAAGGCGTCACCCACCACGTCGATGCTGGCTTTGGCGGCCACATAGGCCAAGTTGCTGCCCGTGCCGGTGAAACCTGCGATGGAGGAGATGTTGACAATCAAGCCGTCTTGCGACTGCTTAAGCAAAGGCATGAAAGCGCGGATGGTGGCAATGACACCACGAAAGTTGACCTTCAAAATATCGTCGATCAGCTCGTCGCTCAGAGCCTCCAAGTCGCCAGCAGGCACGGCTTTGGTGTACCCCGCGCTGTTGACCAAGATGTGCACGGCACCACACTGGGCACCTATTTGTTCGGCCACAGCTTTGAGGGCGGCGCTGTCGGTGACTTGAGCCTGGAACGCCAGATGGCCCGTGCCGGGGAGCGAGGCCGCATGGGCGGCGGCCACCTCAGCTGGCGCGCTGTTGTAGAGCAGCACGCAGCGCGCACCCAGCTTGGCCAAGCGGCGTGCGGTGGCCAGGCCAATGCCTCCAGTGCCGCCTGTGATGACGGCAACACGGCCGGCGAGAGACTCGGTGGGTTCAAAAGTGGTGGTCATGAGAATTTATAGATGAAAGTGAACGGCTGGATTGAGACGGTGCGCCACCGCTCAAGGAATCGGTGGGTGTGGGAACACCATCTCGCCGGGCACCAAGTGGAAGTCTTGCGTGAGGTAAGCCACGGTTTGACCCTGCACGGTGTGTTTTTCAAAGTGACCCACCAAGGGGGCAGTGACGCCAAATACTGGGTCGCTGGTTAAGTTGACGTCGTCGTCGGCAAACACCTGGGTGATCAACACCTTGTGGCCGGGGCTTGAGATCATGAAGTGCAAATGCGCCGGACGGTTGGGGTGGCGCAACTGCGCATCGAGCAGCTCCCCACACGGCCCATCGGTGGGTACGGGGTAGCCCGACGGGCACACGGTGCGCATGAAGTAAGCCCCTTGCGCGTCGGTCGTGAATAGCCCGCGCAGATTCATGTCGGCTTGGTTCGGATCTTGGTTTTCGTACAAGCCCACGGGCGAGGCTTGCCACACGTCAACCTTGGCGTTGGGCAAAGGTTTGCCTTGGGCGTCGTAGACCACACCGCGCACTTCCATGGTGATGCCCGGCGTCTCGGAACGCACGATGTTGTCGCCCGGTTGGCACACCGGTGCATTGGCTCGCCAAAAAGGTCCCAACAAACCGGCTTTGGACGACTCGTCCTGCTGACCTGGGGGGTTGTTGAGCATGGCTACCAGGGTGGACACACCAAACAAGTCAAACGCCAAGATGACTTCGTTTTTGGTTTCTCCCGTCTCTTGGCCAATGCCCACCAAGAACTTGACTGCGCGTTCAAATTCTTTTTCAGTGACCTGGTTCTCGATCACAAACTGGTGCATGTGGGTGCTAAGAGAGCACAGCAGTTGACGCAGACGCGGATCAGGCGTGCGGTTCATGACCTCCAGGACCAGAGGCAAAACGGTATCGGGGGTGGTGGGGAAAACCAGCGTGTTGGTGGCTTGGGACATACAGATGACTCCTCAGAGTGAAACACGGAATGGGGGCTGATTTTCCCTTTGAAAAAATGATGGGTAGACGCGGTTGTCTCTGAAGCGACCGGCGGCCTTGCCTGCCCCCCCCCCGTTGGCTGGGCATGGACTCTGAAGGTGCTTCCCACGGGGACGCAAAGGGTAAACCCGCGGTAATTTGGCACTCCCGCCCGAAGAGTGCTAATATTCGCCTATTGGTAACCGAAAGGGCTACACATGACAACTCTCACACACTCGGCACTGACCGTCGCGAACCCTTGGTCGCTGGTCCCCCCGCTTGGGAACTTGGATGCCTACATCTCGGCAGCCAACCGCTTGCCCATGCTCACGCTTGAACAAGAGCAAGAGTTCGCTCGCAAATTACGCGACAACAACGACTTGGAAGCCGCCGGAAAATTGGTGCTTTCTCACCTGCGCTTGGTGGTCTCCGTGTCGCGTCAGTATTTGGGCTATGGACTGCCCCACGCCGACTTGATTCAAGAGGGCAATGTGGGTTTGATGAAAGCCGTCAAACGCTTCGATCCGGACCAAGGCGTGCGCTTGGTGAGCTATGCCATGCATTGGATCAAGGCCGAGATTCACGAGTACATCCTCAAAAACTGGCGCATGGTCAAAGTGGCCACCACCAAGGCACAGCGCAAATTGTTTTTCAATTTGCGTTCCATGAAGCAAGGCTTTAAGGCTGATGCTTCGGTGATGGACAGCGACACCCATCGCAACACCTTGAACCCTCAAGAGGTGGAGGCTGTGGCGCACAAACTCAACGTCAAAGCCGAAGAGGTGGTGGAGATGGAAATGCGCATGGCTGGCGGCGATGTGTTGCTCGATCCCACCTCCAGTGATGAGAACGAAGACGCGTTTGGCCCAATCACCTATCTGACCGATGCCAATCACGAACCCACCGCCATGATTGCTGCACACCAACGTGATGTGCTGGCGTCTGATGGCATTGCGGCCGCACTGAATGTGCTGGACGAACGCAGCCGTCGGATTGTGGAAGAACGCTGGTTGAAAGTCGAAGACAACGGTTCAGGTGGAATGACACTGCATGAATTGGCTGCCGAGTTTGGTGTGAGCGCCGAACGCATTCGTCAAATTGAGGTGGCAGCCATGAAAAAAATGAAAGTGGCTTTGGCCCAATTCGCTTGAAGCCACGCGCAGCATCACCCTAGGCCGCTTCTTGGTGTCAGACCATTTAGCGGCCTTTTTCATTTCAACAAGGTCTGAATGTCTTGCACCAAAGCCTGTGGCCCGTTGCCATAGCGGCTAAATAGACGCAAGTTTCCTTGGGGGTCGTACACGTAGCTGCCGGCAGAGTGGTCCATGGTGTAGCTGGTGGCTGTTTTGCCATCGACCTTTTTGTAATAGACCTTGTAATCTTTGGCCACCACTGCCAACTGCTCTGGCGTGGGTATGAAGGCCACAAAGCTCGGATCAAAATTAGCCATGTAGGCCTTGAGCATCTCTGGGGTGTCGCGCGCGGGGTCTACTGTGACGAACACGCCTTGCAGTTTGTCGCCCTGGGAGCCTAGCAAGCGCTTGACCTCGGCCAACTCGCTCAGGGTGGTCGGACACACATCTGGGCACTGGGTGTAACCAAAGAACACCACCACCACCTTGCCTTTGAAGTCTGACAAGCTACGGGTTTGACCCTGGTGATCGCTCAGAGTGAATCCTCGCGCATAGTCAGCGCCCGTGATGTCAATCGCTTTGAAGCTGGGCTTGTCAGGACTACATGCCACCCAAGTGGCACTCAAGAAAATGGCGCAAACAATCCAAAAAATCCGTCGGGTGAGCATGGTCATCACAGGTAATGGTCGATCAAAAGCACGGCAAACAGCAGGCTCAAATGAATGAGTGAGAAGCGAAAAGTTTTTCGCGCCAAGGCATCGGAATAATTGCGCCACAAGGCCCAGCCATAAGCGCAAAAGCCAACACTCAGAATCACAGCTCCGACCAAGTACACCCAACCGCTCATGCGGTAGATGAAAGGCATCAAACACGCAGCAAACAAGACCCAGGTGTAGAGAACGATTTGCAAACGCGTGAACGCGTTGCCGTGCGTGACGGGCAACATGGGCAAACCCGATTTGCGGTAGTCCTCGACACGGTAAAGAGCCAAGGCCCAAAAATGCGGTGGAGTCCACAAGAAGATGATCAAGAAAAGAATCAGCGCCTCGGGACCCACATCACCAGTCATGGCCGCCCAACCGAGCACGGGCGGCATGGCGCCCGAGGCTCCGCCGATGACGATGTTTTGCGGCGTCAAGGGCTTCAAGATCACTGTGTAGACCACGGCATAACCCACAAAGGTGGCAAAGGTGAGCCACATGGTGAGAGGGTTGACCCAGACATACAAAATCCACGAACCGATCGCACACATGATGCTAGAAAACATCAAGGTGTCGCGGTCACTCAACTCTCCTTTGGCGGTAGGACGCCAAGCGGTGCGCTTCATGCGCGAATCGATGCCTTTTTCAACCAAACAGTTGAACGCAGCGGCCGCCCCAGACACAAACCAAATGCCCAAACAAGCCAAGGCAGCCAACTTGACATCCGCCCATGAGGGCAGGCCAGGAACGGCCAGCACCATCCCGATCAGAGCGCAAAAGACGATGAGTTGAATCACGCGGGGTTTGGTCAGCGCATTGAACTGACGCCAGCGGGAGAGGGTGGGACGAACATCGCTCATGGCATAAAACTCACAACATCAATTCAAAGCGTCACGCGTGGCACGCGTTCCCGCCAACAAACCTACCAGCACAACCAACAGGGCCGCAGCACCGCCTGTGTGCAGCACAGCCGCCAACAAAGGCCAGTCCAACACCACGTTGGACAAGCCCGTCAACAGTTGCAGGCACAGCAAGGCCCACAAGCCAGCTGCTGAGGCACGCAGTGCAGAGACGCGACCCAAACGCCAAGCCAACCCAGCCACATAGGTCAGCACCACATAGGCCGCCAATCGATGGGCGTAGTGAATGGCTGTGAGGGACTCAAAGCGCAAGACTTGGCCATGGGCATCCAATCCCAAGGGTCGCCAAAGTGTGAAGCCCTGGGCAAAGTCCATCAAAGGCCACCAACTGTTTTGACATTGGGGAAAGGTGTTGCAAGCCAACACCGCGTAGTTGGTACTGACCCAACCGCCCATGAGTACTTGCACCAGCAGCAAAACCAAACCTACAACCAACCCAACACGCAATGAGACCCCAATAGCGACACGCGTGAACTCGCCCGTAGACAGTCGAAGACGCTGCACTTGCAAGGTCAACAAGGCCAGCAACACCAGCCCGCCCAAGAGGTGCAAGGTCACCACCAAGGGAAACAACTTCATGGTGACCGTGAGCGCTCCAAACGCACCTTGCAAACACACCCATACCAAGGTCAGCGTCGGCAGCACCACCTGAGCGCGCTCATCACCACGCAGGCGTCGCACCCAGGCAAATGCCGTCAAAGTGAGGATCAGCCCACCCACAGCCATGGCCATGTAACGGTGAACCATTTCAATCCAAGCCTTGGTGTGGGTGACAGGTCCTGTGGGCATTTGGCTTTGGGCCAATTCAATCGCCGCTTGCGCGCCCACCGGGCTGGCGTGGCCGTAGCAACCCGGCCAATCCGGGCAACCTAAACCTGAATCGGTCAAGCGGGTGAAGGCACCAAACAGCACCAAGTCAAAGGTCACAAACAACGTGATCACCGTGAGCAACCGCACACGGTGTGTCGTTGACGCACGAGGGTTGCGCAGCCACACCCAACACAGAGGCAACATGGCCACCAAGGCCCCCATCACCAACAAGTGCAGCACGGGACCAAAGTTGTACAAACTCTCAAGTTGCATGTCAGCGTCCAGCTTCGTCCCAGGAAGCGGCTGCACGCAACAACCGCTCGATGTCACGCTTGGCTTTGAGCGCGCCGTCAGTTGACAGCTTGGGCGGAAAACGCATCATCCATTGCCCATGGGGATCCACCACATACAAATGATCCGACAGCGCTTGCCCACTCGCTGGCGCCAACCACTGTTGCAATGCTGCAGCGTTCACACGCAGCACCGTGGCTTCTTTGAGACCTGGCAACAACTCAGCTGGCACCGGCACTTCGTCATCGATCAACCACACCCACTCTGTACGGGGGCGATCTTTGCCCAGCCCAGTGAGCACTTGCCGCTGCAAGTACAGATTGGTTTGGCAGTCCTGCGCGCAGGCGCCGCCTGAGACGCTGATCAACAGCCACTGCCCTTTGAGATCAGGCAAGGCCACAGACTCGCCGGTCAAGGTGTGTGCGGTAACGGCAGGCAGCGCGCGGGTGGGCTCAATCAACTCGCCAAAATTACGCCGCCCTTGCGGGCGCACCACGTAATAGGTGAAATACGAGGCCAGCACGGGTGCCGCACACACCAGCAAAACAATCACCATGCGCAAGCGTCCCATCGCCGTGCGCTTGGCATCGGCTTGGGCCACATCTTGGGGGGATGGCAAGTCGTACACCGTCAAGCCCAAGGGGTGGTCAGATTCAGGGCGTTGTGTGTCGGACATAGCGGTAAGGTTTGATCCATTGAAACCAGAGGTAAAGGCCCAACTGCAATGCAGCCAGAGCAAACCATTGGAAGGCATAAGCCAGGTGTTTTTCAACACCCGCAGAAATTTCAGGCCACTCTCTCAGCACACCGTCAGAAGCCGGGTCTGTTTGGAGCACCACCGCCATGACCTTGCCATGGAGGGACTTGGTGTACTGCGCCAAGTCTAGATTTTGCCGAATTGCGCTTACCCCTGATTCGGGCGCTGGTGTTGCCTCACCAAAACCCAAATGCAACAGGTCCGAAGGCGGCAAAGCGATGCGTCCTTGCAGATGAACCACGCCTTGCGGCGTCTCTATGGGCGCCAGCAAGGTGCGATCTTGTTGATGACGCGGTACCCAACCACGTTGCACCAGCACCCAATGGTCACCATCCAAGGCCAGCGGAGTGAGGACCCAAAACCCCGTGCGGCCATTCATGGGGCGATTGTCCAAACACACGGTGTGCTCAGGTAACCAAAACCCAAGCAAGCTGACGCGCCGATGCAGTTGCTGAAATTGATCGGGTTGTTCAAGCAATTGCGCCGTGTCCAGCACGGGCTTGTCCATTTGGGCTTGAATGGCGTCATGTCGGGTTTGCTTTTCCTCGGCACGTGAAACTTGCCAAAGGCCCAAGCGCACCGTCAAAGCAACCCCCACACACATGGCGAGCGTCACCAATATCACATGGCGCTCGCGCAGCATGGCGATAATCGTGCGTATGAAATTCATTGTTGCAATTGCCTTTGTGGCTATTTTGGGGAGCCTGATCTCGGCTCTGATCTTCATGATGCGTGATGGCCGCAATGGCCAACCCAAATCGAACAAGATGGTCAAAGCCTTGGCGATGCGGGTCGGATTCTCGATCTTGTTGTTTCTTTGTATTTTGATAGGCTGGAAGCTGGGTTACATCCAACCCACCGGCATTGCCCCCGGCCAATAAGTAGGCCAAAACAACAAAGGCCGCACAGGCGGCCTTTGCTATGACAAGAAGCTGTTTACATCCAGTACACCAAGATGTACAGACCCAACCACACCACGTCCACAAAGTGCCAATACCATGCGGCACCTTCAAAACCGAAATGCTTGTCTGCCGTGAAGTGGCCTTTTTGCAAACGCAAAGTGATGACCAACAACATCAACATACCCAAGAACACGTGAAAGCCATGAAAGCCTGTCAGCATGAAAAAGGTTGAACCGTAAACGCCAGAGCTGAGTTTGAGGTTCATCTCGTGGTAAGCATGGTAGTACTCGTAACCTTGCACCAACAAGAACACCACACCCAGCAAGACGGTCAACCACATGAACTTGATGGTGGTTGAACGGTCGTTCTCACGCAATGCATGGTGAGCAACGGTCAAAGTCACGCCTGAGCTCAACAACAAAGCCGTGTTGATGGTGGGCAGCCAAAATGGCGTCATGGTCTGGAATGGCTCGATGATGCCAGCCGGAGATGCCGTCGCACCTGCCGCCATGGTCGGCCAAACGGCTTTGAAGTCGGGCCACAGCAGTGCATTGTCCAAGCTCCCCAGCGCAGGCACCGAATGCGAACGGGCCCACCACAAGGCAGAGAAAAAGGCACCAAAGAACATCACCTCAGAGAAGATGAACCAGCTCATGCTCCAACGATAAGACAAATCAATTTTGTGTCCGTACTGTCCGCTCTGGCTCTCGGAAATCGCGTCACCAAACCACTGGTACAAGACACCCAACCAAAAGACCAGGCCAAAGAACAAGGAGTACTTGCCCCAGTCTGCGCCATTGACCCATTGACCTGCGCCAAGGATGACAAAAAACAAACCCAACGCCGCCATCGCGGGATGACGTGACGCATGGGGCACGTAGTAATAGGGCGTTGCGCCATGTGCGGTGCTACTCATTTCCACTCCTTCTTTATTTCGCGACGACCAGGTTGACCAAGACGATCAACCCGACCACAAATAACAAACCTGCGACCAACCCGACGCCCAAAATGTGCAAGGGGGAGATCTTTTCAATATCTTGTTGGAATTCGCTGCTTTTGCGAATTCCCAAAAACGACCAGGCCACCGCAGTGACCGAGCGCATCAATGACGACTTGCGGCTCATGCACCGACTCCTTTGTGAGGCACATCGACCGCAGCGGTTGGGGCTGCAGGCGTCTTAGAGCCCACTTCAAAGAAGGTGTACGACAGCGTGATGGTGGTCACGTTCTTGGACAGCTTGGGATCGATCACAAACACCACTGGCCACTGTTTTTTCTCACCAGGGGCCAAGGTGTACTGATTGAAACAAAAACACTCCAGCTTGTTGAAATGCGCAGCGGCTTGGCGCGGTGCATAGCTGGGGATGGCTTGGGCTGACATCACACGGTCTTGTACGTTTTGAAACTCGTACATCACCGTGGTCATTTCACCCGGATGCACTTGCAGCGAACTTTGCGCGGGCTTGAACAGCCATGGCCCACGAGCGTTGGCATCAAACTCGACTGTGATGGTGCGTGACATGTCGACTTGGCTGTTGGTGAGCTTGGCGCGGGCACTGCCAGTTCCAGGAATCTCACGCTCCCCCAAGGCCAAGATGTTGATGCCTGTGAACTCGCAAATCGCTTTGTACATCGGCACCAGCGCATAGCCAAACGCAAACATGCCAGCTGCCACGATGAGCAGCTTTCTCAGCATGAGGAGGTTGTTGCGCATGTTCACCTTGGGCAATCAGCGGTTGAGCAGAATGACTTTGATGAAAAAACCCACAAAGAAAACCACCGCCACCGAGGCCAAAATCAGGCCCAGACGGAGGTTTTGCTTGCGTTGTTCAGGCGTCATCTGCTTTAACCAATCACGCGGGTTGCGCTAGCGTCCAGCTTAGGAGGCGTCTCAAAGGTATGGAACGGGGCGGGCGAAGCCACTTCCCACTCCAAGCCTTCTGCGGCCTCCCAAGGCTTGGCACTGGCTTTTTCGCCGTGACCACGCATGGCGGGCAACACGACAAACAAGAAGAAGAAGACCTGGGCAAAACCGAAGAAGAACGCACCCACAGAAGCCAATGCATTGAAATCGGCAAACTGCATGGGGTAGTCGGCATAACGACGAGGCATACCGGCCAAACCCAAAA
This sequence comes from uncultured Burkholderiales bacterium, assembly GCA_903906635.1. Taxonomy (GTDB): domain Bacteria; phylum Pseudomonadota; class Gammaproteobacteria; order Burkholderiales; family Burkholderiaceae_C; genus Limnohabitans. The sequence goes on along the minus strand of CAIVLE010000220.1, from coordinate 648 downwards.
AGTGCATTGGGAAGAAAGTGACGTTGAAAGAGATCAGGGTCCACCAGAAGTGGATTTTGCCGCGTGTCTCGTTGTACATCACACCAGTCCACTTGGGGCACCAGAAATAAAAGCCGGCAAACATGGCAAATAGCGAACCCGCCACCAACACATAGTGGAAGTGAGCCACCACGTAATAAGTGTCTTGCACTTGGGTGTCAATCGGGGCCATCGACAAAATCAAGCCCGTGAAGCCACCCATGGTGAACACGAAGATAAAGCCTACGGCGAACAACATGGGGGTTTCGAAAGTCATCGAACCCTTCCACATGGTGGCAATCCAGTTGAACACCTTCACACCGGTGGGCACAGAGATCAACATCGTGGCGTACATGAAGAACAACTGACCAGTCACGGGCATGCCTGTGGCGTACATGTGGTGCGCCCACACGATGAACGACAAGATGGCGATCGAAGAAGTGGCGTACACCATCGAGGCGTAACCGAAGAGCTTCTTGCGTGCAAACGCAGGCACGATGTGGCTGATGATGCCAAATGCCGGCAAGATCATGATGTACACCTCAGGGTGTCCAAAGAACCAGAAGATGTGCTGGTACATGATGGGGTCACCACCGCCAGCTGGGTTAAAGAAGGTAGTGCCAAAGTGGC
>CAIVLE010000219.1 GCA_903906635.1 uncultured Burkholderiales bacterium | reverse complement strand
TTTGTGGCCACCTACCGGCCCCAAGACAACTTCTCGATCACCTTGGGGGGCAGCTACCAGCGCCAGTTTTACTCCTCCATTGACAACAATGACGTCAATGCCAACACCTACCTCGGTTTTGCGGGCTACACCGTGTTCGATGTGAAGGCGCGCTACAAGATTGACAAAAACTGGGTGGCATCGGCTGGCATCGACAACCTCACCAACCGCAACTATTTTCTCTACCACCCGTTCCCACAGCGCACCTTTGTCGGTAACTTGAAATACAACTTCTGAACAAATACCTAAGAAAGATCGAGCGATGACTATTTCACTCTCACGCATGAGTTTGGGCTTGGCGTTTGCGGCCAGCCTGACCTTCGCTCACGCCCATGTGGTGTTGACTGAACCACAAGCTGTTGCGGGCAGTTATTACAAAGCCACGCTGCGCGTGGGGCATGGCTGCAACGGCAGCGCCACCACCGGCTTGGTGGTGCAAGTGCCCGCTGGGTTTCAAGGCGCCAAGCCCCAACCCAAAGCTGGCTGGACGCTTGCCTTGCGCAAGTCCCCACTGGCGCAGCCCTACAACAGCCACGGTAAAACCATCACCGAGGATGTGGTGGAGTTGCGCTGGAGCGCTGCCAGCAAAGACGCGGCATTGCCCGATGCGTACTTTGACGAGTTCGCCTTCATGGGCCGCTTGCCAGACCAAGCCGGGCCTTTGTGGGTCAAGGTCTTGCAGACCTGTGAGAACGGTCAAAATGACTGGTCAGAGGTTCCCGCAATCGGTACCTCTACCCGAGGCATGAAGTGGCCCGCAGCTTTGCTGGACGTCACAGCCCCCATGGCACATGAACATCAACATTAACCCTCAGGAGTTTGCATGAAGCTTTCTAAACACCTTCTCGCCGCCGCATTGAGCGCAGCCTGCGCCGTCAGCGTCTTGGCACAAAACGTCACGGTCTCCGAGGCTTGGGCAAGGGCCACCGTGCCTGGCCAAAAAGCCACCGGGGCCTTCATGAAACTCACGGCCAAAGACAGCGTCAAGTTGGTGGGCGTGAGCACGCCTGCTGCAGGGGTGGCGGAGATCCATGAAATGAAAATGGACAAAGACGTGATGAAGATGGCTGCCTTGCCCAATGGCTTGGATTTGCCGGCTGGCAAATCCGTGGAGCTCAAGCCCGGCAGCTTTCATGTGATGTTGATGGACCTCAAAGCTCCGTTGACCAAAGACACCAGCGTGCCCCTGATCTTGGTGTTCCAAGATGCCAAAGGCGTCAAAACCAATCTTGAAGTGAAGGTGCCGGTGAGCGCGCAAATGCCCACAACCGGCCAAAGCATGGACATGGGCCACGGCGAACACAAGCACTGAGCTGTCAGTTTGGTGTCCGCTGGGCTTTGGTTTAATCTAAGCACACACTAGCCCTAAGGAGAGACGCATGAGTAACCCCAGTGGTTTTGACTTCACCAAGTTCGTACCGGGCTTTGATTTTTTGAAAAATCTCACGCCCGGTGCAGGCAGCGGTGCCCAAGCTGCCCCGGGCTGGGTGGCTCCTACGCTAGACCCTGAGGAGTTGGACAAGCGCATTCAAGAGCTGAAAACCGTGCACTTTTGGCTCGAACAAAACGCCAAGGCGGTGGGTGCCACCATCCAAGCCTTGGAGGTGCAACGCATGACCTTGGCCACCTTAAAGGGCATGAACATGAGCTTCCAAGACTTGGCTGAGTCGCTCAAGGTCAAGCCCCAAGAGGAGGCCAAGCCTGAGCCCAAGTACACATTCACTCACCCTGAGCAAGCCCCCGAGCCGCAGCCGCAGCCGCAGCCGCAGCCACAGCCCCAGGACCCCGCGCCCAGCGAGCCCTCCAAGGCCAAAGCTGCCAACGCCCCCAAGGCCACCCAAGCTGGCAAAGAAGGCGCCAACACAGCCACAGCTGGTGTCGACCCCGCCCACTGGTGGGGCGCATTGACCGAGCAGTTTCAACACATCGCTACCCATGCCATGCACGACATGGCGCATCGCGCCAACGCGCACACGCAATCCCCGGCCACGACCCCAGCCACTCGCAGCAAGGCGCCCAAGCCTGCTGCCAAAAAGGCCAGCACGCCCACAAGCCGTCCATCGGCTGCGCGTAAGACATCACCGGCCAAGTCTTCTGCCAAGTCCTCTGCCAAGCCCAAGCGATGAAGTTGTTTCCCTATGGCCATGCCACCCACCCGCAATGGCGCATGGCTGCGGGTTTGGTGCTGGCGCAGTTGCGCGCCCACATGGCCTTGCCGGAGTACGCCAGTGCGCCGCCTCTGGGATTGCTCTACATCACCGACCATTACGCGCCGCACGCCCAGGAGTTGTTGGACCATTTGAGTGCCGAGCTGCCCGAGGTCACCGACTGGGCAGGCACGGTGGGCGTGGGGGTGGCGGCCAACAACGTGGAGTACTTTGATGAGCCCGCGCTGAGCGTCATGCTGTGCGACATCTCGCCTGAGCACTACCGCGTCTTCAGTGGGGTGGCGCCGCTCGCGCAAGGCGGACAAGGTGGCAGCCACTTTGTGCCCCACACGGCGCTGCTGCATGCCGACGCCCAAACGCCCGATGTGCCCGAGCTGATCGCCGAGCTGGCGCAACGCACCGTCAGTGGCCATGTGTTTGGCGGCTTGGCATCAAGCCGTCAGCAGGTGGTGCAGTTTGCTCGGCGAGGCGACGGCAACATGGCAGGTCAGGGCAAGGCCGATGGGGTGTTTTCTGGCGGCTTGAGTGGTGTTGCCTTTGATGCTGATGTGGCCATGGTGTCTCGTGTCACGCAAGGTTGTGTGCCGATTGGCCCGGTGCACACCATCACCTCGGTGGACCACCACGTGGCGCTGACCTTGGACGACGAAGCGGCACTGGATGTGTTGGTGCGTGATCTGCACATCGACCTGGCGCAACGCCAGCACGCCCTGAGCAAAGTGCGCGCGACGTTGGTGGGCTTGACCTCGGCACAAGATAGCGCCATCAAGCGCACGGGCGAGTTCGACGAAGCGGTGCTGGTGCGCCACATCATTGGCCTAGACCCTGCCCAGCGAGCCGTGGCTGTGGCCCAACCCTTGGAAGTGGGCATGCGCCTGACGTTTTGCGAACGCAACGTGGCCGCTGCACGCGCGGATTTGATGCGCATTGGCGCTGAAATTCGCGAAGCGCTGGAGCCCGAGGAGATGACGGCGGAGCTCGCCGGTGTGCTCAGTGCAGACACCTCCTGCGCGCCACACCCAGCTCGCCGCATGGCGGGGGCCATTTACGTCAGTTGTGCAGGCCGAGGCGGGCCGCACTTTGGGGGGGCGAGTGCCGAGCTGCACCTGGTGCGCCGTGCCTTGGGTGATGTGCCGCTGGTTGGTTTTTTTGCCGGCGGCGAAATTGCCCACCAAAACCTCTATGGCTACACGGGCGTGCTGACCGTGTTCACCACGGAGGCTTGAGAGAAAAAAAGCCTGCGCCGCACAAAGGCGGCACAGGCTCCTGAGTTGGACCCGATCAGGCTCAGTCTTGTGGCGCGTTCAAGGCCGTTTGCAGCTTCTCCATGTCCAAGTCGCCGGTCCATTTGGCCACCACCAAGGTCGCCACGCCGTTGCCCACCAAGTTGGTCAAAGCGCGCGCTTCGGACATGAAGCGGTCGATGCCCAAAATGAGCGCCAATCCTGCAACGGGCACACCGCCTACGGCTGACAAGGTGGCCGCCAGCACAATGAAGCCGCTGCCTGTGATGCCTGCTGCACCCTTGGACGTCAACAGCAAGACGGCCAGCAAGGTGATTTGTTGCATCAAGGTCATGGGGGTGTCCGTGGCTTGAGCGATGAAGACCGCAGCCATGGTCAGGTAGATGGAGGTGCCATCTAAGTTGAAGGAGTAGCCTGTTGGGATCACCAAGCCCACCACCGATTTGCGAGCCCCAGCCTTTTCTAGTTTCTCCATCATGCGGGGCAACACCGATTCGGAGGACGAGGTGCCCAGCACGATGAGCAGCTCTTCTTTGATGTATTTGACGAATTTCCACACGCTAAAGCCATGCAGCTTGCTGATGATGCCAAGCACGACAAAGACAAAAATCAAACACGTCAAATAGAAAGTGCCCATCAGCTTGCCCAAAGAGAACAACGAGCTGATGCCATATTTGCCAATGGTGAAGGCCATGGCACCAAAAGCACCAATGGGCGCGATTTTCATGATGATGCCCACGATGTCAAACAGCACGTGGGAGATCTTCTCGATCAAGTCAAACACCAGGGTGCCGCGCCCACCGAACTTGTGCAAGGCAAAGCCAAACAGCACAGAGAACAAGAGCACTTGCAAGATTTCGCCTTTGGCAAATGCGTCCACCACCGAAGTCGGGATGATGTTGAGTAAGAAGTCCACCGTGCCCTGCATCTTGCCGGGCCCTGTGTAAGCGGCAATGCTTTTGGTGTCCAGGGTGGATGCATCCACGTTCATGCCCACACCGGGTTGCACAAAGTTCACGATCACCAATCCGACGATCAGGGCAACAGTGCTCACGACCTCAAAGTACAGCAGAGCAAGTCCACCTGTTTTGCCGACCTTCTTCATGTCCTCCATGCCGGCAATGCCAACCACCACCGTGCAAAAGATGATGGGTGCAATGATCATCTTGATGAGTTTGATGAAGCCGTCGCCCAAAGGCTTCATGTCGGCGCCGACCTGCGGGTAGAAGTGGCCCAGCAATACGCCCACTGCAACGGCGAACAGCACTTGGGCGTAGAGAGATTTGTAAATAGGGGGCTTGTTGATTGCAGGTGTGTTGATTGGAGATTGGGACATGAGGTGAGATAGAGAAAATTATTTTTGAACGTGCCAACCAAATCTACACCCGGCTAGGCAAAAAGATTGATAGGGTTACCACGCATGAGGAGGCTCAAATTCCGCGCGCGCGGTCCTGTACGAACTGCTTGCGAAACCCAGCGAACTCGCCCACATCCAAAGACGCACGCACCTCACGCATCAGGTTCAAGTAGTAGTGCAAGTTGTGGATCGTGGTGAGCATGGGGCCGAGCATTTCGCCGCAACGGTCCAGGTGGTGGAGGTACGCGCGGCTGAAGCCACCACTCACGCTGCCGTCTGCGCGCGTGTGGCCCTGGCAGGTGTAGCAAGTGCAGGTGCTGTCCAGCGGACCGTGGTCGGCCTTGTGGCGGGCGTTGCGAATTTTCAAATCTCCAAAGCGGGTGAACATCGTGCCGTTGCGGGCGTTGCGAGTGGGCATGACGCAATCGAACATGTCCACCCCGTCTGCCACCCCTTGCACCAAGTCTTCGGGTGTGCCCACGCCCATCAAGTAGCGCGGCTTGTGGGCGGGCAGGCGATGTGGGGTGTGGGCCATGATTTCTAGCATTTGCTCTTTGGGCTCACCGACACTCACGCCGCCAATGGCGTAGCCTGGGAAATTCATCTCCACCAAAGCCTCCAGCGACTCTTGGCGCAGCCCCGGGAACATGCCGCCTTGCACGATGCCAAACAAGGCGTTGGGGTTTTCCAAGCGCGTGAACTCCTCTTTGCTGCGCACCGCCCAGCGACGGCTCATCTCCATGGACTTGCGAGCTTCTGCCTCGGTGGTGAGGTGGCCCTTGGTTTCATAAGGCGTGCACTCGTCGAGCTGCATCACGATGTCGCTGTTGAGGGTGGTCTGAATTTGCATGCTCACCTCGGGCGACATGAACAGCTTGTCGCCATTCACCGGGGACGCAAAGGTCACCCCTTCTTCGGTGATCTTGCGCATGGCACCCAGTGACCACACCTGAAAACCACCGCTGTCGGTGAGGATGGGTTTATTCCACCGCTCAAAGCCGTGCAGGCCACCAAAGCTGTGCATCACGTCTAGACCGGGGCGCATCCACAAATGAAAGGTGTTGCCCAGAATGATTTGAGCGCCCATGTCCTCCAAGCTGCGTGGCATCACCCCTTTGACGGTGCCGTAGGTGCCCACAGGCATGAAGATGGGGGTTTGCACCACGCCGTGGTTGAGCGTGAGTTGGCCGCGGCGGGCGTGGGTCCCCGCATGAGACCCGTCAGTACGAGGGGCGTCGGTGGTGAGGACTTCAAAGTTCAACATGGTCGGGCTTTCAGGAAGATTTTTTCTCAAGCAGCATGGCGTCGCCGTAGCTGAAAAAACGGTAGCCCTGCGCAATCGCATGGCGGTACAGGGCGTGCATGGGCTCAAAGCCCACAAAAGCGCTGACCAACATCAACAGCGTGCTTTTGGGCAAATGGAAGTTGGTGATGAGCACGTCCACCACCCGGAACGCAAACCCCGGGGTGATGAAGATCTGCGTGTCGCCCTCGGTTTGGCCAGTGAGCGCCCAGCTCTCGAGCGTGCGCACGGTGGTCGTGCCCACGGCCACGACCCGCCCGCCACGCGCGCGGCATTCGCTCAGCGCTTGGAGTGTTTCAGGCGCAATCTTGTACCACTCGCTGTGCATGCGGTGTTGCGCCAAGTTCTCGGTCTTGACGGGTTGAAATGTGCCCGCGCCTACGTGCAGGGTGACGCTGGCGGTGTTGATGCCGCGAGCGGCCAAGCCGTCGAGCACGCCTTGGTCAAAGTGCAGTGCGGCGGTGGGTGCTGCCGCTGCACCGGGGTGCTTGGCAAACACCGTTTGGTAGCGCGCTTCGTCTTGGGCTTTGTCGGCTTGAGTTTCGTGCTGGGCATCGGTGGTGTTTTGGTGCCGCTCAATGTAGGGCGGCAGCGGCATGTGGCCGTGTTGCTGCATCAGCGTGTGCGGCTCGTCGCTGAACTGGAAGCGAAACAGCTGTCCGTTCTCATCGGGCCAACGCCCGAGCAAGGTGGCCTCAAAGCCTCCCACCATCTGCAGCGAAGTGCCCACAGGCGGCTTTTTGCTCACCTTCATGTGAGCCACCACTTCGTGGTGGTTCAGCACGCGCTCGACCAAGAGTTCGAGCTTGCCGCCAGTCGGTTTTTCGCCAAACAAGCGCGCTTTGACCACTTGGGTGTCGTTGAAGACCAGCAAGTCGCCTGCACGCAGCAGGTTGGGCAAATCTTTGAAGGTGCGGTCGGTTAAGGGGCTGCTGCGCCCGTCAAGCAAGCGAGAGGCGCTGCGTTCAGGGGCGGGGTGCTGGGCAATCAGGGCTTCGGGCAGGTGAAAGTCGAAGTCGCTGAGTGTGTAGGTCTGGGTCATGGGCTTGAGGGCCGGACGGGCCCGTTCCAAGTGAAAACAACCTCAATTTTCGCACGGCTCTTGGATGCCAGCCGATGGCGTGACGCGTGTGGAACGGCGCGCTTGTCATGCGCGGATGATGGTGTCGCGCACGGGCACAATCTGGCGACATGCCACCCGCTTCCAAAACTGCCGCTGCACCCCAAGCCAAGACGGCCTCTGCCCCGATGTCCGCACCGCAAAAAGCGTTGCGCAAGCTCGGGCTGGACCGAGACATTGATTTGGCGCTGCACCTGCCACTGCGCTACGAAGACGAGACCCGCTTGGGACGCCTTGCGGACACCCGTGATGGCGACTCGGTGCAAGTCGAAGCCACGGTGGTCTCGTGCGAAATCACCTTCAAGCCCAGGCGTCAATTGCTGGTGGTGGTCGACGATGGCTCTGACACCTGCACCTTGCGCTTTTTTAGTTTCTACCCCGTGCAACAAAAGGCCTTGGCCGTGGGCAACCGTGTGCGCATCCGGGGCGAGGTGCGAGGCGGGGGCTTCATGGGCCGCACCATGATGCACCCGCACGTTCAGGCTGCAGGCACACCGCTGCCCCAAGCGCTGACGCCGGTGTACCCCACATCGGCGGGTTTGGCACAAGCCTATTTGCGGCGAGCGGTGCACAGTGGCCTGGTGCATGCGGGGCGCAAGGGGGCGTTTACTGAGACCATTCCAGCACAGCACTTGCCCCCGCACAGCTGGGGGTTGGAGGCGTCGCTGCATTTTTTGCATCATCCCGCGCCCAATGTGTCCTTGGTCCAATTGGAGGACCGCACGCACCCGGCCTGGCAACGGCTCAAGGCCGAGGAGTTGCTCGCGCAGCAACTGTCTCAATTACAAGCCAAGCGTGAGCGCGATGAACTGCGGGCTCCGGCCTTGACGCTCAAAGCGGGCGGCTTGCACGAGCAATTGCTCGGGGCGCTGCCTTTTGGGCTGACCGGCGCACAGCGACGCGTGGGGGAAGAAATTGCCCGTGACTTGATGCGTCAAGTGCCCATGCACCGTTTGCTGCAGGGCG
>CAIVLE010000218.1 GCA_903906635.1 uncultured Burkholderiales bacterium | reverse complement strand
GCGCGTCATCCCCGTGGCCGGGCATGACAGCATGCTGCTCAACCTGTCAGGCGCGCACGGCGCGTTCTTTACCCGCAACTTGCTCATCCTGAGCGACAGCGCAGGCCGCACTGGCATTGGCGAAGTGCCCGGTGGCGAAAAAATTCGCGCCACGTTAGAAGACGCTTCTGAGCTGGTGGTGGGCCAAAGCCTGGGCCAGGTGCAATCCGTGCTCAACCGCATGCACGCGCGCTTCGCCGACCGCGATGCGGGCGGGCGTGGCCTGCAAACCTTTGACCTTCGCACCACCATCCATGCCGTCACCGCGGTGGAGTCGGCCCTCCTTGATTTGTTAGGCCAGCACCTGAATGTGCCTGTGGCGGCTCTCTTGGGCGAAGGCCAACAGCGCAGCTCGGTGGAGATGTTGGGATATTTGTTTTTCATTGGTGACCGCACCCGCACCGACTTGCCTTACCGCAGCGAGCAAGACTCCAGCGATGCGTGGTTTAGATTGCGTAACGAAAAAGCCATGACCCCCGAATCGGTTGTTCGCCAGGCTGAAGCAGCGCACGCCAAATATGGATTCAATGACTTCAAGCTCAAAGGCGGGGTGCTCGCGGGCGAGGCTGAAATTGAGGCAGTGCGCGCTTTGCACGAACGTTTTCCGTCTGCGCGTGTCACGCTCGACCCCAACGGGGGCTGGTGGCTCAAAGATGCGGTGCGCTTGATGCGCGATCTGCACGGTGTGGTGGCCTATGCAGAAGACCCCTGTGGTGCCGAAGAGGGCTTCAGTGGACGTGAGGTGATGGCCGAGTTCCGTCGTGCCACGGGCTTGCCCACCGCCACCAACATGGTGGCCACCGACTGGCGACAGCTGACGCATTCGCTCTCGCTGCAAAGCGTGGACATTCCACTGGCCGATCCACATTTTTGGACCATGGCCGGCTCGGTGCGCGTGGCCCAAACCTGCCGCGACTGGGGCTTGACCTGGGGCTCGCACTCCAATAACCACTTCGATGTGTCTTTGGCCATGTTCACCCATGTGGCGGCTGCGGCACCGGGCAAGGTCACCGCCATCGACACCCACTGGATTTGGCAAGACGGCCAGGGCCTCACCCAAGAGCCATTGCAAATCATTGGCGGCCATGTTCAAGTGCCCACTCAGCCCGGCTTGGGTGTGCGGCTTGACATGTCCAAAGTCCAAGCCGCGCACCAGCTGTACTTGCAACACGGCTTGGGCGCACGCGATGACGCCACCGCCATGCAGTACCTCATGCCCGGCTGGAAGTTTGACCACAAGCGGCCCTGCATGGTGCGCTGATTTTGTAGAGCTTCATTTTTTAAAACACAAAGGACTTGTCATGAAAATTGGATTTATTGGCTTGGGCATCATGGGCACGCCCATGGCACAACACTTACTCAACGCCCAGCACGACTTGTTTGTGCGCACCCGCAGCCAAGTGCCTGCGGTGCTGAGCGCCGCCAGCGTGTGCGCCACCAACGCCGATGTGGCGCGTGCTGCTGACATCATCTTTTTGATGCTGCCCGACACACCCGATGTGCAGAGTGTGTTGTTTGGAAAAGATGGCGTGAGCGAAGGCTTGAGTGCCGGCAAGATCGTGGTGGACATGAGCTCCATCTCGCCCATGGAGACCAAACAGTTTGCGCAACAAATCAACGCCTTGGGGTGCGAGTATTTGGATGCGCCCGTCTCAGGCGGTGAAGTGGGCGCCAAAGCGGCGAGTCTGACGATCATGGTGGGCGGCGCACAAACGACCTTTGACACAGTCAAACCCCTGTTTGAGTTGATGGGCAAAAACATCACCCTGGTGGGCGGCAATGGCGACGGTCAAACCACCAAAGTGGCCAATCAAATCATCGTGGCTTTGAACATCGCTGCGGTGGGTGAGGCCTTGCTGTTTGCCAGCAAAGCAGGTGCAGATCCTGCCAAAGTGCGCTCGGCCTTGATGGGGGGGTTTGCAGCCAGCCGAATTTTGGAGGTGCATGGCGAGCGCATGATCAAGCGCACCTTTGATCCAGGATTTCGCATTGCCCTGCATCAAAAAGATTTGGGACTGGCCCTCAACGGCGCGAAGTCGATGGGCGTGTCTTTGCCACAAACGGCGTCTGCCGCGCAACTCATGCAGGCCTGCGCTGCCAATGGTTGGGGGCAAATGGACCACTCGGCATTGGTCAAGGCGCTGGAGTTGATGGCGGGGCACCCAGTCAGCGAAGCAGTTTAAAACCCGTTCGGCCGGTTGCCGCGTCACAAAAAATTCATCCTAGGAGACAACACATGCAAAACAACATGTCAACGCCACGTCGTCAATGGCTTAAGTTAGCCGCAGGCAGCAGCTTGTCCGCCTTGAGCGCTGCTGCGGGGGCGCAGTCGTTTGACTTTCGCCCCAACCAGCGCTACCCCGACCCGGCGGTGCAGATCTTGGACCCTAGCTTTGCCAAGTACCGCATCTACAGCAGCACGGTAGAACAAGTGGCCACTGGTATGCGTTGGGCCGAAGGCCCGGCCTATCACGCCAAGGGCGGCTATTTGTTGTTCAGCGACATCCCCAACAACCGCATCATGAAGTTTGATGAAGCCACGGGTAAAACCAGCGTCTTTCGCGAGAAAGCCAACTACGCCAATGGCAACGTGATCGACCGCCAAGGTCGCCTCGTCACCTGCGAGCACTCGGTGACACGCCGTGTCACCCGCACCGAACTCAATGGCAAGATCACCGTGCTAGCCGACAGCTTTGAAGGCAAACGCTTGAACGCACCCAACGACATTGTGGTCAAGTCAGACGACAGCATTTGGTTCACCGACCCCGTGTTTGGCATCAATGGCGAGTGGGAAGGCTCTCGTGCCAAGCCCGAGCAAGCCACCACCAATGTGTATCGAATCGGTGCCGATGGCAAGCTCACGGCGGCAATCACCGAGCTGGTCAATCCCAATGGTTTGGCCTTCTCGCCCGACGAGAAAAAGCTCTACGTGGTGGAGTGGAAGGGCACGCCCAACCGCAGCATTTGGAGCTTTGATGTGCATGCCGATGGCAGCGTGTCCAACAAAACCAAACTCATCGATGCAGCCGACCAAGGCGCCTTGGATGGTTTCAAGGTCGACCGCGATGGCAACTTGTGGTGCGGTTGGGGCAGCAACGGCGCTTTGCAAGCCGAACCTACAGACATGGGTTTGCGCAAGGTCTTTGGGCTCAAAGGCAAGTCAGAGGACTTGGACGGTGTGATGGTGTTCAACCCGCAAGGCAAAGCCATTGGCTTTATCCAACTGCCCGAACGCTGCGCTAATCTGGCGTTTGGAGGTCCCAAACGCAACCGCCTCTACATGACCAGCAGCCACTCGGTGTACGCTTTGTATGTGGAGTCACACGGCGCAGTTTGAGGGACAGCAGCGCACCAATCAAAAAACCCGCCTATGAACTGCACCCCAAAAGTTGGATACATGTCCAACGAACTAAGGTGCAGTTTTTATGTCCAAATACACAAAGGAATTCAAGCTTGAGGTGGCCAAACACTATGTGTCTGGTCTAGATGGGTTTCAGGCTACAGCAGATAAATTCAGGGTTCATCGTTCGCTAGTGAGAAGCTGGGTTGACGTCTATAAGTGTCTTGGCCCCAAAGGGTTTGCTCCTCGCCAATTTCGACGCACAGCGCAATCCAAGATAGCCATATTGCACCAAATTCAATCTGAGGGCCTCTCATTGCGTGAGGCTTGCCGACGGTTCAATATTGCAGCCGCTTCGTCTATATTGGTGTGGCAAAAACAATATGCTCAAGGCGGCTTAGCCGCCTTGGAGCGTAAGCCCAAAGAGCGACCGCCAATGAAACCCTTTAAGCCACCCACCAAGCCTTTATCCGAGCTCACGCAAGCTGAGTTAGCGCGTTATGTTGAGTATTTGCAGGCGGAGAACGCGTACCTAAAAAAGTTAGAAGCCTTAGTTCAGAGCAAGAAACAAGCGGCTCAGAAAAAGCACAAGTAATTACTGAGCTAAGGCAAAAACACAGGCTGGCGGACTTGATGGTTGCTGGGGCAATAGCTCGCAGCACGTATTACTACTGGAGCCGAGCCAATGAGGTGCCTGATTTGTACGCACGAGCCAAGGAGCTAATCAAGGAGATCTTCGACCAGCACAAGGGCCGGTATGGGTACAGGCGCATCATGCTAGTGTTGCGCAATGTGGGGTGCTGGCTCAATCACAAGACGGTCCAAAAGCTCATGGGTGAGCTCAAACTGAAGTCTGTGGTGCGCCCCAAGCGTTACAAGTCGTACCGAGGGGATATGGCGCGCTCAGCGCCCAATACGCTGGCTCGGGAGTTTGAGGCGACCAAGCCCAATGAGAAGTGGGTGACGGACGTGACGGAGTTCAACGTGCTTGGGGAGAAGGTGTATTTATCGCCGATTCTGGACTTGTACAACCGCGAGATCGTGTCTTATGAGGTCAAGGACAGGCCGCAGATGGGGCTGGTGATGAATATGCTGAACAAGGCATTTGGCAGGCTCAAAGCTGGAGACAAGCCTCTGCTGCACTCAGATCAGGGGTGGCAGTATCAAATGAATGGCTACCAACAAAAGCTCAGGGAGCGAGGGTTGGAGCAAAGCATGTCTAGAAAAGGCAACTGCTTAGACAACGCGGTGATGGAGAACTTCTTCGGGATCTTGAAGACGGAGTACTTCCACGGCAAGAAGTTCGAGAGTGTGGAGGCGTTCAAGACGGGGTTGGATGAATACATGAGGTATTACAACCACGATCGAATCAAGGAAAAACTAAAGGGACTGAGTCCTGTGCAATACAGGATTCAGTCCCTTAAAGTAGCCTAGTTAAACCGTCCAACTATTGGGGGTCAGTTCACTAGCGGGTTTTTTTTGCTGGATGTGGGCAAAAGCGCTCAGGGCGTGACCCCATCAGTGGTTGTCGGTCAACTGATCAAGAATTGCCGGGTTTTCCAAGGTCGAGGTGTCTTGGGTGATTGCCTCGTTCTTGGCTAAGCTGCGCAGCAAGCGGCGCATGATCTTGCCGGAGCGTGTCTTGGGCAGGTTGTCACCGAAGCGGATGTCCTTTGGCTTGGCGATGGGGCCAATTTCTTTGCCAACGTGGTCACGCAAGATTTTCGCAATTGCTTTGGCTTCGTCGCCCACCGGACGGGGGCGCTTCAACACCACAAACGCGCAGATGGCTTCACCGGTGGTGTCGTCAGGACGACCCACCACAGCGGCTTCGGCCACCAGTTCGGTGCAGCTCACCAAGGCCGATTCAATTTCCATGGTTCCCATGCGGTGGCCCGAGACGTTCAAGACATCGTCGATACGTCCGGTGATCGTGAAGTAACCCGTCTTCTCGTCGCGGATGGCACCGTCGCCCGCCAGGTAGTACTTGCCCTTGAACTCTTCGGGGTAGTAGCTTTTGACAAAGCGCTCGGGGTCTCCCCAGATGGTGCGAATCATCGATGGCCAAGGGCGCTTGACCACCAAGATCCCTCCCTGGCCATTAGGCATGTCGTGACCCGCTTCGTCCACCACGGCCGCTTGAATGCCAGGGAAGGGCAGGGTGCAAGAGCCCGGAACCATGGGCGTCACACCGGGCAGCGGCGTGATCATGTGGCCACCGGTCTCGGTTTGCCAGAAGGTGTCTACGATCGGGCAGCGGCTACCGCCCACGTGCTTGTAATACCACTCCCAAGCCGCGGGGTTGATCGGCTCGCCCACCGAACCCAGCAAGCGCAGGCTGGTTAAGTCAAAGCTCTTGGGGTGCACGGCATCGTTGGCTTCAGCCGCTTTGATGAGCGAGCGAATGGCTGTGGGTGCGGTGTAAAAAATCGAGACCTTGTGGTCTTGGATCATCTTCCAAAAGCGCCCTGCATCCGGGTAGGTGGGGACGCCTTCAAAAACGATTTCAGTGCCGCCCAAGGCCAAGGGGCCGTAGGTGATGTAGGTGTGGCCTGTGACCCAGCCGATGTCGGCAGTACACCAGAACACATCGTTGTCTTTCAAATCGAAGGTCCACTTGGTGGTCAATGCCGCATGCAGCAAGTAACCGCCGGTGCTGTGTTGCACCCCTTTGGGTTTGCCGGTGGAGCCCGAGGTGTAGAGCAAAAACAGAGGATGTTCAGCACTCACCCATTCGGGTTCGCAGCTAGAGGCTTGCTTGTCGCACAGATCAGCCAGCCACTGGTCACGCCCAGTGGTCATGGCAATGTCTGCACCGGTACGCTTGACGACCAGCACGTTTTTCACCGAGTCGCAACCGCCTAAAGCGATGGCTTCGTCAACGATGGCTTTCAAAGGCAGTTGCTTGCCGCCACGCACTTGTTGGTCTGCGGTGATCACGGCCACCGCGCCCGTGTCTTCGATGCGGTCACGCAGCGACTGAGCCGAAAACCCGCCAAACACCACCGAGTGCGTGGCACCGATGCGGGCACAAGCTTGCATGGCGGCCACACCGTCGATGGACATCGAGATGTAGATCATCACGCGGTCGCCCTTTTTCACGCCTATGGACTTCAAGCCATTGGCGATTTGGCAGGTCTTGCTCAGCAACTGGCTGTAGGTGATCTGGGTGACTTCACCTCCGTCGGCCTCAAAAATGATGGCGGTTTTGTCGCCCAGGCCTTTTTCGACGTTGCGGTCGAGGCAGTTGTACGAGGCGTTCAGCGTACCGTCTTCAAACCACTTGAAAAAGGGCGCGTTGCTCTCGTCGAGTGTTTTGGTGAAAGGGGTTTTCCAGCTCAGTAAGTCTCGGGCTTGCTCGGCCCAGAAACCTTCGTAGTCAGTGTCTGCTTTTTTGCACAGCGCCTCATAGGCAGGCATGCCAGAGATCGTGGCATTTTTGACAAATTCAGCGCTAGGCTGATGGATGGTGATGTCGCTCATGGAATGTCTCCTCATTTTTAGACGGCACTGGCGTGCAATCTCGTAACTGTCGCGGTGCGCTCTTACAAGGGTCTGACGAGGTTGAGGCGCACACCACCACCTGGGGTTTGTTTGCGTTAGGTCAAATCCACAGCATGAAGCCATTGATGGTGGACAAGATGCCCAATATCCCTAAGCCGCAGGGGACCCAAAACAAGGCCCGCACCCCCGTCAAAATGGCGACCGAGGTCAACACAATGGCGATTTGAATCAAGGCTTCGGCGTAGTCAAACCAAGGGTCTTGGGCCATGGCGTGGTCTCGTTCGTGCTCATGCTCTTTGGCCTTGGCCATGAGCTCTTTTTTGCCGTCACCGGTTTCGGGCTCAGATTCGTAGCGCGAGATGTTCTTTTGGTAATCGGCCAGTTTTTTCTCCAGTAACTCTTTGGCCGCTGGGCTGATCTTGTCTTGGGCCAGTTGGACCTGGATGTCGTCGGCGGCGATTTTGTAATCGGTTTGGCGGATGTTCTTGGCTTGGTAGAACGCAAAGGCATTGGCGGCCAACACGTTGTGCACCATGGTTTCTTTGGCTGCGTTGTTGCCGCCTAAGCTGGCGATGGCCAACACCATCGCCAAGGTAGACACCAGCATGGCGCATCGGGTGCGAAAGGGGTCGTTGTTGCCGTGCTCTGGCAGTTCGGTTTCTGGCATTTCGCTCATTTTTTTCTCCTAGAGGTGGGTGGTTTAAATGGGTTCGGTGGGCATCAAATCTTGGACGGGAATTTCAAATCCTAAATGTTGCGCCATGAAGTCACGGGCGAGAGTTTGCCAGCCCGCGAGGTGGGAGTGCAGGTGGCGTAAACCCGGATCATCGGACAGCCCTTGGTTGAAATTCAGCGGGGTCGCAAACCGCAACTCATGCAAGGCGTATTCGGCTTGGTACAACTTGGGTGCTTGTCTGCTGTGCGCATCGATGGCACGCAAGCGACCGTCATGGCTCCAGTCGCAAAACAACAAATGGCCCATACGAACCATCAGCACGCATTGCTTGGGTGCGATCTTGCCCAAAATTTTGCCATGGGCGAGCTCTGTCGCGGGGTTGATGCGGTGCAAGGCTTGCGAGGCCTCTTCTCCCAAAGCCACCCAGGCTTCCAAAATGTGGCCGGCGTGGAAATACGCTTCCCAAAATCGGCGGCGGTAGGGGCCAATCTCGTCCTCGGTGTGGCGCAGGATGTCAAAAAATGCGTCCAGCGTGCGCGCGGTCAGCCAGCGACTCACGGTGGCCATGGCTTGTTGGCGCACGCCCAACCAGCCTGCGTGGTCGTGGCGAGGGTCCCCCAAGGTGCGCAGCAAGGAAGACATTAAATATTCTTGTATCTCGCGCGGCGGTGTGCGTTCAAACCACGGCGAGAGCAAGCTGTGGGCAAACTCGTCGCGACAAATCGGATAGCGAAAACGCTGCTGGGCTGTGCCCGGTGCATGCAGCGCCCATTCGCACATGCGCTCGATGTAAGGCAAGGTGCAGCGTACCTCTTCGCGGGCGTTGAGCGCCACCAAGAATGCTTGTTGCGCAAAGGGGTTGAGCCAAAAGCCCGAGGTCAATGCATGTTGTGCCTGCCAATCGCTCAAGCGGGTCTCGCGCGCCAGCGCCATGATGTCATCTGCGACCTGCACAGGGCCTTGTTGTGGGTCGAGCAGTTGCAGGTCTTCGATCAGGCGTTTTAAGCCAAACGCCTCGCTGCTGGCCAGCGGCTGCATGACGCGTTCATCGGCAAAGAAATGGCGCGCACTGTGGGCCAATTGCACAAACACCGCATCGTCCGGCGCGAAGTGCTGCAAGTAGGTGTGCAGCAACGGCCGTGCCCATTTCAGGGGCCGGCGTGTCATCAAGGCCTGGGGAAGGGTGGTGTGCCAAAAATACTGTGTCAGCTCAGCGTGCCCGTGCAGGCCCCGCTTGCCTTGGAGCCACAAGGCGTAGGGCAGGTGGCGCCAGTCCCGGGGGCGCAGCGCTTGCTGGGCTTTTGCGTGGGGCAGGGGTGAGAAAGCCACGGCCTCAAAAGCGCTGAAAGTGCGCTCGCCGACGTTGCGCAGGTCGGGCTCGGGCCCCAAACCCTTGCCGCGGCGCATGCGGGCTGCATGCGCCAGTTGATCAAAGTCAAGAGGCAGCTTCTTGAAGAAATCGGGTCTGGCGTTCATGCTCTCAGCGCACCGTTTCTTGCATGCGTTTCAAGGTGCTGCTGGGGCCTTGGGCGGTGGGGCTGTCGCTGGCTTGAAAAGCCAGCACAAAGCGCAACTCAACGCGGCGGTTTTTTGCGGCATCGTCTTTGTCGCTGGGGCGCTCGTCGGCGTAGGAGCTGATGCCAAAAACGGGTTGCTCGCGCTCATTGCGAAAATCTTGCAAGCCACCGGCGTTGAGCACTTTGTAGACAGCACGTGCGCGGTCGAGCCCCAAGTGCCAGTTGCTGTAGTCGCCGCGTTTGAGAGGGGCCGAGTCGGTGTGGCCTTCGATCAAGATGGTTTCAATTTCCACTTGTTGTGGGTTGGGCGGACAGTCGCTGGGCAGTTGGCGGCGTTGCGAATAAACGTAGCACGGCAACACCTGCTGCAGTTGCAGGGCCGATTGGCGCAGGGTTTGCACCCCTACCGCTTGCAACTCAGGCTGGCCCAGGGCAAACAAAGTGTCTGCGGGCAGGGTGATCACCCCCGAGGCTTGGTTGATGGTGACTGGCACGCCCGCGCTTTGCAAGCGGCTGCCAATGGCTTGCACCACGGCGGCCAGTGGGTCGGGGGGCGCGGCGGTGGGCGGCTCGGGCTTGCGGGCTAACAGCACCATCACCATCACAATGAAGATGAACAACAGGCCAATCATCAGGTCGCTGGCCGAAGCCATGTAGCCCGACTCTTCGAGCTGTTCGTGGGTGGCCGAGGCGCGACGGCGTGGGATCAGCATCATGGCTTAGGGCTTGTGGGGCAGGTGATCGATGAACTCGTCCAACACTTCCTCCAAGTTGGTGATGCTGCCACTGAGTTGGTTGACGGCACTGGCCAAGTGTTGGTCCATCTTGGTGTGCAGTTCGGCTATTTGGCCGCTGTAGCCCGAGACGCCTTGTGTGAGTGCATCCACCGTGCCGCTGAGTGCTTGTTGCGCTTCTTGCAAATGGGTGCGCACGTGGCCCAGGGCTGTTTCTGCAGCGTGGGCGCTGTTTTGGAGCGTTGAGACGGTTTGCCCCAAGGCTTGGTTCATGGGCAGCAAGGTGTCTTTGAAGTCATTGGCCGCCGCGCGTTGCAGCGTGACAGAGCTCTGGACGGCCAGCGCACTGTCTTTGAAGCTGTCTGCGGTGTTGCGTATCAAGCCCAGGGTGGTGTGCAATTCGCCGCTGGCGCCTTGGACTTGCGCCAGAGTGTGGCCAAAGCTGTCCAACAAAGCGCTGAGTTGGGCGCTGCCTTGACTGCCTGCTGAGCTGGCGCGCGTCAGGGCCGAGTCCAGCTCGGCCACGGTACTGCGGGTGGTGAGGATGGTTTGGCTCAGGGTGGTCACCGCGTCGTGGAAGCTGGCCAAACCGTTTTGGATCCCTTGGGACATCAAGGCACCTGCTTTGCCCAACTCGTCGGCGGCTTGAGTGCCTGCGTGTCCAAAGCTTTGGCTGGAGGTTTGGATGCTGTCAGCCAAACCACTGAGCTTGTCAAAGGTGGGTTGCATGTGGCGCGACATGGCCTCGCCGATCGCATTGGCAAAGTCGCCTTCGAAGCGGCGCAATTGACTGACTTGGGCGCGGTTTTGTTCCAGCATGTCTTGGAACAAGTTGAGTTGCAACCGCACGCTGGCCTCGGCCGCGTTGTCGGGTACTTGGCTGCGCAGGGTGTGGCACAAGACGTCGACATTGGCTTGCAAGTTTTCTAGCGCCACCTTGGCACGCCAGTTCCACAGCAATGAACACAGCAACCCTGCAATCGAGGTGATGAACTTGCCCCCCGCGGTGGCAATGAGCGACTGCAAGGCCTGGTCCTGTTGGCGTGCTGACACGTCCAGCGCATTCAAGGCCAAGCCCGCTTGTTGCAACGCCACCGCCAAAAAGATGAAGGTGCACATCAAGCCAAAGCCAATGAGCAAATTGGGCATGGTCTCAAACAAGGCCAGGTTCAGCCGCGCGCCCAAGACGCTGCGCACGTCCCATGTGTCGGCGTGGCTGCGAAAGCTGTAGCTTTGAAGGCCTCCTTGCGTGTCGGGCAGCTCAATCAAGCCGGCCTCGGTTTCACGCAACAAAAACTTCAGCGCTGGGTCTCGCGTCTGCGCTTGGGCTTGTTGCAAGGCTGCGCGGCTATTGCCCGTGTTGTGCGCCAAGCTGTGCTGGAGTTGTTGGAGGGCGGTGCCCACACGGCGTATGCGTCGAGCCCAGACGCCAAAGCTCACCAGCGAAAACAACACAATGACAGCGGCAATGGCCAGGGGGACGGCCAGCTGTTGCAGCTGGGCCAAGTAGGGGTTCAGGGACATGCAGCTATTGTCCGCAATTCCAGCCGCTGCCCCGATGCACGTCAGAAGTTGGGAATGTTTAACACCTGTGCGGCGGTGCGACCCAAGATGGCGACTTTGTCTGGGTTGGACAAGGCCGTGGCCAGCACATGCTCGACCGGCGCTTCGTTCCAGGGAATGGGTTGGTCTGTGCCCACCATCACTTGGCTAGCCCCCACTTGGGCCACCAAGTGGCGCAAGGCCTCGGGGGTAAATACCAACGAGTCGAAATACATCTGGTTGAGGTATTCGGTGGGCTTTTTCTTGAGCACCACCGTCGGGTCGCAGTTGCTGGGGGAGACAAAGCAACCGTGGTCCATGCGCGGCGCATAAGAGCCCAAGAAGCCGCCCCCATGCGCCGAGAGAATTTTAAGTTTGGGAAATTTATCCAAGGTGCCATCAAAAATCAAATGCTGCAAGGCGATGGTGGTGTCCAGCGGGTTGCCAATCGTGTTACCCAGCCAGCCGTTGCCTTTGAATCGCTTGGCCAATTCGGGCGTGCTTTGGGGATGGATGAACAACACCGCACCTAGCTCTTGCGCCTTGGCCCAGACGGGGTCGAATTTGGGGTTGGAAAACTCCAAGCCCTGGACATTGGCCTGGATGGCGGCGCCGCGAAACCCTGGGCGTTTCATGGCCGCTTCCAACTGTTGTACCGCCAGCTCGGGGTGTTGCAAAGCGATCGACGCAAAGGCCGAAAAGCGCGTGGGGTGAGCCGCACACAGTTTGGCTAAGTTGTCGTTGTTGATGCGGCAGATTTCCTCGGCCAAGGCGATATCTTTGCCGTACCAAAATACGTTGCTCGAGAGCACTTGCATGTCCACCCCCATGGCGTCCATGCTGTCAAGGCGCACTTGCACCGCTTCCTTGTCGCTCACCGGGATGTAGTGCTGGGGCCCGCCTTTGACGGCGCCGTTCACACTCACGCCCTTGCCTGCAAGCGCCACGGCCTCAGGGAAGAAGCAATGGGCGTGCACGTCGATCACGCGAACACGCTGACCGTCGATCACCACGGGGGCATGCTTGGTGCCCATCTTGGGATGGCGATAGTTCAAGGCCGCTTGGTTGCCCAGGTCGTTGTTGTCTGGGCCTGTGTACGAGCCTTGTGCGAAGGCGTTGTCAAGCATGCTGCAAGAGCAAAACGTGAGGCTGGGGAAGACCGTATTTTTGAGGAAATGGCGTCGTGATTGCATGGCCAAGATCAGACCATGCCGCTTGGCCCCGGCTTGAGGGTATTTTCCCTAGCGCTGGCGGAATCAGTCGCCCAGGCCCCCGCTGCGCAGCACGCGCCGCGCGCAGGCATGCCACAGGACCTTTGTGTTAGGGGCCCAAACGGTCAGGCGTTGGCGCGCTCGGGTGAGCCCGGTGTACACCAACTCACGCGATAACACCGGTGCATCTTGGGTTGGCAGTACCAGCAGCACATGCGCAAACTCTGAGCCTTGGGATTTGTGCACGGTCATGGCCCAGACGGTGTCTACCGCGTCCAGTCGTGAGGGCGCTACCCAGCGCACTGCGCCTGTGTGACGGGTGTCGTTGGCCGAAGCTACGAAGGCCACTCGCAGCGCGCCGCTTGGGCCGGGTAAACACACGCCGATGTCGCCGTTCATCAGGCCCAGGGTGTAGTCATTGCGCGTCACCATCACCGGGCGACCGATATACCAGGGCTGAGGTCCTTGTCCCAATCCCAGCGCGCGCTCGAGGTGTGCATTGAGTTGAGTCACGCCCAGGGGCCCTTCACGCACAGCGCACAGCACACAAAACCGTGTCAGGCTGTTCAAGAGGGCCAGTGCTTGTGCGTCGTTGCAAGGCTGGCCGTCGCGGTGCGAGGCCAGCAGGTCCAGCCATTCGCGCCAACCCTGGCGCACCACAGCGCCCAAGCGGGGGTCTGCGGCGTGGGTGAGTTGCAAGCGGGTCACATCGGGCATGTCGCTCAAGGTGTCGCAGGCATGGGGGGCCGCCTGCCACAAGGCTTTGAGTTCGGCTTGGCTGTGTGCGTCGCCGCGATTCACGGCCTGGGCCCACTGGCCAATGCCACTGCGCGCGTCAAAGCGGTGGCTGTGGGTCAGGGTGACGGTGCACTCGCGCAGCAGCGTGCCCGTGCACAGTTGCGACATCACCGCCCCGGCCTCTACCGAGGCCAACTGGTCTTTGTCGCCCAGCAAGACCAAGCGTGCATGCGAGGGCACCGCTTGGAGCAAACGCGCCATCATTTCCAAATCGACCATCGAGGCTTCGTCCACCACCACCACATCGGTGGCGAGTTGACGCACTTCTGGATGCTGCTCAGGGTTGGCGGTGAGATGCAACAAGCGGTGCAAGGTGTGTGCTTGGGGTGAGATACGTCCACGAAGCTCTTGGGGCATGTTGTCCAAGGCCTGTGCGATGGACTCACTTAAGCGTGCTGCCGCTTTGCCGGTGGGCGCGGCCAAGTGAATGCGCAAGGGTTTATCGCTGGGCGCTGCACCAACCAAGGTGCAGAGCAAGCGCACCACGGTGGTCGTTTTGCCAGTGCCAGGCCCTCCCGTGATGAGGGTGATGCGGTGTGCCGCTGCCACTTCACAGGCCCGGCGTTGCATGTCGCTTTGCGTGGGGTCGGCGAGCTTGGGGAACAAGCGGTCCAGTCGCTGTGCCAAGTCGGTGGGCGCATCGCTGGCAAGCGCCAAGCGGGCCTGGAGCTGTTGGCGAATCTGTTGCTCTGCTGTCCAGGCCCGGCGCAAATAGAGTTTGCCTTTGGGGTGCTGGGGGGGGATGTGCAGCACCAAGGGATGGGTGCCGCTGGCCGAGTCAAATAGATCGGGGGTGTGGGGAGGGGTGGCGTTTGGTGCGTGTACTTCGGCCCAGGGCAAAGAGGCGGCTGCAGCGCACAAGTCTTGCGGCAGCCCAGCGGCTTGCTCGCCAGACCACCCCAGCAAGAGCGCAGCTTGGCTGTGCAAGGACTCCAGATCTAAGCAGGCGTGCCCTCGGCTCCATTGGTGGCTGGTGAGGGCTGCAAGCCAGAGGTGACGCGGGTCGGCGCTGGCTTGCTGGCTCTGTAAAAAATTGGCAAACGCGGTATCAAGCCCACTCAGGGGCGTTTGGGCTGTGCGCAGCCAATCTCCTCTGAGCAAGTCCGACAAAACGCTGGCAGAAGGTGCCATCACACAGGGGCCGACGTCAAGCAGTCAGACTGAGGCTTCACAGCAAGCGAGCCACCAAAGCACCGTTGCGGTTGGCTGGCAGGGGTATCCACACCCGCACCGGATTGCCGACGGCCACCTCGATGGCTTCACCGCTGGCGTTTTTCATGGCGGTGAGTTCAATCGTTTGGTTGCCACTGGGGTGGATGATTTCGAGCCGATCGCCGACCGAAAACTTGTTCTTGGTTTCCACCTCGGCCCAGCCGTCAGCGATGGCTTTGACTTCGCCAACAAATTGGCTGCGGTGCGCCACCGAGTGGCCTGTTTCGTAGTTTTGGTAGTCGTTGGCTGGGCGGCGGTCCATCAGACCTGCCGTGTAGCCTCGGTTGGCCAAGCCTTCCAACTCGGTGATGAGTTCGGGGTTGAAGGGGCGTCCTGCCACCGCGTCGTCAATGGCGCGACGGTACACCTGGGCCGTGCGAGACACGTAGTAGAGCGACTTGGTGCGGCCTTCGATCTTGAGCGAGTCGACACCAATTTGGGTCAGGCGCTCCACATACTCCACTGCACGCAGGTCTTTGCTGTTCATGATGTAGGTGCCGTGCTCGTCTTCCATGATGGGCATCAGCTGGCCGGGGCGGCCTTTTTCTTCCAGCAAATAAATTTGGTCAGCCGCTGGGTGGCGTTGACCATCGCCGCAGGAAGAAAAGGTGGATTCGGCTTCTTGCTGAGCGCTGGCAAAGTCAAAGTCGCCCTCCATGGGCAGCGCCATGGCTTCTCCCGTGTTGGGGTCGCTGGTGCTGGCTTGTGTGCTGTAGCCCCAGCGGCAGGCATTGGTGCAAGTGCCTTGATTGGGGTCGCGCCGGTTGAAGTAACCCGACAACAGGCAGCGTCCGGAGTAGGCAATGCACAGCGCGCCGTGCACAAAAACCTCCAGCTCCATATCTGGGCATTCTTGACGAATTTTTTCGATTTCATCCAGGCTGAGTTCGCGCGACAAGATGATGCGGGTCAGGCCAATTTTTTGCCAGAACTTCACACTCGCCCAGTTCACGGTGTTGGCTTGTACAGACAGGTGAATTGGCATCTCGGGCCACTTTTCGCGCACCATGGTGATCAAGCCGGGGTCGGCCATGATCAAGCCGTCGGGTTTCATGGCAATCACTGGCTCGATGTCGCGCAGGTAAGTGCGCACTTTGTCGTTGTGCGGCAGCAGGTTGCTGGTGACAAAAAACTTCTTGCCTCGTTGGTGCGCTTCGGAGATGCCAATGCCAATTTGCTCGAGTCGGAACTCATTGTTGCGGGCGCGCAAGCTGTAGCGCGGCTGACCTGCGTACACGGCGTCAGCGCCAAAGTCATAGGCTGCGCGCATTTTCTCGAGCGAGCCTGCGGGTAGCAGTAGCTCAGGGGCTTTGAGGGTGGTCATGGCTTATTCAACTTCCATTTTGGCGTCACGCACGACCTTGGCCCATCGCGGTGCTTCGACCTTGATGAGGGCGGCAAATTGCTCAGGGGTGCCGCCACCCAACTCATTGCCTTGGCTCAAAATTTTCTCCTTCACTTCGGCGTTTTGCAGCGCCTGGTTGCAAGCCGCATTGAGCTGTTTGATCAGCTCTGCAGGCATGCCTTTGGGGCCCACCAAACCTTGCCAGTTTTGCACCTCGATGGCGGGGTAGCCCTGCTCAGCCATGGTGGGCACGTCGGGTAACAAGGGGGAGCGAACTTTGCTGGTGATCGCCAGTGCACGCATGCGAGCGCCTTTGATGGAAGGCATGGCGGCATACATTTGTTCGAACATCATGTGGACTTGGCCGCCCATCAAGTCGGTGGCCCCTGCGGAGCCACTTTTATAGGGTGCATGGATCATGTCAACTCCCGCCTCGTGCTCAAACAGCGCGCCGCTCAAGTGATGCGAGCCACCGATGCCGCCCGAGGCGTAGCTGAGTTTGCCGGGGGCCGCTTTGGCTGCGGCCACGATGTCTTTGACGGACTTGTAGGGCGAGTCCTGACGCACCATCAAGATGAGCGGACCTTTTTCGATCAAGCAGATCGGCACGATGTCATTGAGCGGATCGAAGTTGAGTTTCTTGAACAAGGTTTGGTTGACCGCCAGGGGGGCAAAGTTGCCCATGCCCAAGGTGTAGCCGTCAGGTTTGCCGCGCGCAATGGCTTCGGTGCCGATATTGCCGCCTGCCCCTGCTTTGTTGTCCACAATGATCGGCTGACCCAGCACCGCGCTCATGGCCTTGGCCACTTGGCGTGAGCGGCTGTCGGCATTTCCCCCTGCGGCATAGGGGCAGATCCACAGCACTGGCTTGCTGGGGTATTTGTCTTGTGCGTGGGCCAAGCCCGCCAGCAAGGCCGAGCCAGCGGTGGCTTGGAGAAGTGTTCTGCGTTGCATGGTGGGCATTTGCGGGAGAAAGTTGAAAGTCCCGATCATAAATCTCTGGCTAGGTCCATGGGCCGCCATGCACAATGTCAGACATGACAGACAAGGTGTTGATTGCAGGGGGGGGCATTGGCGGACTGGCCTGCGCTGTGAGCCTGGCGCGCGCTGGTGTGGCCGTTGAAGTGTTTGAGCGCTCACCTGAATTACTCGAAGTAGGCGCCGGGGTTCAGCTCGGGCCCAATGTCACCCGCATTTTGAGGGCATGGGGGCTCATGCCTGACGTACAGGCAATGGCCGCATTGCCAGCTTTTTTGCAAGCGCGCAATGCCAGCTCAGGCGGGGTGCTGGCCAGTTTGTCGCTCAATGGGAAAAAAGCGCAAGACACAGCGCCCTACGTCACCCTGCACCGCGCCGATTTGCAAAGGCTCTTGCATCGAGCCGCCCAAGCGTTGGGTGTCGTAGTGCAGTGCCAGGCCCAGGTGCAAGCGGTTCAAACTTCTAAGGATGGGGTGCGCGCACAAGTCAATCTCGCGGGCGTGGATCTCGATGAGCCGGCCGATGCCCTGGTGGTGGCCGATGGTGTGTGGAGTGTCTTGCGCCAACAACTTTTGCAAGATGGCGCTCCGCGGTTGACCGGACATTTGGCGTATCGGACCTTGGTGGCTCAGTCGCAGTTGCCTGCGCATCTGCGAACCCAAGACGTCACCGTGTGGATGGGCCCGCGTGTGCACGTGGTGCAGTACCCCGTGAGGGGCGGCGAGTGGCTCAACGTGGTGTGCTTGACCGAGGGGCAGTTGGAGGGTGTGTCGCCGCACGAGCTGCAAAGCTGGAACTTGCACCGCACTGCAGCTCAAACTCGAGCCGATTTGACGCACGCTTTGCAAGGCACATGCCCTGGTTTGCATGACTTGGTACAGGCGTGCGGTGACTGGCGGCTGTGGCCGCTGTATGACCGCCCCCCCATGCAAGGTGCGCATGAGCATGCTCAGGGTCGTATTGCCTTGGTGGGCGATGCCGCGCACCCGATGCGTCCTTATCTGGCGCAAGGCGCTGGCATGGCGCTGGAAGACGCGGCTGAACTGGGCCACCAATGGGGGGCTCAAACTGGCCAAGGGGTGGCCGCACGGTTGCAGGCGTTTGCCCAAGCGCGTTGGCAACGCAATGCGCGTGTGCAAGCGCGCGCCATTCGCAACGGAGAGATTTTTCACCTGCGTGGCCCTCTGCAATGGGCTCGGGACGCCAGTCTGCGAGCGATGGGCTCTCGG
>CAIVLE010000217.1 GCA_903906635.1 uncultured Burkholderiales bacterium | reverse complement strand
GCGCCGGTGCACACGGTCGTGGCCATTGTGGGCGCAGGGGCCTGTGGCCTCACCGCTGCGCTGACCCTGAGCCAACTGGGCGTGGACTGCGTGGTGCTGGAGCGTGATGCCTTGCCCACGGGGTCCACCGCGTTGTCTTCGGGCTTTGTCCCCGCAGCGGCCACCCAGGCTCAAAAGGCCCAAGGGATCAACGATTCGCCAGCGCTGTTGGGCCAAGACATTCAAGCCAAAGCCCACGGGCGTGCGTCGCAGGTGCTGGTGGACGCCTACAGCCGCGCCATTGGTCCCGCCATGGACGCCTTGGCACAGCACCACGGTGTGCCGTGGCAGGTGCTCGAGACGTTTTTGTACCCCGGCCACAGCGTGCACCGCATGCATGCGGTGCCCGAAAAAACCGGTGCCGGTTTGATGATGCGTTTGCACAATGCCGCCGAAGCAGCGGGCGTGGTGGTGCTCACGCAAGCACAGGTGAGTACGCTGTACGTGAACCAGGCAGACCAAGTGCTGGGTCTGGGGTTTGTGCGCCCCGATGGTCATCTGGAGCAACTCAGCTGCGACAGTGTGCTGCTGGCGTGCAACGGCTTTGGTGGCAATGCCGAGTGGGTGAGCCGCTTTCTGCCCGAGATGCGTGATGCGCTGTACGCCGGTCACATGGGCAACGACGGCAGTGCCATCGCCTGGGGTCAACAACTGGGCGCGCAACTGGCCGACCTGGGCGGCTACCAAGGCCACGGCTCGTGGGCCGTGCCGCAGGGCGCGTTGATTTCGTGGGCCTTGATGATGCAAGGCGGTGTGCAAATCAACGCTCTAGGCGCACGCTTTCATGACGAAACCCAGGGCTACTCTGAGGCGGCGGTGCATGTGCTGGCGCAACCGGGTGGCAGCGCATGGAACGTGTTTGACGACCACTTGCTCGCCTTTGCCCAAGAGTTCCCTGACTTTTGTGAGGCACAAGCAAGCGGTGCAGTGCACACCTTGGCCGATGTGGCGGCGCTGGCACAACACATCGGTTGCTCGCCAGAGACTTTGCGTCAAACCTTGGACGCCGTGCGCGAGGGCCAAGACCCCCTCACAGGCCGCCACTTCAAGCGCAGCTTAGAAGCGCCATTTCATGCCATTCGCGTGACGGGGGCTTTGTTCCACACCCAAGGCGGACTGGATATCAATGCCCAATGCCAAGTGCTGCGCCCCGACGGCAGCGCCCTGCCCAACCTGCTGGCCGCAGGGGGTGCCGCGCGCGGTGTCTCGGGCGATGCGGTGTGGGGCTATTTGTCGGGCAATGGGCTGCTCAGCGCCATTGCGGGCGGTTTTATTGCGGCGCATACCGCTACATCCACCCACACACACACAGACCCACCCACACACCCACACACCCAAGCTTGAGGGAGACGCTCCATGAATTTGAAACAACGTTTGAACCAGCCTGAGGTGTTGCTGGCCCCCGGTGTGTACGACGCCTTCAGCGCCTTGATTGCCGAGCAAGCGGGCTTTGAAGCGCTTTACCTGTCTGGCGCATCGGTGGCGTACACCCTGCTCGGGCGCTCTGACATTGGCTTGACCACGGCCAGTGAGGTGGCTCACACCTTGGCGCACATCACCGATCGCGTGCGCGTGCCCGTGATCGTGGACGCGGACACGGGCTTTGGCAACGCCTTGAACACGCAGCGCACCGTGCGCGAGTTTGAGCGTGCGGGCGCGGCGATGATTCAATTGGAAGACCAAACCTTCCCCAAGCGCTGCGGCCATTTGGATGGCAAAGGCGTGGTGCCTGTGGCCGAGATGGAGGGTAAGTTGCGCGCCGCGCTCGATGCGCGCCATTCATCTGACACCTTGATCTTGGCACGTACCGATGCGCTGGCCGTGGAAGGTTTTGACGCCGCGCTGGAACGCGCTGAGCGTTACTTGGCGTGCGGCGTGGACGCCTTGTTCATCGAAGCTGTGCGCAGCCCCGAGCAAATGAATGCTGCGTGCCAGCAATTCGCACAGCGCGTGCCCATGCTCGCCAACATGGTGGAGGGGGGCAAAACCCCGGTACAAAGCGCCGATGTGTTGGGACAACGCGGCTACAAGATTGTGATTTTTCCGGGCGGCACTGCACGCGCGGTGGCGCACACCCTGCAAGGCTATTACGCCAGCTTGCACCAACACCAAACCACCTTGCCGTGGCAACACCAGATGCTCGACTTTGATGGGCTGAACGCGGTGATTGGCACGCCTGAGTTGCTGGCGCAGGGCAAACGTTACGAGTGAGCGGGGCTGCTGACTTCAACAAGTTCAGTGGTAATCGGCTTCGCGTTGGTGGCGAATGCCGCCGATGATGACGGTGCTGTTGTCGACAACCTCGAACAGCGCGACATAGCCTATGTGGACGAACGGTGTGATCAGTTCATCAACACAAGCACTGGCGCCTACCTTGCGACAGGCAAATGCAGAGGGGGTCAAAAATGCAATACCGTTTTTGATGGCTCGCACCGCTTTTTCTGCAATCTTGAGCTCGCCCGTTGTACTGTCCAATTCACGGTGCAGCGCGAAGTCAAACAGTTGCTCTAAATTTTCTGCTGCCGCTTTGCTGAACAAAACTTGGTAAGTCATCCGCTGCGCTGGGTTGCTTGGATGGCGGCCATGCCGCGCCTCACAAACTCGGCCTGCGTCTTGCGCTGGGATACCGTGGTGCAGACCGCGTTCTCGACGAATTGCGGCAACGACTCACCTTGATCCAGAACACCTTCGAATTCGAGCCGAAAGTCAGGGGTCACACGGATGGGGGGGAGTGCGGCTGTTTTCATGCGTTGAGGGTATTGCAAATTCTGTGTAAGGGGAGCCACTCAAAACACTCTGTGGGCTTCACGCCGCGCTGAAGCTGCAACTCACCTGGCCCAGCACCCCAAAATCCATCGACACCGTATCTTGCGGTTCGAACTCGAGTGGGACCAGACATGTGCCGGTGGTCACGGTTTGTCCTGCTGCCAAGGTGATGCCCAGTGCGGACAGTTCGTTGGCGAGCCAGGTGAGTGCAATGCGCGGGTCGCCCAGCACGTTGGCACCGATGCCTTCTCGCTCAAGCCGCTCACCCACTTGGCCGACCACGCGGTGTGACGCCAAGTCGATTTGTCGCCACAGGTCTGGCGCTTGGGGTCCGAGCACAAATTGGTGGCCGCAGGCGTTGTCGGCAATCAGTTGTGCAGCACCCACCTTGGCGAAGTCTGCATAGCGAGCGTCGGGCACCTCGATGGCGAGGTACAAGGCGGACACGGCATCGAGCACTTCGTGCAGGGCATAGGGTGTTGCACGCGGCGGCAAATCGCGCGCCATGCGAAAAGCAAACTCGGCCTCTGCCACGCGCATGCGGTTAGCGCCAAAGGGCAGTGTGTCGCCATCTGCGTAAACCATCTCGGCCAGCAGGCGGCCTGCAATGGGCCCGTCGATGCCAATGTGTTGTTGACCGGCTGTGCTGGTGGCGGCGATCTTCCAACCAAACAAGGGGTGTGGGCTGAGGGCTTCGAGATGGGCTTGTATGGCATAACCGGCCTCTCTGCTGTTGGGGCGTCGTGCAGGGGGTAAGGCCGCCAAGGTGGTGCCTTCTTTCCAATGTTGCACGAGCAGTTCGTTGGCTTCTTTTGTTGAGGTAGTGTCCACGGGGGCTCCTGTTTTTGTTGGCGGGGAGTTTATGTGTGTGTGTGGGAGTGCCTTGTAACGGTTTGTGTTGTGAGAGGGCGTTACTGACCCAATTGGATTGCTGAGTCGGCTAAGTTTGACAGCTGGTAAGCAGCTTAAGGCGACATTCAGCTGCTGCGACATTCAACTGCTGCGACATTCAGCTGCTTGTCACCACGCGACCAGTGCTCAAAACTATGGAAACATCCGATCCTTCGGGTCGCGTGGTGTCGAACTGATCAGATTGAAACTTTGACTAGAGGGAGACCGCTATGCCGTCGTTAGCTGTCTGGTTCGTGTCAATCGTACTTCTTTGACGCCCTTCGCCCCAAGTTGACGCTGTTTGGTCACGCACGATCCGATCACATCGCTGACGGTGTTGCGAGCGAAGATGGCTTGAGTGATGGACGTGGTGTTGAGTGCTTGATTGAGTGTATTGCGACGTGCTTTTCCGCAAAAGTCAATCAAAGCGTTTTATGCACCAACGCTTGCGCCGCAATAGCCTCGCGCTGCTCTGTGGTCAGTCGCTTGAGGTTGTTGACTTGCATCACCATGCGTGGGTTCTTAGCCAGGGTGTCTGCGTGGCGCATTAAGAAGTCCCAGTACAAGGTGGTGATGGGGCAGGCGAGTTCGCCGGTGGACTGCGCGGGGTCGTAGCGGCAACCTTGGCAGTGGTTGCTCATGCGCTGGATGTATTTGCCACTGGCCGCGTAGGGCTTGCTGGCCATGAGGCCATCGTCGGCGAACTGGCTCATGCCCAAGGTGTTAGGCAGCTCCACCCATTCCACGGCGTCCACATACACACCCAAGTACCAGGCGTGCACGGCTTGGGGTTTGACGCCCAGCAGCAAGGCGTACAGGCCGGTCACCATGAGCCGCTGGATGTGGTGGGCGTAGCCGTGTTGCAAGGTCTGCCCAATGGCGTCACGCAGGCAGGCCATGTCCGTGTCGCCCGTCCAGTAAAACGCGGGCAGCTCGGCCTGTGCGTTGAGCGTGTTGCGCTCTAGGTACTCAGGCATGTGCGTCCAGTAAATGCCGCGCACGTATTCGCGCCATCCCAAGATTTGGCGAACAAATCCTTCGACTGCCGGCAAAGGAGCCAAGCCTTGTGTGTAGGCGTCAACGGCTGCTTGCACCACTTCGCGTGGGTTGAGCAGCTTGAGGTTAAGAGCGCACGCGAGGTGCGAGTGGTAAAGCCACACCTCGCCCTCCCACATGGCGTCTTGGTATTGTCCAAATAGCGCCAGGCGTTGCGTGATGAAGCCTTGCAGGGCCAGCAGCGCATCCTCACGGGTGACGGGCCAGCCAAAGCTGCTCAGCTGACCCGGGTGATGTGCGAGTTGGGTGTTGACCAGGTCCATCACGTCTTGGGTGATGGTGTCTGGTGCAAAGCGCTGGGGCGCGGGGATGGGGGGGGGACCTTGTTTGCCAAATGAGGCGCGGTTGTCTGCATCGAAGTTCCATTGCCCGCCCACGGGTTGGCCGTCGGCCATCAAGATGCCGGTTTTTTGGCGCAGGGCGCGGTACCAATATTCAAGCCGCAGTTGTTTGCGACCTTTGGCGTGTTCGGCAAATTCACGAACGGTGCTGAAAAAGTGCAGGTCGTCACGCAGTTGCAAGGGCAGCGCATGCGCGCGTGCCACGGCGCGCAGGTCTTGCAGCACGCGCCAGTCGCCTGGGGCGGTGAGCACCAGGGCTTGGGGGCGCAGTTGTTCAATGGCGCGACTCAAAACTTCGGCCAAAGTGCTGGCAGGGCCAGACGCATCCAGTTGGGTGTAGTGCAGGGGCCAGCCTTGGGCACGCAGGGTGTGCGCAAAGTGGCGCATGGCGCTCAAGAAGACGGTGGTGCGTTGCTTGGACGAGGGGATGTGGGTGGACTCTTGCATGACCTCGGCCATCCACACCGCATCGCAGCTGGGGTCGAAGTCGTGCAAAGCGGTGGCGTCAAGGTTGAGCTGGTCGCCCAACACGATCACCAAGTGGCGCAGCGCAGTGGTGCTCATGGGGCGGTCTTTTTTTGGGCGCGACAGGCCTCAGAGCAGTACAGCACGTGTTCCCAGTTTTTGGCCCAGGCCTTGCGCCAGGTCATGGGCCGTTGGCACACCGCGCAGGGCTTGCTGGGCAAGGACTGTTTGTTGCCTTTGAAGCTGTGAGCTTGAGACATTCATTCGCCCGAGATGTGGTTGGGGTGTAGGCGCACCACGTGAGAGGCGCGTTTGCGAAACCTGATGTTAAGCAACTCCACCATCAGCGAGAACGCCATGGCAAAGTAAATGTAGCCCTTGGGCACATGGTGACCAAAGCCTTCGGCGACCAAGACCACACCGACGACGACCAAGAAGGTGAGGGCAAGCATTTTGATCGATGGGTGGCGCGACACAAACTGGCCTATGGCGCTAGCAAACAGCATCATCAAGCCGACCGACGCCACAACAGCGGCGATCATGATGGCCACTTCATCCACCATGCCCACAGCGGTGATGATGGAGTCGAGCGAGAACACCAAGTCAATCATCATGATTTGCAGCACCACTCGGCTCAGGGTGGCTTTGACGCCCTGGTTCAGGGCCTCTTCTTCGCCCTCCAAGGCCTGGTGAATTTCGCCAGTACTTTTCCAAATCAGGAACAAGCCACCGAGGATCAAAATGATGTCGCGCCCTGAGATGGACTGGCCCATGAGGGTGAACAAGGGTTCTACCAAACCGACGATCCAAGACAGCACCAGCAACAAACCAATGCGCATGAACATGGCCATGAACAGGCCCATGCGCCGCGCCAGCTCTTGCTGGGCGGGCGGCAGTTTGTCGACCAAGATGGAAATGAAAATGATGTTGTCGATGCCCAGCACCAGCTCCAGCAAAGTGAGAGTGGCAAAGGCAATCCAGGCTTGTGGGTCTGTCAAAAGTTCCATGTGTGTCTCCAACTCTTGAGGTTAACCACAGCACAAAGAACTTGAACACTGTGCGGGAAACGCTCGCCTCGGGTCTTGGCGTGACAAAGGCTCAGCGTTTCAAACCAAACGCATCTAAAATTAAATTCATTAACACCCTACCAGAAGCAGCCAGTCACCTCTTGCGAAAACGTGCCAACCAGACATGTCACACAACCTGATCCCAAGAAAAGAGAGACAGCTGAGCAATCCTGCCTACAGGCAGTACTTGTATGAAAAACACCAAGTGGTGTTTTCCATCCGCCACCTGTGTTTCATTTTCAATGGAAAAGCCTATCGAACGACCGAACCTCTGATGGAGCAACTTCATCAGATGGAGCGCGCTGAGGTGCGCTTGAATTTTTATGTTCTGGCCTTGTTCATGACGCTGTTAGGCTTTGTGTGGACCGCTGTGAACGCCATGGACAGATATGTCCAATCCTTACAGTAGGCCAGTAGCTGCTTGAAAAGAAAACGCCCAGCGTGAGACGGTGGGGGGTTTGATGGAGGGGGCATAGGGTCCCAGACGATTTCTTTAGGCAGCGGTACATCGCTGCGACACACCGATCTGCAGGTCACCGTCGTCGATGTGGAATCTGGCAGCTTCTTCTTGACCAAGCGTTGCGGCATGACCGATCTGCTCGGCACAGCGGATTTCCATGCCCCGTTTGATTCGCCTGCGCATCTGCAGCGTCCAGTCATGGAGTTGCTGCACCGCGTTCATGGGGTGACTTCCTTAGACAGTGGCTCGTTGTGAGGTGGAGACGTGCTGGACGCAGTTCTCGAAAGCGATCACGGCATTGAGGGGATAGTTCACCCGCTTGCTGAGCTTCAGGTAGTGCGGTCCACGCCCCTGCATTCGCCAGCGCTGGAGGATCTTGGGGCTCATGCCCCAACGCGAGGCCTGATCGGCCTCACTCAGGACTTGCCTTGGGGGTATGTGTGGCCCTGGGGCCATGACGCTCAGAGGGTGGGGCGTCGATCGTGCTGGTGTTGTTAGCAGCATTGGGGTACTCCTTTCAGAGAGTTGGGGGACAACGCTGCTATTTCAGGAAATCAATAGGGAACTGATAAGGAACTGATTAAGGAACTTTGGCGATATCTCCAGTTCCTTAATCCCGCACGAAACTCTTTCGTTCGAAGAAATTCACTTTAAAAGTCAATATATGCACTACTATGATTCTTAAGAATCCTTAAATCACTGCTTACATGAAAACCTCATCCCCTGCGCCTTTGCCCGTCGTGCGCAGCCTAGATCGGCTTGGACAGGCGATCTCGCTTGCGCGCCGTCGCCGAGACCTGACGCAGCAGGATCTGGCTGAACGCATTGGCACGTCCACCAACACTGTGCGCCGCATGGAAGCTGGCCACCCAGGAACTGCACTGGTTCATTTCGCAAGAGTCATGCAGGTGTTCGGGGAACTCGACAAGCTAGATCAGTTGCTCGAAACTTCTCAGGACACCATCGGCCTAGCCCTGATGGACGAGAAATTGCCTCAGCGTGTACGCAAGCCCCGCAAGACACCGGAAACTGGGGCGTTTTGATGGCGATTCAATCCATTCATCCAAGCTGGCGGGACCGATGAAGGGGTGCATGCAAGTGGCGACCACTCCTGGCTTGGCTCGCTGACTTACCTCAAAAAACAAAGTAATTTCCAGATAAATACCAAAGTATTTTCATAGAAAATAGCAAAGTAATTTTCAGATCAATGGTAAAGTAACATTCACGGCAATACCAAAGTAAATTTATGAACTCATCACGCGGCAAGCCCAAGGGTAATCCGACGCTCGTAGCTGCACTGAAAACCCTTAAGCGGCTTCAGGAAAAGCACGACGGCGTTGTCGAAGCCTCAGACCTTAAGGACGACGAGCAGCGCATCCTGTTGGTCGAGACGGGGTTTCTGCGACCCGTGATGAAGGGGTGGTACATCTGTAGCAGCCCAAGCGACAACGACGCAGACACCACTGCGTGGTACGCATCCTTTTGGGCCTTCGTTTCAGGCTACCTGGGCAAGCGCTTTGGCAAACGGTACTGCTTGAACCCGGAGGCATCACTGATGCTCCACACGGGCAACACCACCGTGCCCAGACAAGTCACATGCGTCACGATCGACAGCGGCACATCCAAGGTGGATTTACCTTTTAACACCTCGCTGCTGGTCTATCCGGACAAAAACCGGGTTTCCAACGCACGAGTGGAAGTACGTGGCTTGCAAGCCTGGCCTATTGCCGAGGCTTTGTGCTTGGTCGGGCCTTCGTTCTTCGTGAACAACCCGCGTGAGGCCGAGATTGCCCTGGCCACGGTTCGACATGCCTCCGAACTGCTACCGACGCTGCTGGCTGGCGACAAGATGGTGACGGCAGCAGGCCGGTTGGCCGCTGCATTCGAGTTCGTCAAACGTCCCGATGAAGCCGAGCACATTCAGAAGGCTTTCGCCAAGCTCAAGATCACACTCAAGCTGGTCAATCCCTTTGAATTGGCCGAGCCAACCATTACGCCCAGCAAGGAACGCTCCCCTTATGTGCTGCGACTGCGATCAATGTGGGCTGGATGGCGCCAGGATGTGATCAATGTCTTCCCCCCCTCACCAGGCATCAAGCAACAGGCCGCAGACTATCTGGCACAGGTTGATGAGCGCTATGTTTCCGACGCCTACAACTCCCTGTCGATCGAAGGCTATCGCGTCACCGACGAATTGATCGAGCGCGTAGCCAGCGGTGACTGGAACCCAGATGGTGACTCACAGCACAACAGGACCCGGGACGCGTTGGCTGCAAGGGGCTATTACCAAGCCTTTCAGGCAGTCAAGGAAAGCATTGGGAAAATACTGGCAAAGGACAACGCAGGTCTCGTGGTCAAGCGAGATCATCACGAGTGGTATGCCGAACTGTTCGGCGCCTCAGTGACTGCAGGTATCGTCGAAGCAAGTCAGCTCACCGGATATCGGCGTGGTCCGATTTTTATTCGCAATTCGATGCACACGCCACTGCCCAGCGAGGCCTTGCTGGATTCACTGGAAACGCTGTGGGACTTGATCGAAACCGAGCCTGAGGCCAGCGTTCGCGCCGTACTTGGACATCACCTCTTCGTCTTTATCCATCCATACTTCGATGGCAACGGCCGTATCGGTCGCTTCCTGATGAACACGCTGCTGGCATCCGGCGGCTATCCATGGACGGTGATTCGGATGAGCAGGCGAGATGTCTACATGAAGGCACTGGAGGCAGCGAGCGTCCAGGGCCAAATTAAGCCATTGGCCGAATTCATTGCTCAAGAGATGAATGAATGGTCGCCAGAGCGCGAGACCAAGAACAACGCCAAGGGATAACCCGTTCCCTGTGCAGTCTTGAACCAGATGACAGAAGTGCATGTATCTAACATCGCCAATGTTAGATATCAGTTTTCTTGTTAGATGACAGTCTGAGGCGAGTTACGCCCCCATCCAAGTCAGCTTGTAGAGCCCAAGCCTGCGCTGCCGACTGGAGTTCTCCACCTTGGGCTTGTCCCTGGGGTGGGCCGGGCGTGCGGCCAGTAAAGCGCAACCGTAGTGGGTGGCGAACTCGTCATACAGGCGGTTGGGCTGCGGATCGTAGGTATCGGGGTTCTTGATGAGTGCACGGGCTTGGTCGGGCACTATCAAGCGTGGCACACCACCAAAGAATTCCAGCGCCTGCACCTGGGCACCGATCCAGTCGGCAGTGGTTTGCCGGGCAGTGGCACAGGCGTAGGTGTAATTGGAGGCACCAAAGGTGGCCACAAAGATCTGGGCTTGGGTGATCTCGCCGGTGGTGGCGTCAACGATGGGCACTGTCTGGCCGGCATAGTCGACAAACAGCTTCTCACCTGCAATGTGGGTTTGGCGCATGGAGCGCTTGAGCCCCAATGCCCACTCCCGGTACTTGACGCAGAAGCTGGTGTACTTATAGGCCAGCGCGTTGTCCTTTGCATACTCCTCCCACAGGAGCTGCAAGGTCACCCCGGCGCGTTTGAGCTCCTGGTGAACGTTGGCAAAGTCGGGTGCGAGTTGGTGGCTGCTGCGCGGCAAGGCTGGTTTGTACAACCTGGTTTCAAGCTCTTGGTCGGTGAGGGCTTGTGCAGCCTCCCAATCGACACCGGCAGCACGGGCCAGCGAGGCGTACTTGGCGGCCGCACTCTTGGAGATCTTGAGGCTGCGGCCAACCTCGTTAAAGCTCAGGCCTGCCGACAAGTGCAGGCGCAATGTCTCTCGGATTTGACGCATGGTGATTCTGTTCGTTGGCATAGGCTGCTTGGTAAAAAGCAAGCAGCCTATGCCGGGTTCAAGAAATCACTTCTGCGCATCCCCCCGAATCGTCCACGATGGCGCTGAAACAGCGTCCACGATCAATTTGAAATGCCGTCCACGATCACGCTGAAATCGCGTCCACGTTCAGCCTGAAACGCCGTCCACGATGGGCTGAAATATGCACAGAGAAACCGTAGAGAAATCCGAGAACACCAGGCCGAAAAATGAAACATTTGGGGGGAAATTAACGCCAGTCATCCTCAAGACAAATGCGAGAAATGACGCCATTACTGGGCTACAGCCCGATGAAAAAAGGGGACAGAGAAAATCTGTCCCCTTTGTGTATGGTGGCAAAGTTAATCATGAACAAATTCCCTCAAGTGAACACTGCACCCCAATTCCAGTTCCGACTCAATCATGCATGGTGGTGAATGAGCGGGTTGACATGCCTAATGATGAGGAGTCTGGACGAGGTCTTTCTTGACAAAGAATTCGCTCAAGAGGTGCTCATCAGGCAAAGACCACGTCGAGGCTTACAGCGGATCCGTCGGGGTGCGAGAACCAAACTCCAGAGCGGATACGATCGCCTTCGCTACTCGCACCAAATCTCTGGCCTGTACAGGTGCAGCGAGTGCGGGATTCAAGTGCAGCATCACGTTGGTATGCCCCGGTTTTCCCGGCATGGAAATATAGGTGGCAATGTCACTGGAAACGAGCGATCCGAGCAACTCCATCGCTGGCATTGCAAGCAATGCTTCCAGCCCCCCTGTAGGCTGGAAAACTATCGCTGGACCGTCTTGAACCCGTAAGAGTATCCCCGAGTGGTCAGGGCGCATTGCAAGGCCAAGTTGACCCATGTATCGCCATCCACAGTACCAAGATCGGCAAACTGGCGGACGCGTTTCGTATATCCCGCACCCCGCGCTGCAAAGATGCTGGCAGGGCACATCCGCCGACTTTTTAAATGCCTCTGTTTCTATTTTGAGATTGACACAGCAAGCAGTGCATTCTCCGCAACTCCGGTCGGCGACAAGTTCCAAGCCCATGGCTCAGTGGGTCACCACGTCTTCGTCTTGCAGACTGGGACGCCACTGGCCTCGAGATTCCTTGACCACGATTTTTTGCTTCACCAGGCGCTCGACGGTCTTGATCCGCTCGACTGCCTTGGCAATCGGCTCATTGCCTTCTGCTTGGGCCGTATACAGCAGACGCACGAGCTTGTCCGCCCAGCGCGGAACCTTGCTGGTTTTTTCCCAACGGGCAACCGACTGACCGTCGATGCCCATCAACTTACCCAAAGCTGGCTGCGACAGCAACATGCCCGCGCTGCGGATGTAGCGGAATTCAGCACCCGTGAGCAGCGATGCCTTACGGGTTAGCGCCATGCAGATGGAGCGCGTGAGGCCATCGAGGTTGTGAAAAGCCACGCCCTCGCCATAAGGGGTCTTCTTGATTTCGTATCCATTGGCCAGCCACACGTTGCGCAGCCCGCCATCTGTGTAGTGGTACATCTCAGTCCTTCTTGACGTCTATCACGGTCACAACGACCAAATCGGTTGCGGGGTACTCTACGTACACCACAACCGCAACTTGCACACCTGCCACGAACCTCTGCATGCGGCACAAAAGGCCCGGGTGTTTCATGTCTGGCTCAGGTGGCTGCGGAAAACTGCCCAAACGCAAGACCTCGAGCACCATCGGATCGTTGACGTGTCGCTGGCGCATGCGCGTTCTGGCATGCGTGGTGTAGACCACATGTGTGGAGTCTTTTGCAGACTGCCGGATGTGTCGCTCCAATTGACGATCAGATGGAGAACCCAAGACTTGAACCTATTATTTTGATAGGACCGATTGTGCCATAGACAAGAAATCTCGCGCGTCTAAGTAGACGTAATTTCGTGATCTGAGATGATGCAGCTTCATGAGCCATGACATCGTCATCCGGGTACCTGCCAATGAGTCTTTGCAGCCTCCGCCCACAGTCGTGCGCCGCTGCGCCATCTATGCACGGGTTTCCGTCAGCAGCAATGCCGCCGGATTGAGCTCGCTACAGGCGCAAGTCCAAGCCTGTGAAGCCTACATCCAGGCCCAACGCGCGATGGGTTGGGAACTGGTGGCCCCTGCATACGTCGACGATGGTTTCTCTGGACGCAATCTTGAGCGCCCTGCGTTGCGCCAGCTCATGCAAGATCTGCAGACAGATAAGTTTGATGCGGTCGTCGTGCAGCGTCTGGACAGGTTGTGCCGAAGCGTCAGAGACATTTGTGATCTGCTGCCTACGTTCAGCATCACCCACACTGCCCTGGTCAGCACCACCCAAGCGCTGGACAGCGAGACGCCCGTGGGTCGCCTTACATTGCATCTGCTGACAACGTTTAGTGAATTCGAGCGGGAGATGGTCGGGGAGAGAATCCGAGACAAATTTGCGATCACACGCGCCAGTGGCAAGTGGCAGCGGAATTACTATCGGCAACTTGCCAGTCAAACCGCCACAACGGAATGACTTAAACCAACTGGCCTCCTTGATACCCGGGGCGATTCAGGTCTTGTTCTTGAAGAAACACTTAACTTGCCAAAACGGGCTCGCATTCGTCAGATAGATGCGTAATTTGCTTGGGTAGTTGTCTATTGGGGTGACTGACTCAGGGATGCTGCTCGTTTGATGGCGTTGGAGCTTGAACTCAGTGTCGTTGGCTGCTTCAAAGTGACTGAAATCACGCATGTGTTCAGAATACTAGTTGAACACTTAGGTAAGCAAATTTAGCTAGGATGTCACTTGGGAAGTCAGGTGCTTACTTGTCCGTCAGCTGTCCAACATTTGTCCCTTTAAATGACAAATTGCCATTCAATAAAACAGGCTGAAAACTGTCGTTTTCTGTCACTGACTGTGTGAATCTGTAGACAAGATGGAACTCGTCAACTTGAGACTTCAGGTGATGACGCACAAGAAAAAACCCACAGCCGTGAGACTGTGGGTTTTTAGATTGGTGGTGGTAGCGGGATTTGAACCTGCGACATCAGCATTATGAATGCTGCGCTCTAACCAACTGAGCTATACCACCTAACGCAGGGCAGCATTGTAAACCATCCCCGTGCCCGATTGGCGCCAGACTCGGCTTCAACTCAGCAACACATAGCCCTTTTGGATGAGGCATTGCCTCAAATCGGTGATGGCGTTGTTGGAGCTTAATCGGTCACCGTATCGGGTGATCATTTGCTTTTGACAGACCTCGAGGTCTTGTTCATAGACGCGACGTTGCTCCCCCTTGAGGTTGACATCGGGCGCGTAGTTGCCGTTTTGAATGGGTAAGCCAAGGCCCGAATGCAAGGAACAAGCGCACATGGCTGTGCTGAGCAATGCAAGGCTTGCCAAGGCGCTGAGTCGATGGGATGAACTGGTTGTCATGCCAGTATCTTATCAAATATAAATAATTAATCACTATTAAAAGCGATCGACCGCCTGCTACATGGCTCAAAAAAGGCGAACTCAGCAAGCCCCTGCAGCAGAAGTCGGTACGTTGGCCACTGCGTCACACATCGCTTGCCCCAGTGCGTCGAGGTAGTGGTTGGCTATTGGGGTGGGCACCAGGTATTTTGTGCGTCTGTTTTGACCCTCGAAGACTTGTTCGATCAAACCTGCTTCACGCAGATCATCGAGTTTGCGGTGCAAGGTGGCAGGGCTGGCCAAAGCCAGTTGTGACATGGCATCTGTGACGGTCATGGGTGTGCCTTGTCCACAACGTACCGCAATGATCTCGAGCAGTCTTTGGGACAGTTGGTCCACATCGGTTTTGCCGATCAGTGTTGGCCTGAGGGCATGGGCGAGGGACAAAAAGCGCAGGTAGACATGTTTCATAGAAATTCCTTGATACACCTCACTTGGTGATGAATGTCTTCAGAACAAGCAAGCTTGACGTAAAGAAAACATAAATAGAAGTCACACAAGCTGACTAGCAGGGGATCAGGCCTCACATCAGGCCTCACAATGGACACTGATCTTGCAAGGGATCAACGTGTCTCGGATCAATTGGAGAACTGTATGAACATGACCCATTACATGGAGTTGTTGGCGACCAACCAGCCTTGGAATTTGTTGATCTTCATGGGCGTGCCCGTGGTGCTGGCGGAGACCTTGGCCATCTCCGAGTTGTATGTGTTGTTCACCCGCTCACGCAGCGGCTGGGTGCACGCGCTCAATCGTGCGGTCGGATTGACGGTGGGTGTTTATTTCGTCGGCGTGATTGGCTACTTGTTGACCACGGCTGTGGTGCCGATCACCCAAGCCGGTGAGTGGCGCACGGTGATTGATGTGATCGCTGTGGGCAGTTATTTGGTCTCAGGGCTGCCCCTGATTTACATCGCGGCGCAAGAGCTTGGGCTGGTCAACCGGGGTGCGGATGAACAATACAAGCTGAAGCTGCATGCCAGCTGCGTGGCTTTGTTCTTGGTGTTTGGCCACATCGCCATGATTGCCGGCATGCTGGACCCCTCGTTGTTGTCGGCTGCCGCAGGCACTGAGCACGCCATGCCCATGACGCACAGCCATTGAAGGCTGTGCGGCTCGTTTGAGGCGACTCAGTCGACTTTGGCGCCCGAGGAGCGTACCATCTGCGCCCATTGAGCCACCTCTTCTCGCATGAAGAGGGCAAACTCCTCGGGCGTGTCGCCCACGGCCTCTGCGCCTTGACCTGCCAGTTGTTCACGGATGCTGGGCAGCTTCAAGAGCTTCACCACTTCCTGGTTCAAGCGCAGCAACACCTCGCGTGGCGTGCCAGCCGGGGCAAACAAGCCCGACCAGGCATAGGTCACAAAGCCCTTCACGCCAGCTTCTTCCACTGTGGGCACGTCGGGCAGTTGGGCCACACGTTTTTTGCCAGATACCGCCAAGATCTTCACCTTGCCCGAGCGCACGTGTGCGATGCCTGTGGGCATGTTGATGAACATCATGTTGACTTGCCCACCCAGCAAGTCAGCAATGGCCGGTGGCCCGCCCTTGTAGGGCACGTGCACGGCTTGCATGCCCGTCATGTTCTTGAACTGCTCGGTGGACAAATGGGTCGACGTGCCTTGACCGGTGGAGGCGTAAGACAGGTTGGCAGATTTGGTTTTGCCTAATGCGATCAACTCTTTGACGTTGTTCACAGGAACGGTAGGGTTGACGATCAAGATGTTGGGAACGGTGCCCACCAACACGATGGGTGCGAGGTCTTTGAGTGGGTCGTAGTTGAGTTTGCTGTACAGCGAGGTGTTGATGGCCACAATCTCTGAGCCCATCAGCAAGGTGTAACCATCGGGCGCGGCTTTGGCAACGGCTTCGGTGGCGATGTTGCCGCCTGCGCCGGGTCGGTTCTCGACGAGCACGGCTTGACCCAAGGCCTCAGAGAGTTTGGGGGCCAGCGTTCGCGCAAAAAAGTCCACGGTGCCCCCCGCGGGGAAGGGCACCAACACTTTGATGGGTTTATTAGGAAAACTTTGTGCAATGACTAACGCTGGCACACACAACACCCAGGCCGCGATGCGGCGAATCCAGACACAAGACATTGAATTTCCTAAAACGAGAAACAGCCCCGGCGTACAACGCCAAAGATCAAGTATGTGTGAAGTTGGCTTTGCGTTTGTTGACAAACGCGTCCATGCCTTCTTTTTGGTCTTGGGTGGCAAACAAGGCGTGGAACAAACGGCGCTCGAACATCACGCCGTCAGACAGGCCGCTCTCGAATGCGCGGTTGACCGACTCTTTGGCGGCCATGACGGCCAGCTGTGAGTAGTCGCAAATCATCAAGGCCGCACCCAAGGTTTCTTGCATCAATTGGTCCAGCGGCACGATGCGACTGATCAAGCCGGCTTTCTCGGCCTCGTGCACGTCCATCATGCGCCCTGTCAACGCCAAGTCCATGGCTTTGGCTTTGCCAATGGCGCGTGGCAAACGCTGTGTGCCCCCCGCACCTGGGATGATGCCCAGTTTGATCTCGGGTTGGCCAAACTTGGCGTTGTCGGCGGCAATGATGAAGTCACACATCATGGCCAGCTCGCAGCCCCCGCCCAAGGCAAAGCCGCTGACAGCCGCGATCACGGGTTTGCGAATGCTGCGGATGGTTTCCCAGTCGCGGGTGATGTAGTCGTCCTTGTACACGTCGGCAAAGGTGTAGGTGGCCATGGCGCCAATGTCGGCACCTGCAGCAAACGCTTTTTCGCTGCCGGTGATCACCATGCAGCCGATGGCGGGGTCAGCGTCAAAGGCTTTGAGGGCTTGGCCCAACTCGACCATCAACCCCGCGTTCAAGGCGTTGAGTTGCTTGGGACGGTTCAGGGTGATGACGCCCACTTTGTCAGCTTCGGTGTGGACGTTGATGAATTCGTAAGCCATGTGGGCACTCCAAAAAATAAAGTCAAAAAACCTGCGTTGC
Source organism: uncultured Burkholderiales bacterium (assembly GCA_903906635.1). Classification (GTDB taxonomy): domain Bacteria; phylum Pseudomonadota; class Gammaproteobacteria; order Burkholderiales; family Burkholderiaceae_C; genus Limnohabitans. The sequence continues at coordinate 22,829 of CAIVLE010000217.1, read as the reverse complement.
CTAACTATAGCCAAGCCTACCAAGGGTAAACATTAACCAACCGATCGGTCGGTGAATGCTAAATTTCTCACAGGAGACTCAGCATGACAGCACCCACACAGACTTCCACCGTCTTGTACGAAGAACGCGGCCCGGTGGCCTTGCTCACACTCAACCGCCCCCAAGCACTCAACAGTTTCACTCGCCAAATGCACCACGACTTGTGGGCCGCCTGTGACCTGGCCGAGGCCAATCCTGCGATACGAGCCATGGTCATCACGGGGGCGGGTCGAGGTTTTTGTGCGGGCGCCGATTTGTCCGAGTTTGACTTCGTACCGGGTCCTGACTTGATGGCACGCGCCAACCCTGGCCCTGTGATTGACCAGGCCTTCAACCCCAGCGCTCGCAAGTTACAAAATTTGCGCATGCCCACCGTGGCCGCCATCAACGGTGTGGCCGCAGGGGCTGGTGCATCGCTCGCGCTGTGTTGCGACATCGTGATTGCGTCGCCCAACGCCAGCTTCATCCAAGCCTTCAGCAAGATTGGATTGATTCCCGATGCGGGCGGCAGTTGGTGGCTGGTCGAGCGCTTGGGCATGGCGCGCGCCATGGCGCTGGCGATGACGGGTGACAAGTTGGGTGCGCAACAAGCCAAGGACTGGGGGTTGATTTGGGACGTGGCCGATGACAGCTTGGCCGCTGCCTGTGCGATGGCCGACAAGCTGGCGGTGATGCCCACCAAAGCGCTGGTCGCCACCCGCCATTTGCTGCGCGATGCAGGCACGCGCACCTTCAGCGAGCACTTGGATGCTGAACGCGACACCCAAGCCGCATTGGGCTGCACCCACGACTACATTGAGGGGGTGACGGCCTTTTTAGAAAAACGACCCGCAGTCTTTAAGGGCGAATGATGGCCATCGATCCGCACACTTTGGCGCAGCAAGTCGCCAGCGCGATGTTCGCTGTGGACACCGCCACCAAAGACACCATGGGCATTGAAATTCTCAGCTGCGAGCCAGGACGCGCGGTCTTGCGCATGCCGGTGCGCGCGCTGCATTTGAACGGCCACCAAATTTGTCATGGGGGCTTTATCTTCACCTTGGCCGACTCCACCTTTGCATTTGCCTGCAACAGTTACAACAAAGTGGCCGTGGCTGCAGGCTGCACCATTGAGTTTTTAAAGCCAGCCAAATTGGGCGATGTCCTCACCTGCGAGGGCGTTGAGCAAACTTTGTCAGGGCGCCACGGCATCTATGACATGCGAGTGAGCAACCAACACGGTGAGACCATTGCCATGTTCCGTGGCAAAAGCGCTCAAATACAAGGAACGGTGATTCCCGAATGACACCTGCACCCGCTTTAGCCAAGACCTTCCCTTTGGAGCCGATTGAAAAGGCCAGCACCGACGAGCTGCGCGCTTTGCAGCTCAAACGCTTGCAAGCCACGCTGCATCTGGCCTATGCCAACTCAGCCGCCTACCGCGCCAAATTTGATGCGGCGGGTGTGCACCCGAGCGAGTGCCACAGCTTGGCCGACTTGGCTAAGTTTCCATTCACCACCAAAGCCGATCTGCGCGACAACTACCCCTTTGGGATGTTGGCGGTGCCTCGCGAGCAGTGTGTGCGTATCCACGCGTCCAGCGGTACCACGGGCAAGCCCACGGTGGTGGCCTACACGCACAACGACATCGACGTGTGGTCCCAGGTGGTCGCACGCAGCATCCGTGCAGCCGGTGCGCGCCCTGGCGACATGGTGCATGTGAGCTATGGCTATGGGTTGTTCACCGGGGGCTTGGGCGCGCACTATGGCGCTGAGCGTTTGGGGTTGACTGTGGTGCCTTTTGGCGGCGGGCAAACCGAGCGTCAGGTGCAATTGATTCGCGACTTCAAGCCCGACCTGATCATGGTCACACCGAGTTATATGCTGGCAATTGCCGATGAATTTGAACGCCAGGGCTTGTCTCCTGCCGAGTCGAGTTTGCGCTTGGGTATTTTTGGTGCTGAGCCTTGGACCAACGACATGCGCCGCGCCATTGAGCAGCGCATGGGCATCGACGCGGTGGACATCTACGGCTTGTCCGAGGTGATGGGTCCCGGTGTGGCCAGCGAGTGTGTGGAGACCAAAGACGGTCCCACGATTTGGGAGGACCACTTCTACCCCGAGATCATCCATCCTGAAACGGGTGAGCCGGTGGCCGATGGTGAGATGGGCGAGTTGGTGTTCACCAGTCTCACCAAAGAAGCGCTGCCCATCATCCGTTACCGCACGCGTGACCTCACGCGTTTGTTGCCTGGCACCGCACGCAGCATGCGTCGCATGGAAAAAATCACCGGTCGCAGCGACGACATGATGATCGTGCGTGGCGTGAATGTGTTCCCCTCACAAATTGAAGAGTTCATTTTGAAGCGCCCCGAGTTGGCCCCTCATTACCAGTGCGTGCTGACCCGTGAGGGCCCGATGGACAGCCTCAAAGTGGTGGTGGAAACACGCCCCGGCATCGACCCACAGGCAGCAGCAGCCCGAGCAGCTGCTCAGCAACTGCAGCATGACGTGAAGACCTTTGTGGGCACCAGCATTGCGGTGGACCTCAAGGCCGAAGGGGGCGTGGAGCGCAGCCAGGGCAAGGCCAAGCGGGTGGTGGATCTGCGTGGGCTGAGCTCAGGCCGTGCGCTTTAATCCAGCCAAGCCTTGACTTGGTTGGCGTCGAGTACCGACAAACGCCAGCTGCTTTGCGATTTGGCCGATGGCAAGCTCAGGCTCAAGCGCAGCAATTGGCGGTCACGGCTGATGAGGGCTGTGACCTTCTTGGCGCGGCCCACGTAAAGCGCCAGCTCGTCGAGCTTTTTCAAGCGCCAGGAGCTGGAATTTTTGCCAGCCAGCTCAACGCCTAACCACTCATCGCCCGGTGCAAAACCCGCAGCATGAGCTGCGCTGCCGCTGAGCACTTGCTTGATGTGGATGCTGTGGTCTTCGCTCACCCGCAGTCCCAAGCGCTGCGCCATTTGTGCCGGGTCGTGGTGGACCGCCACACCGTGTGCAGTGAGCGCGTCTTGCACCGGCAAGTCGCGGGTGCCGTGCACCCAGGCCTTGATCTCGCGCGCCCACGAGCGGCCCGTGAGTTGCTGCAGCACGGCCAACAGATCGGCCTCTTGCATGGGGCCGCCCTGGCAGCGTGCCCACAAGCCACGCATCACGTCGTCTAACGACACGCTGTGGTTTCTCACGCCGTGCTGGCGCAGGGCCAAGTCCAAGCACAGGGCGATCAACGCGCCCTTGGTGTAGTAGCTCACCGTCAGGTTGGGGGTGTTGGCGTCGCTGCGGTAGTACTTGGTCCAGGCTTCAAAGCTCGACTGCGCCACGCTGTGCACGGCACGCCCTGGCGTTTGCAGCACTTGGTTGATGGTTTTGTTGAGCAAGCGCAGGTAGTGCGCGTCGTCGATCAAACCGGCGCGGCGCAACAGCTTGTCGTCGAAGTAGCTGGTGAAGCCTTCAAAAAACCACAGCAGTTCGGTGTAATTTTCTTGGGTGTAGTCGTACCGCACAAATTCAGCCGGTCGCAGGCGCTTGACGTTCCAGGTGTGGAAGTACTCATGGCTGATCAGCCCCAGCAAGGTGGTGTAACCGTCACTGGGTTTAGCTGCCTTGGGTGGCGCTGTTTCGGTGCCAAGCGGTAGATCGCTCAGACGAGGCAAGTCTGCGCGTTGGCAAATCAAGGCGGTGGAGTTGCGGTGCTCCAAGCCGCCATAGCCCTCGCCTACGGCGTTGAGCATGAACACATAGTGCGTGTGCGGAATGTGCGCGCGTTGGTTGCCGTGCCAAAAGCGCATGGCAGTTTCGCAAATTTTTTGCGTATCACGCAACAACCGCTCGCCATCAAATGACGCGGTCGCGCCAGCCACCACCAAGCGGTGCGGCACGCCGCAGGCCTTGAAACTGCCCGACCAAAAGTTGCCCATCTCCACTGGGCAGTCGGCCAACTCGTCGTAGTTGGCGGCCCTGTAAGTGCCATAGCCACGTGAGTTGACTTTGAGGGGTGTGAGGCCTGTGGCCAAGCACCAAGTGGGCACAGCGTTGTGCGCGACCACCTCCAAGTCATGGGGCCACTCCTCACAGCCCGCCACGCTCAGGCACAGGCTGGTGGCGTTGAAGAAGCCGCGCTGTGAGTCCAACCATGCGGTGCGCACCGAGTTGTCGTGCGCATGCACTTGGTAGTGCAAGGTGAGGGGCGCGTCTGCGCTGCACTCGACCTGCCAGCTGCATTTGTCGAGTTGCTGCACTGCCACCGAGCGAGTGCCCTGGCGTGCCGTCAACGAGATGAGTTGCTTAGAGAACTCACGCACCATGTAGCTGCCTGCAATCCACACAGGCAGTGACACACGCTGCTGGGCCGAGGGCTGCTCAAGGGTGAGGGTCACGCCATACAGATGCGCTTGCAGATCGGCCAACTCGACCCGGTAGTGCACCAAGGGCATGGCTGGGGGCGCGCTGGCGAAGGGAGAGGAGGACGCAGAGGAGGACGCAGAGGTGGACAAAGAGGTGGACGAAGAGGAGGAGGGGCGAGTGCGCTTCATGGCGTGGGTGCGGGGTTCAAGTGGACGCTGCGCCCAGCAGGCAAGCCAGCGTGGACACCATGGTCAAGCGAAAGCGCAAGGTCATCCAGTCTCGTAGGCCAGCCTCTGGCCAGGTTTTGCGGTCCACCAAGTAGCACGCCACCAGCAAGACGGCCAGCACGGGCAGACCAGCGTAGGCGGGCATCATCACGCCGATCCAAGCGACCAGGGATGGCACCACGCCCCACACCATGTGCAGCTTGCGTGAGGGGGCGTTGTGCCTCAGGCCAATGCCCCAATGGATTCCTCCCAAGAAGGCGCAAATGGTGGCGGCGTATGACGTCAAAGCGATGGCCACCAAAGGGTGCGCTTCTGGCGTGACGATCCACATCAACAAAGCGAGGGCGACAAACGGAATCAACCCGGCGTAGCCCAAGCGTTGTATCAAGACGCCAGCGGCGCTGTCTGGGGTGATGGGGGTGTGTGCCATAGAGATTTATTTGCTGGCGTCGGCCAAGAGTTTTTCAATTTGTTGGGTGTTGATGGCCCCAGGCACGCGTGCGCCGTCTTGTGCCACCAGGGTGGGTGTGCCGGTGATCTTGAACTTGCGTCCAAATTCGACGTTGCGGGCAATGGCCGACGTGTCGCACGCCGGGGCGTTGGCAATGCGCCCTTCGCCCATGACCTGCGCCCAGGCAGCGGCGGGGTCTTTGGCGCACCATACGTTGCGTGACTTGTCCGAGGAGTCTTGCCCCAAGATCGGGTACAGAAACAGGTAGATGGTCACGTTTTCCACCTTGGCCAAATCGCGCTCAAAGCGTTTGCAAAACCCACAGTTCGGGTCTTCAAAGACTGCCAATTTGCGCTTGCCATTGCCCCGCACAATTTGGATCGCATCTTTGATGGGCAGGCTGGCAAAGTCGATGGCTCCGAGTTTGGCTTCTCGCTCTTCGGTGAGGTTACGCCGGCTTTTGGTGTCAATCAGATTGCCCTGGATGAGAAAGTTGCCTTCGGCGTCGCTGTAGTAAATCTCGTTGCCGTTCAAGCGCACCTCATACAAGCCGGGCATGGGCGTGCGGCTGATTTCTTCGATCTTGGGCAGTTGTGGGATGCGCTCGGACAAGTTTTTGCGGATGTTGGCTTCGTGGCCTTGGGCCCAAGCGGTGCTCACCACACAGCACAAGACTGCGGTCAAAGCAAAGGCATAGGCAAAGAGTTGGCGTGTGCGTGTCATCGGTGTCTCGCGGTGAGGTGTCATTGCATGGCTTGTTGCATGGTCCAGCGCTTCAAGGGGGTCAGAGCGTCAAAGCCAGACATGCCCCAGTTGCGCAGAGACTGCACGCTGGTGTTTGGATGGGCGAACAAACGTTGCAAACTGTCGCACGCCAGCCAGGTGGGCAGCATGTTGGCTTTGCGGGCCCGTTCGTAGCGGCGCAGCAAGTGGCGGTCACCTGCGCTTCGCCAATAGTCTGCCCCCTCACGGCGCTTGAGGACCCGGGCCAACTCAGCCACATCGGCCAGTCCCAGGTTGAGACCCAGGCCCGCCAGCGGGTGGATGTTGTGTGCGGCGTCGCCTGCCAAGGCCCACGCACTGCCGTCTGCGAAGGTCCCCACCCAGTGCTCGGCGCGCGCCAGTTGCAGCGGCCACATGGCGCGCTCGCTCGTGAGCTCGAGTTGGCCCAACACGCTGTGGCTGGCGTCTTGCAAGGCGCTTGCAAAAACGCCGCCCTCCAATGCCAGCAGGGCGCTTGCCCGTTCGGGGGGCAGCGACCACACCAGGGCGGCGCTGTTGCCTTGCGCGCCGCCCATAGGCAGCAGCGCCAAAATCTCTAAACCGTGGCTGCCTTGGTGAAACCACTGCAAGGCCTGTTGGCGGTGGGCCACGCTGGCGCGCACCCGAGCGGCCACGGCGTGTTGCTGATACGCCAAGGTGTCAAAGCTCACCCCCAACTCCTCGCGCGTGGTGCTGTGGCGGCCTTCGCATACCACCGTCAGCGCTGCAGGCTCAGGCGCCGTCAAAAGAGCAATGTCAGATTGGTAGCGCACGGCTTGGGCCAGTTGGTCTTCAAGCACGGGCACATCCACGATCCAGCTCAAGCCCTCAGGGGTGGGGCTGCCAAAGTGCACAAAGCCGCCGTTATCACCCCACACGCGCATGTCTTGTACAGCGGTGGCATGTATGGCATCAGGCCAGCAACGCAAGTCTGTAAGTAAGTCACGAGAGGCTTTGTTGAGTGAGTAGGCCCTCACATCTTGGTTGGTTTTGGGGGCCGATGCGACCAGTCCAACCTGCAAGCGTTGGCGCGCCAGCACAAGCGCCAAAGAGCGCCCGACCATGCCGTCACCACGAATACACACATCCAGTTTTTGAGCCATGCGAGGATTGTAGGAGGGCGGCACAATGGCGCATGATCTCCACACCAGCAACCCCACACAGCGCGCAGCGGCAGGCTTTGATTGACCAACTCTGGGTCTTTCCCATCAAGTCGTGTGCTGGCATTTCGGTGCAACACATCACCCTGAGCGACACGGGCCTGGACTTGGACCGAGCCTGGATGGTGGTCGATGCCCAAGGCCAGATGCTGACCCAGCGCGAGGTGCCGCGCATGGCCTTGATTCAACCCGAGTTGCGTCACACCGAGTTGGTCTTGCGCGCCCCCGGCATGCTGGCTTTGCACCTGTCCATCGACCGGGCCGAAGCACCCACCCAAGTGCAGGTTTGGAAAGACACGGTGCCCGCGTTTGAGATGGGCGCTTTGGCGGGGCAGTGGTTCAGCGATTTCTTGGGGCAAGGTCCGTTGCGTTTGGTGCGTTTTGACCCAGAGCACTTTCGGCTCGCCAGTCGAGAATGGACCCGAGGTGTGGAGGCGTTCAACCAATTCAGCGATGGTTTTCCGATCTTGGTGACCAGCACCGCTTCCCTAGATGAACTCAATGCGCGCTTGGTCCAACAAGGGCAGGCCCCGGTGGACATGCGGCGTTTTCGCGCCAACGTGGTGTTGAGGGGGGAGACCCCCGATGCTTGGCAAGCCCACGACGAAGACCGTGTGGGCGTGATGACCGTGACCACCGACGGTGAGGCAGTGCGACTCCAACCCGTCAAACCCTGCCCACGTTGCCCCATGCCCAATGTCAACCCCGACACCGCCGAGGTCACGCCGGCTGTGGGCCAAACCTTGCAGGCCTATCGCGAAGATCCACGCGTCAACGGCGCGGTCACATTTGGCATGAACGCCATTGCTTTGAGTGGTTTGGGCGAGGTCTTGCGTGTGGGGCAGCGGGTGAGTGCCGATTGGCTGTTTTGAGCCTGTTGCACGGTTGAGCCCCGAGGTGGCTCGGGTGGCTCAGTACAATGCCCGTCATCCCCTGACATCCATTGACCCCGTGCCCCTTTGGCACGTTAGAGGAATTTCCATGAGTTTGAAATGCGGCATCGTGGGCTTGCCCAACGTTGGCAAATCCACCCTGTTCAACGCCCTGACCAAAGCGGGCATTGCAGCCGAGAACTATCCGTTTTGCACCATCGAGCCCAATGTGGGCGTGGTCGAAGTGCCCGACCCACGCTTGCAGCAGTTGGCTCAGATCATCACGCCAGAGCGCATCGTGCCGGCCATCGTGGAGTTTGTGGACATCGCTGGCTTGGTGGCCGGTGCCAGCACGGGCGAAGGTTTGGGTAACAAGTTTTTGGCGCATATCCGCGAGACCGATGCCACCATCAATGTGGTGCGCTGCTTTGAAGACGACAACGTGATTCACGTGGCAGGTAAGGTCGATCCGATTTCAGACATCGAGGTCATTCAAACCGAGCTGTGTTTGGCCGACTTGGCGGCGGTGGAGAAAGCGCTGCACCGCGTGACTAAAACCGCGCGTTCGGGTGACAAAGAATCGATCAAGTTGGTGGCGATTTTGGAGAAGTGCCAAGTCGCACTCAACGACACCAAGCCTGTGCGCACCATCGACTTCAGCAAAGAAGAACTGCCCCTGCTCAAACAGTTTTTCTTGATCACCGCCAAGCCCGCCATGTTTGTGGCCAACGTCTCAGAGGATGGCTTTGAGAACAACCCCCTGCTGGATCGCTTGAAGCAATACGCTGCCGCGCAAAACGCGCCAGTGGTGGCGATTTGTGCCAAGCTCGAAGCCGAGATGAGTGAGATGAGTGACGAAGACCGTCAAATGTTTCTGCAAGAGCTGGGTCAAGATGAGCCGGGTTTGAATCGATTGATACGCTCGGCCTACACCTTGCTGGGTCTGCAAACCTACTTCACTGCGGGCGTCAAAGAGGTGCGCGCTTGGACCATCCACGTGGGCGACACCGGCCCGCAAGCAGCGGGTGTGATTCACACCGACTTCGAAAAGGGCTACATCCGTGCCCAGACCATTGCGTTTGATGACTTCATTGCCTTCAAAGGCGAACAAGGCGCCAAAGATGCGGGCAAGATGCGCGCCGAAGGCAAGGAATACGTCGTCAAAGATGGCGACGTGATGAACTTCTTGTTCTCGTCTTGATGGACACTCAGCCCACGGCCCAGTGCTGTGGAAACACCCACAGCAGCCCACCAGTCATCACCAAGTAGCGCAGAAATTTGCCGCCTGCCATATAGCCCACACAGGGCCAAAAAGGCAGCCGCAACCAGCCCGCTACCGCACACAGGGGGTCACCCACACCGGGCAGCCAACTCAGCAAACAGGCTTTGGGGCCAAGCTGATGAAGCCAGCGCAAGGCCCGCGCATCGTGGGGGCTGCTGTTGGGTTTGAGTTTGTCGCGCACCTGATGTGCGCCATGCCCCATCCACCAGCTGATGCACCCCCCCACCGTGTTGCCTGCAGTGGCTACTAACACGGCAGGCCAAAACAAATCGGGGTTGAGTTTGACCAAACCAAACACCACGGGCTCCGAGCCCATCGGCAGCAAAGTGGCCGATATCAAGCACACCACAAAGACGGTGCTCAAACCGAATTCGGGCAGGGCCAAGGCGGCCAATACAGCGTGCATCCAAACATCCATCGCCTGGAGTGTATAGACCTCTGGCAAGCCGCATAAACCCTGATAAAAATTTGCGCTCAACTTTCAGTTGCTGAAATTTCAGGCAGCTACAATCATGCCTCCTTTTTCGGCAATCCCCCCTTCTTCCCCCTTCGCTCACATGCACATCGGCCCGTACCTATTGGCAAACAATTTGTTTGTCGCGCCGATGGCGGGTGTTACCGATCGGCCCTTTCGCATGTTGTGTAAGCAGTTAGGCGCGGGTTATGCCGTGAGCGAAATGGTCACCTCCCGCAAAGACCTGTGGAAGACCCTCAAAACCTCGCGCCGAGCAGACCACACCGGAGAGAGCGGTCCGATTGCGGTGCAAATTGCAGGCACCGATGCCGCGATGATGGCCGAGGCTGCCGTCTACAACATCGAGCGTGGCGCGCAAATCATTGACATCAACATGGGCTGCCCCGCCAAGAAAGTGTGCAACAAGTGGGCGGGATCGGCCTTGATGCAAGACGAGCCCCTGGCGCTGTCGATCGTCGAGGCCGTGGTGGCTGCGGCACTTCCCCACGGCGTGCCCGTGACCTTGAAGATGCGCACGGGGTGGTGCCAACAACACAAGAATGCCGTCAATTTGGCGCGCGCCGCAGAGAGTGCGGGCGTGCAGATGCTCACCGTGCATGGACGCACCCGCGAGCAAGGCTACAAAGGGGTGGCCGAGTACGACACCATTGCTGCAGTCAAACAAGCGGTCAAGGTGCCGGTGGTGGCCAATGGGGATATCGACTCGCCCGAAAAAGCCCAAGAGGTGCTGCGACTCACGGGTGCGGATGCGTTGATGGTGGGCCGTGCTGCCCAAGGGCGCCCGTGGATATTTCGCGAGATCGCGCACTACCTCGCCACGGGCGAGCACTTGGCTGCGCCCTTGGTGGGCGAGGTGCGTCGCTTGTTGCTGGCGCATTTGGACGAACACTATGCTTTATACGGCGAGTACACGGGCGTGCGTACTGCGCGCAAACACATCGCGTGGTACCTGCGCAGCATGCCCGGTGGTGAGGTGTTTCGCGACCACATGAACAGCTTGCAAGACAGCGCCTCCCAGCAGCGCGCGGTGGCCCATTTCTTGGACGATTTGGCCCAGCGACATGAACGTTTGCCACAAGTCAAGACGGACTCTTTGCCCTTGTTAGAAAGCATTGCATGAGCAAAAAACACATCGAAGAGGTGGTGCGTACCAGCCTCGAAACTTACTTCGCCGACCTGCGTGGCACCGAGCCCGACAACCTGCACGACATGATGGTGCGGGTGATGGAAAAGCCCTTGCTCGAGGTGGTGATGCACCACGCTGAGCACAACCAATCGCGTGCCGCCGAATGGCTGGGCCTGAATCGCAACACGCTGCGTAAAAAACTTCTCGATCACAAACTTCTCAAATAAGCCCTGTCATGCAAGCACTCATCTCCGTCTCAGACAAAACCGGTATCGTCGACCTCGCACGTGCTTTGCACGATTTGGGCATTGGCCTGATCTCTACCGGCGGCACCGCCAAGCTGTTGGCGCAACAAGGCTTGCCAGTGACCGAAGTTGCCCAAGTCACCGGCTTTCCGGAGATGCTGGACGGTCGAGTCAAAACCCTACACCCCAAAGTGCACGGCGGTTTGCTGGCGCGCCGTGACACGCCCGAGCACATGGCGGCTTTGAAGGCACATCACATTGAAACCATTGACGTGTTGGTGGTCAACCTCTACCCGTTTGAAGCCACCGTAGCCCAACCCGGTTGCACGCTGGACGATTCAATTGAAAACATCGACATCGGTGGGCCTGCCATGGTGCGCTCTGCTGCCAAAAACTGGAAAGACGTGGCCGTGTTGACAGACGCCTCGCAATACCCAGCGGTGTTGGCCGAGCTCAAAGCCACCAAGAAATTGTCAGACGCCACACGCTTTGCCTTGTCGGTGGCGGCCTTTAACCGCATCAGCAACTACGACGGGGCTATCAGCAACTACCTCTCGAGCATCAACTTTCAAGAAGGGGCGAGCGTTCCTGAGCGTCACGCTTACCCTGCACAAAGCAATAGCCAATTCGTCAAGCTGCAAGATCTGCGCTACGGCGAGAACCCGCACCAAACAGCGGCCTTTTACCGTGACTTGCATCCTGCCGCAGGCTCCTTGGTCACGGCCAAACAACTGCAAGGCAAAGAGCTGAGCTACAACAACATTGCCGATGCCGATGCGGCTTGGGAATGTGTCAAGAGCTTTAACACGCCAGCCAGCGGCGACCCTTCACAGTCTGCAGCCTGCGTGATCGTCAAACACGCCAACCCCTGCGGCGTGGCGGTGGGCAAAGATGCCTTGGAGGCTTACAGCAAAGCCTTCCAAACCGACCCCACGTCTGCGTTTGGCGGCATCATTGCCTTCAATTGTCCGGTGGACAAAGCGGCGGCTGAAGCCGTGAGTAAACAGTTTGTCGAAGTGCTCATGGCGCCTGGCTACAGCCCTCAAGCCTTGGAGATTTTCAAAGCCAAGGCCAATGTGCGCGTGTTGGAAATCTCCATGACAGGTACCGATGCAGGCCGCAACACGCAAGACATCAAACGCGTGGGCTCAGGCTTGCTGATCCAAACTGCCGACAACCACGAGCTGGCCTTGAGTGACTTGAAGGTGGTTACACAACGCCAGCCCACACCTCAACAACTGCAAGACTTGTTGTTTGCTTGGAAGGTCGGCAAATACGTCAAGAGCAACGCCATTGTGTTCTGTGCCAACGGCATGACCATGGGCGTGGGCGCAGGCCAAATGAGCCGCCTCGATTCAGCCCGCATCGCCAGTATCAAGGCAGAGCACGCCGGCTTGTCCCTCAAGGGCACGGTGGTGGCGAGTGATGCTTTCTTCCCGTTTCGCGATGGCCTGGATGTGGTGGTGGATGCAGGGGCTACTTGCGTCATTCAGCCCGGTGGCTCTATGCGGGACCAAGAGGTGATCGACGCGGCCAACGAGCGGGGTGTGGCGATGGTGTTCACGGGAGTGAGACACTTCAGACATTGATGTGCCAGCTGCCAGACCTGAGGAACCTGGATGCTCTTGAACAGCGAGCTGTAGGCTGTTACTGTGCTCGACAGCATCAAAGTGGCATCCAATTCGAGGGATGTACCCTACCAGTCCCTCATCAAAGTGTGGCTGCAAGAAAAGCTGCACAGCCATTGAACCCATGAGGACACCCACCGTTTGAACTTTTCTGATTTAGGCCTCGCCCCTGCGCTGCAAAGCGTTGTGGCCGACATGGGTTTGGCCAACCCCACCCCCATCCAAGCTCAAGCCATTCCAATGGTGCTGCAAGGCCGTGATGTGTTGGCCCAAGCCCAAACAGGTTCAGGCAAAACATTGGCCTATGTGCTGCCCGTTTTGCAACTGTTGATGTCCACGGCTGCGTCGCGCGATCAAGCCCCCCAAAAACGCATCACCCAAGTGCTGGTGCTGGTGCCCACACGCGAGTTGGCCACGCAAGTCAGCGAGGTGCTGCGTGATGTGGCGCGACCCCTCACACAGTCCATCAAAGTAGGCACGGTGTTTGGGGGCGTGTCGATCAACCCGCAAATGATGAGCTTGCGCAGCGGTGCCGATGTGGTGGTGGCCACGCCCGGGCGTTTGCTTGACTTGGTGGATCACAACGCGTTGCACTTGGGTCAAGTGCAGCAGCTGGTGCTCGACGAGGCCGACCGCCTGCTCGATCTGGGCTTTGCTGGCGAGCTCAACCGCGTGTTGGCACTCCTGCCCTCCAAGCGACAAAACCTGTTGTTTTCGGCCACCTTTGCGCCCGAGGTGCAAAGCTTGGCAGAGGCTTTGTTGCAGCAGCCTGCGCGCGTCACCATCGCCAGCTCGCAAGAACACGCGCCAGACATCGCGCAACGTGCCATCGCGGTAGACGACAACAAACGCACGCCCTTGTTGCGTCACCTCATCAAGCAGCACAGCTGGAGGCGCGTGCTGGTGTTTGTGGCCACACGCTATGCGTGTGAGCATGTGGCCAACAAGCTTTACCAATCGGGCGTGTTTGCCACGGCTTTGCACGGTGAGATGAGCCAAGGCGCACGTCAAGAGGTGTTGGCTGAATTCAAAGAAGAACGTTGGGAGGTGCTGGTCACCACCGACCTTGCATCTCGCGGCATCGACATTGCCAATTTGCCTGTGGTGCTGAATTACGACCTGCCGCGTTCAGCCACCGATTACACCCACCGCATTGGCCGCACCGCCCGTGCAGGGGCCCGTGGTGAGGCGGTGAGTTTTGTCACTGCGTCATCGTTGGCGCATTGGCAGCTGATCCAAAAACGCGAGCGTATTCAATTGCCGCTTGAACACCTCGAGGGCTTTGAACCTACTGATGCGGCTGTTCCAGTGCCGGTGCTCATCGACGGCAATGGTGGCATCAAAGGCAAACGTCCGAGCAAGAAAGACAAGCTCAGGGCAGCCGCGGCTAAGCAGTCGGGCTCCTCGGATGCGTGAGCGCAACAGCTGAGCTGTTGGGCACGGCACAAGCTTCACAGCAGGCCCGCGTGCCAAGCCCCAAGGCTTGCAACTCAACCTCAGTCGTTGTCTTCTTCGTGGTGTGTGTGGTGAGCCGTTTCATCACCCACAGCGCGCGGCTTGCGCACGCCGTGCTTGGCCAAAATTTCCACATAGCATTGCGAGCCTTGGGCCTGGGCCACTTCGTCCATGCGCACGGTGATGTCGTTGAGGTGCACGACTTCGGCGGTTTCTAGGGTCGTGCCAAATTTGCAATCGAAGTCCCAAAAATCCACACCTTCAGGCAAATCACGGCGACGCTCGCGTTTGATGTATTTGCGAATCTCGTGCTTGATGGCTTCCAGCAAGCGCTCAGGGTGCTTGCCTTGCACATGGAGTTGGAATGTTTTTTTCATGGGGACTTCTTGATAGACCGCACCTGGCACGCAAGGCATGGTGCTTGCGTGGGTGCTCTCACGTCACTGTGCCGGTTGGCTGTGTGTGGGTCACCCATTCTAGTTGGCGCGGCTCACCGGCCTGGCACTTGAGCCTGACCGATCAAGCCCCTGCCGCTTCACGGCAGTTTCAAGGCCGTTTGAGCAAGCGCTCGGCGTTGAGGTGTTGGATCTCTTGCAGCACTTTGGGCTCTAAGCCCAATTGTGTCAGCGCAGTGGCCTGGGTGTCCATCGGCACGTAGGGGTAGTCGCTGCCATACACCACTTGGGATGAGGGCACGAGTTTGAGCAAACTCGCCATCGACGATGGGTGGGTGGCGTTGGCCGTGTCGTAGTACAAGCGCTTGAGTTCTGCTTCGATGCCGTTGGGTGCTACATCGGCAATGTTCTTGGCATTGCGGTGAAAGAAGTTGATGCGACCGGCCAACATTGGGATGGTGCCCCCGCCGTGAGAGAACAGCCACTGAATGTCGCGAAACTTCACAAAGCTGCCGCTCAGCAGCAGGTTGACCACCGCGCGCGTGGTGTCGTGGGGGACCTCAATGACCGCGGGGAAGGTGCCCGTGTTCAAACGACCGCAGCAGTTGGCGGCCAAGGGGTGGAAATACACCAGCGCTTTGCGACGGTTGAGTTCTTGGAAGATGGGCGCAAAGTCGGGGTGGCCTGGCCACTTGTCACCGTAGTTGGTTTGAATGCCCACACCATCGGCTTTGAGCACATCAAACACATAGGCAATTTCTTTGAGCGTGCTCTCCACGTCCACCATGGTGAGGGCTGCAAACAAACCAAAACGACCTGGGAAATCTTTCACCATCTGTGCGCCGTAGTCGTTGACAGTGCGCACCATCTGGTTGATCTCAGCCAGCGGCAAGTCAAACCACACACCGGGGGTAGAGGCCATGGAGAGCATGGCTTTTTTCACGCCCGCTTTGTCCATATCGGCGAGGGCACCTTCGCGAGTCCACTTCTCTTGCTGAGAAAAATGGGGAATGTTGCGTTTATCTTCCCAGTCAAACCATGCCTTTTGATAAGCAGGGGGATAGAAGTGGTGGTGGGTGTCGATCAAGCCCACGCCGCTTTGCGCCGCCACTGGCGTGCCGGCCAAGCCCAAGGAGCCAAACAGCCCCAAGCCTCCCAGGCCTTTGAGCAGTTGGCGACGCTCAGCCCCGTGTGCGTGCGTGCTGGGTGGCTGGCAGCTCAGGCACGACCAAGCGGCGTGCGTGCAAGAAGTTTGTGGCTTGAACATGGGCAATCCTTTGCGTGTGGAAATCCAAAAAGACTCAGGGAACAGCGTGGGTGATGAAGGCGTGTGGCACGGCTTCGCCCCATTGCGAGTTCAAACCATCCTCGGCGGCATGGATTTGGGTGGGGTGGCTGTTGTTGAGCACATCGCTGTCAGTCCAGTGCTCATGGACTCGGCCCCAGGGGTCTTTCCAGTAGTCATACACCTGGCTGCCCAGCACATGGCGGCCAATGCCCCACACGTGTTCGTATTTGTTGGCTTTCACCAGGTGCTGGTGTCCGAGCATGATGTCATCGATGTCTTGCGCTTCGAACGACAAATGGTTCAGGCCGGTGGTGGGACCATCGATCAACAAAAAGATGTGGTGGTCGACATAGGTTTCGCCTTTGTCAATGCGGTTGAACGAGGCAATGATGTTGTCTTTGCTGCCGGCATACACCTCATCTGAGCAGACCAAACCCAAGACGTCGCGGTACCACTGGATTTTTGAATTGGCGTTGGGCGTCATCAGCACCGCGTGGGCGGCACGTTTGACATGCGAGGGGCCAGCAGGCAAGCGCATCAGTTGGCCAGCCCGGTTGTATTTGTTGTCACCCGTGTTGAGGATGGCTTTGCGCACCGGCAGCGCATCGAGTTGCTGCATGCCACAAAGCAGCTCGATCTGATAGCCCAACGGGTCAACCAGGCGCACGCGTTGTCCACCACCGGGCTCGTCCACATGCTCAATGCCTGTGGCGCCCTCAATCTTGGTGAACCGTTTTAGCTCATCGAGGTTGTCGACCAAAAACGACAAACCAATGAATTTGGAGGGCCCCAAATGCGTCACATGCAGATGGTGGTTGGTGTCTGTTCCCCGCATGTACAACGCGTCTTTGGTGCGCTCGGCACGATGCATCCCGAAGCGGGTCAAAAATTCTTCAGCCTCATCTAGGCTGGGGGATTGCAATCGGCCAAAAGCCAGATCACTCACTTTGCCATACGACATAGAACTCTCCTTCGTGGTTTATGCGCTCTCACCCAAATAAGCTTGACGAATGTGGGGCTGGGTCATCAGCACCTTCGGGTCGCCGGTGCTCACAATGCGTCCGCCTTCGAGCACATAGGCCCGTTGCGCAACGTTCAAGGCCAACACAGCGTTTTGTTCGATCAACAAAATTGACACGCCGCTGCGGTGAATTTCTGCAATCGCTGCAAACACCTGTTGCACCACCAGGGGTGACAGGCCCAGCGAGGGCTCATCGATCAGCAGCAACTTGGGGTGCGCCATCAAGGCTCGGCCAAAGGCCACCATTTGTTGTTGGCCTCCCGACAAGGTGCCTGCCAACTGCGTGCGGCGCTCTTTGAGGATTGGAAACATGTCGTACACCCGCGCCAAGGTATCTGCGCGCAGCGGACGGGCAAATGCGCGGTAGCAGCCCATGTCAAGGTTCTCTTCGACCGTCATGCCGCCAAACAGCAATCGGCCCTCGGGCACGATCGAGACATCTCGGTTGCACATTTGGCTGGCCGTCAAACCCGTGACGTCTTCGCCGCGAAACACCAGCTTGCCCGAGCGCACGGGTTGAAGCCGCATGACGGTGTTCATGAGCGTGGTTTTGCCAGCCCCATTGGGGCCGACGATCGAGACCAGCTCGCCCTCGTTGACATGGAAATCGACGCCCCACAACGCGGGTGCATCGCCATACGACACATGCAGTGCCTCGGCTTGGAGGATGGGTTGTGTCTCAAGCATGCGCAGTCCCCAAGTAAGCGTTCACCACTGCGGGTTGCTCCATCACCTCACGGGGCAAGCCGTTGCCAATCACTTGGCCCTGGTTGAGCACTATCAGACGATCGCACAGTTCTACCACCGCGCGCATATTGTGTTCAATGAAGATGATGGTGGAGCCGCGCTCGCGAATTTCACGCACCAAGCTGATGGCGTGGTTGATTTCAGACGGCGTCAAGCCTGCCAGCACTTCGTCGAGCAACACCAAGCGTGGGGACGACGACAGGGCACGCGCGAGCTCTAAAAATTTGCGCTGGTGCAAATTCAGCGCTGAAGGCAGGGCATTGGCACGATCAGCCAGACCGACAAATTCCAGCCAATACATGGCTTGGGCAGCGGCCGCTTTGCGTGGCAGCTGCGGTCCTCCAAACATGCCCGCCAAGGTGGCGTTCTCTAGCACCGTGAGGTTGGCAAAGGGACGCGGAATTTGGTAGGTGCGTGCAATGCCTGCGTGTGCGGCTCGGTAGGAGGGCAGGGGGATCAGGTCTTCGCCTTGAAACACCACGCGGCCTGCTTCGGGTTTGAACAGGCCACTGATGACATTGACCATGGTCGATTTGCCCGAACCGTTGGGGCCCACCAGGCCCAAAATCTCACCACGCTTGACGGTCAAGCTCACATCGGACAGGGCGTGCACACCGCTGAATGATTTGCAAACGCCTTCGATACGCAACAAGTCGTCACCAGCCGCGCCTCGCACCTCTATCAAAGAGGGGGCCACAGCAGCAGGCAACGCTTGCGCTTTGCGCTCACGTTTGAAACGCTTCAAAATTTGGCCCAAGATGCCATCGGGCATGAACAAAATCACCGCGATCAAAATCACACCAATCGCACCACGTCCCAAGATCGCGTAATCGCCAGCCGTGAAGGCGTACAGCAGCGCCGTGATCACCGCAGCACCCACGGCTGGGCCAAACCAGTGACGAGAACCACCCAACACACTCATCAGCACCACATTAAGGGGCACCAAGATGTTGAACACCTCACCGGCTGTCACGTAGGACAAGAAGATGGCGTGGATGCCGCCAGCCACACCGGCCAGCGAGCACGACAGACCCAGGGCCAACAACTTGTAGCGCAGCGTGGGAATGCCTTGCACTTCCGCTACGTCTTCGTCGTCGTGAATGGCAAACAAGCCCGAGCCCAACCGGGCGTAGTACACATAGCATGCGATCCACAGCGTGGCCATCATCAAGGCCAATGCCAGCAGGTAGAAGGTGGCAGATGGCGAAGGGCCAATCTCTGGCACCGGAACGGCCGACAAATACACACCGGGCCCACCGTCGATGGGCGTGTTCAAGATGATGGTGGCCAACACAAAGGTCACGGCCAGGGTGAGCAATCCAAACAACTCGCCGCGCAGGCGCCGCAAGCGAAACACCACCGCGCCCAAGCCCACCCCAAAGAGGGCAGGCACCAGGGCCGCAAACGGCAAGGTGTAGAGGAAAGGCCAGTCAAATTTGCCGCTCAACACCGCTGTGGTGTAGATGCCCAGACCAAAGAAGGCGCCGTGGCCAAAAGAAAAATAGCCCGAGTAGCCCGACAAGATATTCCATGAGGTGGCCAAGATCACCCAGTGAAAAATCAGGTACAGGAATGATTCATAAAAAGCCGGCAGTTTGAGCAGCGGCAAGGCCGCCAAACCCAACCCCACCAGCACAAAAGTCCAGATCAGCCGCTTGTTCATTCAAATCTTTCCGGGACGCAACAAGAGCACCAAAATCAACAAAGAGAAAGACACCAAAGGTGCCCAAGCGGGCGCGGTGATGGCCATGGTGGCCGCTTCGGACATGCCAATCACAATGCCAGCGACCAACGGGCCTAAGGGGTTACCCAAGCCGCCAATCATCACGGCAGAAAACACCACACCGATCCAGGCGTAAATTTGCGAGGGGGCCAAGGTAAAGCTCAGTGCCAAGCAAGCGCCCGCCACGCCCGCAAAGGCCGAGGCAGCGCCCGACAGCACGAGTGCGAGCATGGGTTCGTTGACACCAAACGCGGCTGCCATTTTGGGGTTCTCCGACATGGCGCGCATGGCTTTGCCCACAGACGTGTAGCGCAGCACAGCCCAAGTAGCCAGTGCCAGAGCGACCGAAATCAATAAAGTCAACAGCTCAGGCAAAGGAACGTACATCAAGCCAATCTTGAATTTGATGTCCGCGTAATGCGACTCCAACTTGCGGTAGTCCGCGGTCCACAGCCACTGAATGACGCTTTCAATCACCACCGTGATGCCAAACGTCACCAACAGGGAGTTAAAGGGCGTCACCTTGAAGCGGGCAAACACCCAATGCATGGCCATGCCGACCACAAAGAAGCCCGGTGCAATGATGACCAAGGTCACCAAGGGGTCGATGCCAAAACTCACCGACAACTGGTAGGTCAGATAGGCGCCAAAGAACGACAAGGCAAAGTGAGCCAGGTTGATTTGTTTGAGCATGCCCCAAGACAAGCTCAAACCCAGACCCAACAAACCATACAAACCACCGATGAACAGGCCAGACAGCAAGGACTGTCCGAGTAACTCAAAACTAGGAAATTGCATTGAGTGCTCTGGCCTCAAGGAAGCTGCATCTTCACGCCAGGCTTGGCGTAGGCCTTGGGCCACACCACCACCCATTCGCCGTTTTGTACTTGTTTGATCTTGCTCACGTCTTCGCCGTAGTTGTTCACGCCATCAAAACGCATAGGGCCTTCGATGGTGTTGACGGTGTTCTTTTTCAGCCAAATGGCCAAGGTGCGGTCATCCAAGCTCTTGGTGGCCGTGACCGCTGCTTCCAGCACTTGCCATGCGGCATAGGAGGCAGCAGCTTGGGTGTCCACAAACGTGTCGGGCAAGCCGGCTTTGGCCGCACGCTCGTTGAAGATCTTGGCGAACTCAGCAGCTCCGGTGTTGCTGGTCATGGGCGCATGCTGTTCAAAGATGGTCATCGCCAGGGCGTTTTTGGCGTCGGGTGACTTCAACATCGGGCCGGGGGAGGGCAAGAAGTGGAACATTTGCGGTGCGGGGTAATCGATTTTTTTCATCGCATCCAGCAACAAAATACCTTCCAAGGCAATCACGCCGCCCCAGATGAAGTCAGGCTTGGCCTCTTTCAAACGGCTGGCAATGGCACCAAAGTCGCGGTTACCAAACTCCCATTCGAGGTAGAGCACTTCTGTCAAACCACGTTTTTTGGCAATCTCGCGTGCACCCACCGACATGAAATGAACCGAGGGGAATTTAGACGTGACGATGGCGATGGTCTTGGGTGGCTTGGGGCCAGCAGCCAAGGCGTCGAACACCAGGTTGGGGCCTGTGGTGGCCGGGTCAACGCCCGTGGCCCAAGTGGGAAACTGCATGTCGTACTTGGCCAAGCTAGGGATGCCAAATGTGTGGTGAATCAGCACTTTGTTGTAGCGTTGGGCCACGCCCATGGCCGACAAAATGTTGGCAGTGGCGTAGGGACCAATCAGTAAATCGGCTTTGTCCACGGTGACAATTTGCTCATACAAGGTACGGGCCAGGTCAGGCTTGGACTGGTCGTCTTTCAAAATCCATTCCACAGGACGGCCCAGCAAACCATTCTTTTTGTTGAGTTCTTCGATGTAGATTTCACCGACCAACTTGTGCACCATGGCAGTGGCAGACAAAGGGCCTGTCATCGCCAAGGTGCCACCGACTTTGATGGGTGCACCCGATGGGGCCGCTTGGGCAGGCGTGCTGAGTAACTGCAGGCCCAGCAGCAGGCTCAAGGTCGCGCCCAGCAATGAGGTGATTGGTTTGAAAGAGGCAGTTGTCATCGGTACTCCATGGCTGTGATTGCTGTGCAATGTATGCCATGAATCGGCTGCTGACCATCCTCGTAAACCTTAGCTGCTCCTGTCCCCTAGGCGCCAATGCCTGCATGTGTTTTACGAGGTGAACTCAATCCGCGAATCGGTATTTCAGTTGAAACGTGACAGCGCCGTGCAGTTTGTCACCCACCGTTGGCACGAAGCTCACGTTGAGCCCCAGTCGGCGGCCCTCCATGCTGACCACCGGAATGATCGCTGGAAACCAGCCCCCATCAAAGGCCTTGGGATAGCCATTGAAGGCACCCATCACCACGCCCGCTTTGAAAGGACCTAAGCGGTAGGGCATGGCATACAGGCCCACATAGTGCGAGGTGGCGCGGTCGCTGTTGTCAAACACACCTGCCGTTAGCGAATAGGTGTCGGTGAGAGGTAGCTCAACCCCCAAGCCGGTGTTGACGTTGTTGAGGTCTTTGTCGCGCTGAAGGTGGTACGAGTAAAAACCGGGGTTGATCCACGCTTGTCGCAAGTCCAGCCCCAACGCTGGCGCGCAGGTGCTGACGCATAACGCCACCCACCCCAGCCCCCATGCAGCTGCTCGCTTGGGTGTCACAGCTGTTTAAACACAGCGGCCGCTGCGTCCACCGTGGCTGCAATGTCTGCTGGGCTGTGCGCAGCGCTGACAAAGCCTGCTTCGTACAGGGCGGGTGCGATGTACACGCCTTGGTCTAACAGTCCGTGAAACAGTCGGTTAAACCGTGGACTGTCACTGGTCATCACCTTGGCGTAGTTTTGTGGCAATTCAGGCAACAAGAAAAAACCAAACATGCCGCCTTCACAGTCGGCACTGAAGGGCACGCCGGCGTGCGCCGCCGCTGCACTCAAGCCCTCGACCAAGCTGCGTGTGCGCGCACTCAGTGCATCCCAAAAACCAGGTTTGGAAATTTCTTGCAGTGTGGCCAAACCGCAGGCCGTGGCCACAGGGTTGCCGCTCAATGTGCCAGCCTGGTAGACCGGGCCAGTGGGGGCGAGTTGCTCCATGATGGCACGCGGGCCGCCAAACGCGGCGAGGGGCATGCCCCCGCCAATGACCTTGCCCAAGACGGTGATGTCGGGCTTGAAGCCTGGAATGCTTTTGGCATACACGCTTTGTGCGCTGCCCAAGGCGACCCGAAAACCCGTCATCACTTCGTCAAACACCAGCAACGCGCCGTATTGCGTGCACAGCTCGCGGCAGCGTTGCATGAAGGGCACCGAAGCACGCACAAAGTTCATGTTGCCTGCGATCGGTTCAATCATCAAGCACGCCAGTTCTTTGCCGTGCAAAGCAAACGCTTCTTCCAGTTGAGGGATGTTGTTGTACTCGAGTACGAGCGTGTGCTGCACCACTTCGGGCGGCACACCGGCGCTGGTGGGGTTGCCAAAGGTGGCTAAGCCAGAACCGGCTTTGACCAACAAGGCATCGGCGTGTCCGTGGTAACAGCCCTCGAACTTGATGATCTTGCTGCGCCCGGTCGCGCCGCGCGCCAACCGCAAAGCACTCATGCCTGCTTCGGTGCCAGAGCTGACCAATCGCACCATCT
>CAIVLE010000216.1 GCA_903906635.1 uncultured Burkholderiales bacterium | reverse complement strand
TGCCTGTGCCTGTGCCTGTGCCTGTGCCTGTGCCTGTGCCTGTGCCTGTGCCTGTGCCCACGTCAATACCAACCCCTGTTGTGGCCCAAAAGCCAGATACAGACGTAGAGGCGGCCATCGTCGTGCAAGTTCCGCCACCACCCAAAATTTCAATCGCCAACCTGACGCCCGTCGAAGTGCGCGCGTTGAGCGTTGAGCAAATTCAGTCGATCAACCCGACAGACGTTGCCACTTTGAACCCGGCACAACTGCAAGCGCTCACGCCCGAGCAAATCAACAACTTCAGCGCCGATCAGCAGCAAGCCTTGTCACTTCCGCAGAAAGCCATGTTGAGTGCGCTGTTGAATGATGCGATGAGCAGTCAAAAGGCTTTGGCGCTTGTCACACAGTCTGCCGAACCTTCGGGCGCAACACCCGCGAACCTGAATTTGGCGACAAGTGCAGCGGCCACAGCACCTGTGCAGAGTGCTCCAGTCACTCTGGCCATGGCAACACCTGCTCCAGCCTTAGTTGGCCCTGCTGCGTCAGTTAATAACGCAGCAGTAACGAACAGCCCCCAGACTCAAGCGACACCAGCAGCCACTTCTGGTGTAGTGCCTGTGTCCGTGTTAGGCGATGCGCGCATGACCTCATTGGGGATGGCGTTTGAGCAACAACCGAATGACATACGGGTTCAACTCACCGCAGCACCGGCGGCTGAGCCACAGGTTTCAACCAACCTGGTTCGATTCACCGGCAACTTCAAAACCTTCATGGTGAGCAATGAGCGAGGCGAGATGTTGCCTTATCAAGGTGCCATGATCGGCAAGCGCATGGTGATTGTGGCCACGAACGAAGGTGCCAAGAACTTGGCGCGTTCTGAAATGCAAACCGTGTTGGCTGCAGCCATCACCTCACTGGGAACCGCAGAGGTCGTAAGCCTGTCACAGCTTGAGGGTGTGGTGATGGACTTACGCTGAGTCAAGACCCCGCATTGAGATGATCGACATAACGCTGCAGAGCATCTGAAGGCATCGCCCCACGTTGCTGCAAGAGGTCGATGCACCGGGCACTCAAATCAAAGCTGCGATAGCAATGGTGCATCAACAAACACAGGTGTTTGAGTTGCTCGTTGTCCATGGTGACAGGCTGCACAAAGTCTTTGACGTACACCATGTCGGCCTCTAGCAATTGGTTCAATTGCGGGCCAGCAGAGGTGATGTGTGATGCCGTCAGAGGGGCAATGGGCCAATGCTTGATCTGTGCAAAACAGTGAGGCACGAAACCCATGCTGCGCAACACCTGGTCGATGATGCCAAAAGTAGGTTGCTGCTCGTAAAGCGCAATGAAAGAAATTTCGGTTTGAATCACCACGGCCTGTTTCAAGCGTTCTCGACCGCTTTCAAAGACATCCAACTCTGCGCCTTGAACGTCTATCTTGAGCATGTCAAAGGGGTCGAGTTCTTCCACGTCATCCAAACGCTTGGTTTGGAGTTGAACCACTGACTCGACCGTCGCATTGGATTGAAACTGCGGAAATACTTCCAACGCTGCAACACGAGGCTTGAGCAAACTGGTCCAACCCGAATATCGACAGACATTCAATTCTGCTGGGCCACCGTGGCCAATGGCGTAGGGTAGGTAGCTTTCGTTACTGCCTTTACGCTGCTTCAACTCGGCCAAGGCCTGTGCTTGCGGCTCAAACCCTGTGACCGCACACAGCCCATGCGACAGCATGGTTTTGTAAGGCGGATCCCCATCGATAGGGTTCGCCCCAACGTCGACAACATGCGTTAGGCGCTTGGGATCAAGTAGGTTTACAAGGAATCGAGACATTGCAAAAACTTCTCGCCCATGATGTTGGCGCGGCCTTCAAACAACACAGTCACTTTGTCGGCACCTGCGTACTGCTGCCTTAGGGCCAAGCGCTCTTCATGGTTGTTGGCCAAGCGCACGGTGGCACGGACATAGTCGTCTTCTGTTTGGGCGATCAACCAATCGGGCAGGCCCAGTCGGCGAAACAAACCTTCGTCGATGTGTTCGTGCACCTCAGGGCCAGTTTTACACACCCCGACCAAGCCTGCGCTGATGGTGTCGATGATGCCGTTGGTGTTGCCAAATGGAAAGGGATTGATGAACATATCGCAACCTGCAATGACGTCCATGTAAGCGGTGTAGTGCTGATGCGGGTAGACCGTGGCGTGGCTGCCTAAGAACTGCGCCACCACTCGTTGGACATTGGGGTAAGTCAGACCTTGGGCTTGCCCAATCAAAAACTGAAAGTGCACGGGCACCGCACTCTCTTGCACGATGCGCGCGCAGGTTTGCAAGAACCTGGGGTTGAGCTTCATGGTGGTGGCACACATGGCGATCAGCACCACATCGGGTTTGAGGCGGGGCTTGGCGATCACCTTTAACCCGGCTGCAGCTGCAGACGGCCTGTAGGGCATGCCGTCGCTAGGGAGCTTGAGGAGTTTTTCACTGAAGCAGTGGTCGCTACCCACGTAATCTTCTTCCACCACCACATAGTCAATTGACTGTGAATGGGTAGTAGCCGGATGCCCCAGCGCCATCATTTGCAGGGGCGCAACTCGCAAGTTGGCCAACCACATGGTCAGCGGAAACATGCCGACACTGGGCATGTAACAAATGCTGACGTTTCGCTGGTTCGCTTCTTTTTGGATGTTCTTGAGTTGGTCCAGCAAGCTGTGTTGGCGCTGAATGATCACCACTTCATCAAACACTTTGCGGGTGATCTCATCAGTGCAGTTGTCGTAAGCCATGGCGACCACATGAAAATGTTCGCGTGCAGCCTCCATGGTGAGCGAGTGGGTGCGGTAAATCGAGTGACCGCTGGTGAACCACTCCAACACCACCAGCAACACCGGTTTTTGAGGGGCAGCCTTGAGCGACTTGAACTCATCGGCCACCCAGTCGTGAAATCCGTTGACGATGAGTTTGCGCTTAATCAGACTGTTGATGGACTTTTTAATGTCATGTTTGTCGGCCCGGTCTGCATAGCTGCAATGCATGTATAGGTCGTGCATGACCCCCAAGGGCAATTGTTCGATGTCATCAATTTGCTCTAAGCGCTGACTCAGCCAAGGCAAGATTTGCTCGCGCTTGCTGTGCGCTGCCGGAGAGCCCAAAAAGCGGGGTGACATCAAGACCAAGCACAGTCCTGCGGCCATGACTTTGTCGGCTTGCCACAAGGCATCAAGATCCAGAGGCACCTCGGATTCGGGTGAGTACAGCAGGCAAAACTTGAGCAAGTCGGCTTGGCCAATTTGCAGTTGATGAAGGTCTGACTTTTGATTGCCCTCACGCACATTGAGCGCGCGCATCACATGGTCTGCATTGCGAAAAGGTGTAGCCGCAAACAAAGTAGACAACCACCGGTGATGGGCCAACACGTTTTGTCGCCACTCGGGTGCAAAGAACAATTGCGAATCGGCCAACAAGCACGAGGCCGCTGAAGCAGCACGCGTCCAGATGTGTTGGTTCAAATCTTGTTCTGAGACCGACTGCAGAGGCTTCGCCTGGAACTGGTCACTCACGTTTCCATAGTTGGCGTCCAGGTCTTGCAGCAAGGCCAGCAGTTCGCGCATACCCAATTCGCGGTCGCGGCTGTAGGCAAGCGATTCGAATTTCTCCAGTGAAAACGCCATGGCATGTCCAGTCAACAATTAAGCCTGTATTTTCGGCGACAAACGCCTGCATGACGGCGGGGCACAATCAACATATTGCAAGTAAAAGACCCACGTGATGACCCATTTCTACGAACCCCGCCTTGGCCACGGCCTGCCCCATGACCCGTTCAACGCCATCGTAGGGCCGCGCCCCATTGGCTGGGTCTCGACCCAGAGCGCACAGGGCGTCTTGAACCTGGCGCCCTACAGTTTCTTCAATGCTTTTAACTACATTCCGCCGCTGGTGGGCTTTTCGAGCATTGGCGCCAAAGACTCGCTGCGCAATGTGCAAGAGACCGGTGAGTTTGTGTGGAACTTGGTGACACGCCCACTCGCAGATCAGATGAACCAAACCTGCGCTCCTGTACCGCCCGAGGTGGACGAGTTTGAATTGGCCCACCTGACGCCGGTGGCCTCACGCGTGGTGAAAGTCCCGCGTGTAGCCGAGAGCCCGGTGTCATTTGAATGCCGATGCACGCAAATCCTGCAACTCGAAGGCATCAATGGCGAAAAAGTGCCCACCTGGTTGGTGCTGGGCGAGGTGGTGGGCGTGCACATTGAAGAGCGACTGCTCAAAGACGGCATCTACGACACCGCCAGCGCCGAACACGTGTTGCGCGGTGGTGGACCTGCTGATTACTTCAGCGTGGGGCCAGAAAACCTCTTCAAGATGTACCGCCCCAAGGCTTGAGCTTTCTCAAAACTCAATCTGCTGTGATGCCAGCCTGGCGAATCAAGGCTTCATAGCGCGCGAGTTGCGCCCGTAAAGCACTGGCTAATTCTTCTGGGCTGCTGCCACGTGGCGTCAAGCCTTGTGCTATCAATTGCTCGCGCACGCTGGCGTCTCCCAGCGCTTTGTGTACCTCCACCTGCACCCTTTGCACCACAGCTTTGGGCGTACCAGCAGGGGCCATGATGGCAAACCACGAGTTGAACTCAAAGCCCGGCAAACCCGACTCGGCCACGGTAGGCACCTCAGGAAACTGGGGCAAGCGCTTGGGTGTACTGACCGCCAACAAGCGCAGCTTGCCCGCCTTGACCAATGCATTGACCGTGGCGATGCCTTGGAACTCTGCATCGACCTCGCGACCAGCCAAACCGACCGCCGCTTGCGTGGCGCCTTTGTAAGGCACATGGGTGAGTTGTAAGTTCGCTTGCGAGGCAAACAAAGCCATCGCGATGTGCTGTGGACTGCCATTGCCGCCCGAGCCATAGTTGATCTTGCCAGGGGCTTTGCGCGCTGCGGCGATGACATCAGCCGCTGTTTGCCAGGGCGAGTCAGCGGACACCACCAAGCCCCACTCCACGGTAGCCACCAACGACACGGGCTCAAAGTCACGCACGATGTCCCAAGGCAACTTGGCGTTCAAGTTGGGCAGCATGGTCATGATGCTGTCGTTGAAGCCGCCCAGGGTGTAGCCATCGGGTGCCGACTTGGCCACGCGGTCGGTGCCAATCACGCCGGAGGCACCTGCTTGGTTTTCAATCGCAATGCCCGTGGCCAACCCGAGCGAGGCTTTTTGCATCACAATCCGCGCCGCGTTGTCGACCGCACTGCCTGCGGCCAGTGGAACCACCATGCGAATGGGTTTGTTGGGGTAGCCCGCTTGGGCCCAACTGGCGCCAGCAGCCACACCCAGCGTGCTGACGGCACAGGCGTGTGCCACGCCTTGTTGAAGGAACACACGTCGTTGCATGGCTGTCTCCTGAGTTGTTGTTTTAGGCCGGGGTGTCCAGCAAAGCTGGCACGCTGAGTTGCGCGGACACGGTGTTGAGTTGGGTCAACAGCGCCGGGGCAATGGGAATGCCCTCGCTTGCATAGGCGCTGCGCTTGGCTTCGCTTTGTTCACCCGGCAACCAAATGCGCTCGACCCCCGGCATGCGGTCGCTGCCACGCAACTCGCGCACCAGTTGATCGACGCGGGCTTTGAATTCGCTCACGTCGCCAAAGGCCGCAGGGTCGATCACGGCGATGGCTTGGCCAGTGTTGGTCACGCTGTGGTCGTCGTGGTTGAAGTCGATCACCGCACGGCCCATGGCCGCACCATTCAAGGTGCCGGCCAAGATGCCCACCACCAGCGACAGGCCGTAGCCTTTGTAACCCCCAATGGGCATCAAGAAACCCTCTTCGCTGCGCTTGGGGTCGAGCAGCGGTTGCCCCTGGCGGTCAATCATCCAGCCCTCGGGCATCATCTCGCCGCGTTGCGCTTTGGCTTTGACTTTGCCATATGCGGCCACAGTGGTGGCCATGTCGAGCACGATGGGGGCCTCTTCGGCGGTGGGGATGGCCACCGCAATCGGGTTGGTCGACAACAACATGTCCAAGCCACCCCAAGGGGGCAAGTGGTTGGCGTTGCCCACTGCAAAGTACAAGCCCAACATGTCGTGCGCCAGCGGCATGCGTGCGTACAACGAAGCAGGCCCTGCGTGGTTGCTAAAGCGGCTGCCCACCCAGGCGATGCCACAGGTGCGGGCTTTTTGAATCGCCAGCTCGGTGGCTTGCTGCATCACCAAATGGCCCATGCCGTTGTCGCCATCGATCAAGGCCATGGCGGCGCGTTCTTGCACCACGCGGATGTTGGGTTTGACATTGACGCCACCGGCCAAGATGCGGCGGCTGTACTGCGGCAGGCGGATCACGCCATGGCCGTCAGAGCCTTGAAGATCGGCTTGCGCCATCAGGCGGCCCACAGTGGCAGCGTCGGCATCGGGCAGCCCCAGGGCTTGCATGGCGGTGGTGATGTAGCGCGTCAACTGCGCAAGAGAGACTCGAATATCAGACATGGTGCATGGCAAGTTGTAGCGCCAAGACGGCGCAATCGGGACTGGACAACACAGGCACAGCACTGTGACGCTGCGCCAGCGGTTGGGCGGCAGCCATGGAGAACTGGGCCAACATCACCACGTCACAAGGCGGCAATTGGGCCAAGGACTTGGCAATTTTTTGGTGGTGGAGCTCGGCCTGACCTGCCGCCAAATCGGCCATGGCTTCGGGCACGAACACGGTGTGCACATCCACCGCTTGGCCACGCGCTTGCGCCATGGCTTGCAGCTCAACGCTCATCGACGCCAGCGAGGCTTCAAAGGTAGCCACCAAGCCCACCGACAAGCGACCGCTGGCAGCTGGGGTTTGCAACGCTTGGTCAAACATCGCTTCGTTGGGCTTCAAGGTCGGCAAGCCGCTGGCTTGGGCTGCGGCCTCAATCGCTGGGCCAAAGGCCGAGCACGTAAACAGCACGCCGCTGCACCCTGTGCCTTGCACGTAATGCGCCAAATCGACAAAGCGTTGCACCATGGCGGGCGTGAGGCTACCCGTCTGGGCCAAGTCACGCGATAAGCTGTCATCCAACAAATTCATGCACTGGGCTTGCGGCCACAGGCGTTGGAATGCGTTTTGAATGGGCGCCATGGCCAAGGCCGTGGCGTGGATCAAGGCAATGCGCTGCGTCATTGTTTGTCGATCTTGGCTTTGACAATCACCGCTTGCCAGCGCTGGATGTCTGCGGCCAACAACTCGCTCGCTTGCTCTGGCGTACCGCCTTGCACGTTGACATTCACATCGCTCAAGCGCTTTTTGACATCGGGCATTTGCAAGATGGTTTGAATCTCGCGGTTCAGGCGCAACACCACATCCCGAGGGGTATGCGCTGGCACAGCCAGGCCATTCCAAGACGCGGCCTGGAACTTGGCCAAGTTGCCACCAAACTCATGCACCAGCGGCACATCGGGCAAGTTGGGTGAGCGCTTCTCCCCCAGCAACACCAAGGGGCGCAAGGCATTCGATTTGATCTGTGGCATCACAGGACCCAAGATGTCGAGCATGGCATCTAAGCTGCCACCACGCAAGGCAGTGATGACCGGCGGCGTGCCATTAAAGGGCACGATCTGAGCTTGCAAACCCGATACCGACAAAAACAACTCCGCTGCCAAGTGTTGGGTGGTGCCAATTTGGGGCGTACCCAAATTGAGCTTGCCCGGATTGGCTTTGGCATAGGCCATTAGCTCGGCAAATGTCTTGAAACGGCTGCCTTCGGCCACGGCGATCACCAAGTCAAAGGTGGCCAACTTAGAGACTGGCGTGAAGTCTTTGATGGTGTCAAAGGGCAAGCTCTTGAACAAGGAGGCACTGACGGCCGTGCCGCTGGAGATCAACAGCATCGTGTGGCCATCTGGCTCCGAACGAGCCACCTGTTCGCCCGCCACGATGCCGCCAGCGCTGGGTTTGTTTTCAATCACTACCGACTGTCCCAAGGCCTCTGAGAGCTTTTGCGCCACCGTGCGCGCGGTGATGTCGGCTGCGCCCCCTGCGGCATTGGGGACCACAATTTTGAGCGGTTTGGTGGGGAAACTGGAGTTTTGCGCCAAAGCGCTGGTGCACGCCAACGCGCCGAGCGACAAGGCCAGGGCGAGGCTGCGAAGAGAGTGGGTAAGATGGTTTTTCATAACGCTGACTTTACACAATCACCATGCCTACATTTCGACGATTTTTGATGGCACTGACGTGCGCCTTGTTGTGCCTGAGCGTGCATGCTGAAACCCCCGTGGCGAGTGTGCCCCAAGTGGACTTGGCGCGCTATGTGGGCAAGTGGTTTGAGATCGCCAACTTTCCGATGTTCTTTCAGCGTAAGTGCACCGGTAACACCACCGCCGAATACGCCCGCAACACCGATGGCAGTGTGGCCGTGACCAACCGCTGCGACACCGCCGAGGGCAGCACCCAAGCCCTGGGCAAA
Organism: uncultured Burkholderiales bacterium; assembly: GCA_903906635.1. Lineage (GTDB taxonomy): Bacteria > Pseudomonadota > Gammaproteobacteria > Burkholderiales > Burkholderiaceae_C > Limnohabitans. The sequence continues at coordinate 13,819 of CAIVLE010000216.1, read as the reverse complement.
GCCACGGTGGTGGACGGCACGGGCAACGCCCAACTCAAGGTGTCGTTTTTCTGGCCGTTTCGTGCTGACTACTGGGTGATTGGTCTTGACCCCGAGTACCGCTGGGCCTTGGTGGGCAACCCCAATCGCAACTACCTGTGGGTGCTGTCACGCACGCCCGTGTTACCACCCGAGCTGTTGGACGCGGCGCTCATGAGCGCCAAGACTCAGGGCTTTGACCTGTCGCAGCTCAAGTACACGCGGCAAAACTAAGCCCTGCGCGTTGTCACTTCAGTTTTTGGCTGAACCAAGGCACGATGACTTCGCTCAAGATGCGGCCATCAGGCCACAGCTTGTCACGCCCCAGATGCCCCCCTTCGGGGTTGACCCAAGCCTGCTTGGCGGTGCCGTTTTGTAAGACCAGGTATAAATCGTCAATCGGCACTTGTGAATCTTTCTGGCCATTGACCAACAACTGGGGCGCCGACGGCCTGTTCAAGGCCTGTGCATCTTTCAAGGACATGCGTGGACCGTAGGCAAAAAACTCGTCCAAGGTATCCACTCCATACACGGCTGCCCGCGCTTGAAACAGATCAAATAAATACTCTCGCGTGCCCAAGGCTTTGGTTTGCCAGTCTTTTTGAAAATAGGCATGCACAGGGCCCCCCCAGTTCACCACGGCTTTGATTCGCTGCGGTTCGGCATAAGCCATGCGTGCGGCCCAATGCCCGCCCCATGACACCCCTTGAAAACCGATCTTGTTCGTGTCGAGATCGCTGCGCGACTGCAAAGCGTCGATGACGCGCGAGAAGATGCGCTCTGCCCCCACGTCTATCTTGATCGGCGACTCGCCCGTGCCCGGCATGTCCAAGGCCACATAGGCCAGCCCGGCCTTGAGGTAATCGGGCCCGTACTGTTCGACCACGAATTCCTTGTAGCTGTCCAAACCCCCCACGGACAACACCACCGGTGGTTTGGCCACACCTTGGGGGCGCTGCAAATAGCCGATGATTTCTTGGCCCTCGAAAGCAATGCGCAGCACCTCAATTTTGGGCTGCGCCAGCGCAGCATAGGCTCTGAAGGCTTGCGTACCCAGTGCATGAGCGCGCTTTTTCTCGGGGGAGTTTTGAGTTGGCCAAGCACCAAAGCCGTAATAGCGCCACGCTGACAAATAGGCCTCAGCCGCCTCTTTGGTTTGGCTGGCAGGCAAGGACTTGGCGTGTTCGGCGTGAGTGTCCCCGGTTTGAATCCACGCGCGCGCCCACTCATCGCGGTCAAGAGAATGAATGCGCTGCAAAATTTCAGCCACTTGTTTGGCATCAAACCCCGTCATGGGGTAGCGCTGCGCATTGACGCGCTCTTGCACCGCTTGTTGGAGTTCAGGCCACGAGCGTGCAGGGGCAATTTGTGCCAACACCACTGCGGGCGCACAACTCAGCAACAAACATCCACTGAGCAACAGGTGTGAGAGTTTCATGGGGGTCTCCTGGTGTTGAAAAGCCAGCGCAAGGGTTCTGCGCCATCTGGTTCAGTAATGCGGTGGCAACTCGTCGCGCAAATTGCGCGTCTGCCCGCCTCCACCCTCTGGCATTTGCTGACGCAATTGCGACACCTCGCGCAGCAAAGCATCGATCTGTTGCTGCTGCTGGTAGATCACTTGGTTGAGCTGCTCGACCAGGTCTTCTGTGAAGCTGGCCTTGATTTCTAGGTCGGTCAGCCGTTGGTCAATGTCTTGAGAATTCATGGTCTGGATGGGGTGGGGTGAGGGCGCGGGCGGCCTTGGATGTTAGATGATTCAATGCGATTGTTTGAACTTACACTGCGCCCACAACAACGGAGACAAGCGATGAAACGCAAACGCCTCGGCAACTCCAGCCTTGAGGTCTCGGCGATGGGCTTGGGCCACAGCATGGGCTTTCAAGACTTCAGCGAACACGGCCTGAGCGAGTTCAAGCGACTCGTGCATCGCGCGCTTGAGCTGGGCATGAATTTCTTTGACAGCTCCGACGCCTACTGGGATGGCTTGCACGAAGAATGGTTGCGTGCTGCGCTGGGCACGCAGCGCCAACAAGCGGTGGTGACCAGCAAGTTTGGCAACATCACCTTGCCCGATGGCAGCAAGGCCACCAATGCCAGGCCTGAGTACGTGGTGTCGTGCTGCGAAGCCAGCTTGAAGCGCTTGGGCACCGACTGCATTGACCTGTATTACCTGCACCGCGTGGACCCCAACACCCCGATTGAAGACACCGTGGGTGCCATGTCGCGCCTGGTGGAGCAAGGCAAAGTGCGCTACTTAGGCATCTGCGAAGCCGGTGTGGACACCCTCACCCGCGCGCATCGCGTGCACCCCATGACGGCGCTGCAAACCGAGTTCTCGCTGTGGTACCGCGACACCGAGGTGGAGATGATTGAGCTGTGCCGACAACTCAACATCGCCTTTGTGGGTTACTCGCCCTTGGGGCGTGGTTTGTTGACAGGCGGCATCCAAAGCTTTGACGACTTGGACCCCAAAGACCGTCGCCGCATACACCCTCGCTTTCATGGCGAGAACCTGGCCCACAACCTCAAACTGGTGGCCCGCATGCAGACCATCGCCGAGCGCTTGGGGCTCACCACGGCGCAACTGGCCATGGCCTGGACAGTGGCGCAAGGAGACGACATCGTGCCCATCACCGGCACGCAGCGTGTGACGTACTTGGAGCAAAGCGTGGCCGCAGCCGGCTTCACCTTGAGCACGCTCGACAGCGCTGAGCTAGAGGCCATCTTCACCCCCGACACCCGCGCAGGCGAGCGTTACCCGCGCGCCATGTTGGCGGGCTTGGGCATTTGATTTTTTTCTTCACCCCTACTTTGACAGAGGCACCATGAGCAAAGATCCCCGCGTTGAATCGGCCATTTCACACTGGGCCCCACGTTTTGTATCGAACGGCGTGTTACTGACCGACTTTCAAGAGGTCACCCGTGGCATTGACCGCTGGGAAGACTGGACCAGCGCTTGGTGCAAGCGTGCCCAGGTGCACGAAGCCCTGGGCCACGAGGCGCTGGCTGATGGCTACAAACTCAGCGCCAGCGAGCACCTGTCGCGCGCAGCGGTCTATTACCACTTTGCCAAATTTGTGTCGGTGCACGATATCGATGAAATGCGCGCGGCTCACATGAAAGCCGTGGCCTGTAAGCAGCTGGCTTTGCCGCACATGCGCCCGCCCGCAAGGCGTGTCGAGATTGCGTATGAAAACGCTCACTTGGCGGGCTTCTTGCGCTTGCCAGAAGGTGCGATCAAGCCGCCTGTGCTGATCATGGTGCCCGGCTTGGACTCGGCCAAAGAAGAACTCGAAGCCTACGAGCAACCGTTTTTGGCGCGTGGCATCGCCACCTTGATGGTGGATGGCCCGGGTCAAGGCGAAGCCGAGTACGACTTCCCGATCCGTGGCGACTACGAGGTGCCCGTCAAGGCCATGGTTGACTGGGTGCTCACCTGCCCCGAGGTGGACAGCACCCGCATTGGCCTGTGGGGCGTGAGCCTGGGTGGCTACTACGCACCTCGTGCAGCAGCATTTGAAAAGCGCCTGAAGGCCTGCATTGGCTTGGCCGGTCCCTATGACTTCAGCGACACATGGGATGCACTGCCAGACCTCACCCGTGAAGCCTTTCGCGTGCGCAGCCACTTGGCAACCCAAGCTCAAGCCAAAGAGTACAGCCGCAACTTGACCATGAAAAATGGCGTGGCCCAACAAATTGAATGCCCGCTGTTTTTGGTCACGGGCAAGTTGGACCGCATCATTCCTTGGCAAGACACGCAACGCATGGCACAAGAGGCGTCTGGACCAGTGGAGTTGTTGATCGTTGAAGACGGCAACCACATCGCCAACAACCGGCCTTACCGCTACCGCCATCGCACAGCCGACTGGATGGCCGAGCAGTTGGGCATGCCACGCATTTGAGTGCTGCATGCACCACATCCCCTCACACTGAATCAGGAGCCCCCATGCCCACAGCCAAGACATCAGGGAAGTCCAACGCATTGCCACGCCCCATGGAGGTCCTCGCACCCCCTACCCGGCGCACCGCCTTGGCGGTGTTGAGCGCGACCTGCCTGGCCCCACTCGCGGCTAGGGCTCAGGCTTACCCAAGTCGCCCCATCAAATTGATTTCGGGCGCGACAGCTGGCAGTGCGTCCGACATCGTGGCGCGCTCAGTGGCCGAACGGTTACAAACGGAGTTGGGCGTGTCGGTGGTGGTCGATAACAAAGCAGGCGCCGCTGGCACGCTGGGCATTCAGGCGCTGTTGAGCGCGCCTGCCGATGGCCACACGGTGCTGGTCTACACCAGCGCCCACACCGTGCTGCCATTGATCAACAAAGTCACGTATGACCCGCTGAAAGATTTCGCGGCCATCACACCCTTGGCCATCGTGCCCAATGTGATGGTGGTCTCTCCCAGCAAGGGCTACAAGACGGTCCAAGACGTGATCAATGCAGCCAAAGACAAACCCGGTCAGCTCAACTACGCCTCGGTCGGCTTGGGCAGCGCGACCTACATGAGTGCCGAAAAATTTAAACTTGCTACTGGGATTGACGCACTGCACGTACCCTACAAAGGCTCTCCCGAGGCCATCACCGAAACCATGACCGGGCGTGTGGACTATTTCTTCGCCCCCTTGGTGTCAGCGTTGCCCATGATCAAGGCCGGCAAACTGCAAGCCTTGGCTGTGGGTACTCCCAAGCGATCTGCCCAATTGCCCGATGTGCCCACATTGGCAGAATCGGGGGTGATCAAAGCAGACTATTTATTTTGGACCGGCATGTTGGTGCCCGCCAAAACGCCACGCGACGTGGTCCAACGGCTCAACCAACTCTCTCTCAAGGCCTTGCAATCGCCCGAGGTCAAAGAACGCTTGGCCAGCCTAGGAGCTGAGCCCATGCCAATGAGTCCAGAGCAGTTTGACGCCATGATCCGCGAGGAAATGGTCACCAATGCAGCACTCATCAAGGCGGCAGGCATCAAGTCGCAGTGATGTGGGTTGATACTTGAGCATTCCGTGAACGAGATGCCATGAATTTACTCAAACAACGCTTTAGAGACCAACAACACGTGATCGCTGTGAACGTTGGTGGGCGCAACCCTGACGTCATGGCTGTGTTGGCCAGTGCGGGCGCACACGCTGCCTTCATCGACTGCGAACGCACAGGCATCGGCCTGGATGTGGCCACCGAGTTAATTCGCGCGGCCAAAGTGGCGGGCCTGACCTCTTTGGTTCGCAGCTGGTCCAAAGACCCTGCCGTGCTGGTGCAGTTCATGGACCGTCAAGCTGATGGCTTGGTGGTGCCCCACATCAACTGCGCCCAAGATGCAGCCGATGTGGTGGAACTGGTTCGCTATGCCTGTGGGCAGGAGCAAGCAGCCAGCAAACTGGTGATCGTGCAAATTGAAACCCGCCAGGCCATTGACGCGCTTGACGAGATCATGGCCGTACCTGGGGTGGATGCCTATTTGATTGGTCCCAATGATTTGGCCTACAGCATGATGGGGCAACGCAGCGCCAAAACGCCTGAGGTTTTGGCCGCAGTCAATGATGCCGCCCAACGTCTTAAGGCTGCGGGCAAACCATTTGGCTTACCGGGCAAATTGAACGAATTGCCAGACTTTGTGGCCTCTGGGGCGTGCATGTTGTATTACCCCATTGAATGGCTGCTGACCAGTGCATTGCAAGATCTGTCAGCGCGCTTGAAGGCGCTAAGCGCTTCGGGCCCTCAGCGTTAAAGTAACTCAGCCAGGCGGCGCTGTTGGCGCTGCGTCAAGCGCGCCACGTCGGCCAAATCAGCCGCAGACATGTTGGGGCCGGGCTTGCGCACCGCCGCTGAGGCGATGATGCCTCGCTGCGCAAAGATGTGTTTACGCACGGCCAAGCCAATGCCGGCTTGTTGCTCATAGCGCGCCAAAGGTAGGTAGGCATCAAAGATATCGTGGGCGCGCTCGACATCGCCCAAAGCATGGGCGCGACAAACCTCCACCATCATCTCGGGGTAGGCAAAGCCTGTCATCGCGCCATCGGCTCCACGGGTGAGTTCTTCGGGCAAAAACAATCCGCCGCCATTGCCCGTGAGGATGGATATGCGCTCGATTTCGCCGCGTTCACTGGCTGCTCGTATGGCCGAGAGTTTGGCCAGGCCAGGACAGTCTTCGTGCTTGAGCATCACGCAGTGGGGCGAGTTTTTGAGGATTTTTAAAATCACATCCGGCGACATTTGCACGCCAGTTGCGACCGGGTGATCTTGTAACACCCAAGGCACCTTCGGGCCCAGCGTTTCGTTGACCATGTCGAAATAAGCAGCAGTTTGCTCGTTGGTTTTGACGCCGCTCGGCGGTGCCACCATGACGCCTGCGGCCCCCATGTCCATCACACTTTCGGTGAGTTCACGCATGGGCGCAAAGCCTGCGGCCGAGGCTCCCACCACCACTGGCACGCGCCCTGCCACACGCGCCAACACCTGCTTGACAAAGAGGCGCGACTCTTGAGACGTGAGTTTGGGTGCTTCGCCCATGATGCCCAACACCGTAAGACCGGTCACGCCAACTTCCAACAAGTAGTCCACCATGCGGTCGGTGCTGACCAAGTCCAGTTCGCCGTTGTCGCAAAAAGGTGTCACAGTGATCAGGTACACGCCTGTAGCAGATCGGTTCAAGGTATTCATCGCAGTCAGTCTCCTCGTGCGCATGCTCGCATCTCCTGTGCTTTTGCCCCGGTCATTCATGCGACACTTTTGAAATTGTTCTCAGACCTCCAAAGGAGTCGCTATGCCCGTCATTTCTGTCACTCTGCTGCCTGGCTACCCGCCGGAAGTGCGACACCGCTTGGTGCAACGTTTGGCGCTGACTGCACGCTCTGTGATTGCTGCCGCTGAGGCTGGGACGACCGTGTTCATTCAAGAGGCCAGTACCTATCAACGCGATGGCCAGGTGTTCACAGGCGGTGGCGCTGCGCGTCCCGTGGCAGGCGAGGTGGTGATGGGGTTTTTGAACGCCCTGGCTGAGCGTGACTTGGCACTTGCGGCAACGCACCTAGGTCCTGACTTTGAGATGCTGTTACCAGGCCATGTGCGTTTGCACACCTTGCAAGAGTTGCTCGATTGGTCGCGCCCACGCTACCTGTCCATTCAAAAAAGCATCCATCACCTGGATGAGTCTTGGCGGGGCGACGGTGCTGTGGTGTACGCAAGCGGCCACTTGAGCGGGGTGTTTCACAACGGCGACACTTTTGAGGGCATTCGCTTCATCGATCGCTTTGAGGTGGTCGAGGGCAAGATTCAAAGGCAGGACGTTTGGAACGATTTGGAGGAGGTATTGACAGCGCGCTCATGAACACATGCGCGCGGGACTACTCCAGTATCCTTGGGTCAAACACTTTCTCTTGCCTGTTTAAATCTAACTCTCCACCTCATGTCAGCCCCCTTCCCCACCGGCTTCATGGTGCTGCACAGCAACCAGTTGGAAGGTCTGCGCGATCTGATGGTGCAGTTCATCCAGAACAACCCCTTGCCGCCACTGGCGCCTGAGGTGTTGCTGGTGCAAAGCAACGGCATGAAGCACTGGCTGGAACTGGCTTTGGCGCGCGACAGCGCCTTGGGGATTTGCGCGGCCACGCAAATTGAATTGCCCTCGGCCAAGCTGTGGCAGATTTACCGAGCGGTGCTGGGACACGACGCAGTGCCTGCGCATATGCCGTTAGACAAATCTGCCTTGGTGTGGCGCTTGATGCGCCGCTTGCCTGCGTTGTTGGCTCAACCCGTGTTCCAACCTTTGGCTCAGTACCTGGGCCACACCAGCGATCCACAAGCACCCAGCCCAGATGAACCCTCTGGGCGCCGTGCCTACCAACTCGCGCTGCAACTGGCCGATGTGCTGGACGGTTACCAAAACTACCGCTCTGATTGGCTGGAGGATTGGGCCGCAAGCCAAGACAGCTTGCGCTCGGCCCAAGGCACACCAACGCCAGTGCCGCCAGCGCAGCGTTGGCAGCCCGAGTTGTGGCGCGACTTGCTGCAAGACCTAAGCGGTGACGCACCGCTTGACCACCGTTTTCGCTCGCGTGCTGACGTTCACGAGGCCTTTGTCCAAGCACTGAAACAGCTGCCACAAGGCGTGCGCCCCGCAGGTGTGCCCCAGCGCTTGGTGGTGTTTGGCGTGACCTCGCTGCCCATGCAAACGGTGCAAGCCTTGGCTGCTTTGGGCAAGGTGTGCCAGGTCTTGATGCTGGTGCAAAACCCCTGTCAATACTTTTGGGGCCATGTGGTGGAAAGCCGCAGGCCCTTGGCCGCATGGAAGCGGCGCAGGCAAAGCGACAAAGCAAATTTACCGCGGGCGAGCGACCACTTTTCACCCGCCGAGCAATACCTGCTGCACACCGACAGCAACCCGCTGCTGGCCGCCTGGGGCAAACACGGGCGCGACTACCTGCACCTGCTGGATGGCTTTGACGATGTGGCGAGCTACCGTCACCAATTTCAACGCGTCGATGTGTTCGTTGACCCCGTCAACACCGCCAAAGAGCAGCAGCGCCCTGCCAGCGTGTTGGAGCGATTGCAATCCGATTTGCTCAACCTCAACCCAGCGCCTGCAAGTCCCAAGCCACTGCCCCCCCACGACACCAGCGTGACCTTTGTGCAAACCCATTCGGCACAACGCGAGGTCGAGGTGCTGCATGACCGCATCTTGGGCTGGCTCGATGCGCAGCCACAGTTGCACCCCGGCGACATCATGGTGATGGTGCCCGACATGGCCATGTTTGCCCCGCACATCCATGCTGTGTTTGGTCGTTTCCCCCCCCAAGCCCCACGTCACATTGCGTATTCGGTGGCCGACACCACACCGCGCACCGAGCCACTGGTGCAGGCCTTGGAGTTGTTGTTGCAACTGCCGCAGTTGCGCATCACACGGGTGGAATGGATGAGCCTGTTTGAAGTGGCTGGCGTGCGCCAGCGTTTTGGTTTGGACGAAGCCGATGTTGCGCAACTAGACGCCTGGCTTCAACAAGCGGGGGTGCGCTGGGGGCTTGACGCCCCGCACCGTGAGAGCTGGGGCATGGATGCTGGCTTGGCGGACGCGGCGCAAAACAGTTGGCTCTTTGGCGTGCAGCGTTTGCTGCTGGGCTACGCCACGGGTACACCCCAGGCGAACTCGGCGCAGTCCCCAGCTTGGCAAGACACCTGGCCAATGGAGGGTGTGGGTGGTTTGGACACCCGAGTGGTCGATGGCTTGATGCAATGGTTGGGCGGTATCGAGTGGGCACTGGGCCAGTTGCGTCGCTCCCACACACCCGAGCAATGGGTCACACTACTCCAAGCGCTGGTGGCCCAGTTTTTCAAAGTCAGCAGTGACGCCGATGTGCGCTTGATGGAACGCGTGATGGCGCCGCTTGAGACTTGGCTCGCAGAATGCCAACTGGCCCGCTTGGACGCCCCCCTGCCTTTGGTGGTGGTGCGCGAACACTGGCTCGCTCAGTTACAACAACCGGCCATGCACCGGCGCTTTTTTGGGGGCGGCGTGCAGTTCGCCACGCTCATGCCCATGCGTTCCATCCCGTTTCAGGTGGTGTGTTTGTTGGGCATGAATGACGGCGACTACCCGCGCAGCCAAACCCCACGTGACTTTGACCTGATGGGCCAAGCTGAGCTGTGGCGGGCCGGAGACCGCTCACGCCGTGAGGATGACCGCTATTTGTTTTTAGAAGCCCTGCTGTCTGCCCGTGAGCGCTTGTACATCAGCTGGCAAGGCAAACGCGCGACCGACCACGAAGACCAACCGCCCTCGGTGCTGGTGGCTCAACTCATGGACTACCTCAACACCAGCTGGAAGTTACCTCACCCAGAGCACACGCCCAAAACGCCCGCTTTTAAGGCCCGCCTGCAGCCGCTGCATGCGTTTTCCGCGAGCTACTTTGCGGCGGGCAGCGATTGGTTCACCTACGCCAGCGACTGGCAACACGCACAAACTCAAGGTGTGGTGGCCTTGGATGTCAAGCTTGAGGCCCAACAGCCCACGCAGATCGAGTTGCACCAACTCAGCCGCATGCTGCGCCAACCGGTGGATGTGTTTGTGCGCGAACGCTTGCAGGTGCGCCTAGACACCCCGGCTGAAGCAGCGCCCGAGGAGGAACCGTTCGCGCTGGACGGCTTGGACACGTACTTGCTCACCCAAGCCATGGCACGCACCCAAGACCCTGATCGAGCGCTCGCGCAGTTGCATGGCAGTGGCCGCTTAGCGCTGGCCGGTTTTGGCCAAGCGCAGCAAGCCTTGCTGCTGCAGCAGCGTCACACGTTATGGGCACGCTTGACCCCAGGCCTGGTGGACTGGCCGCACGACATGCCTGCACAGTCGATGAGCTTTACCTTCACGCTCGCTTGGGGCGACGTCCAGCTTCATGCGCAGTGGCAACCTCAACCCCAGCTTTGGAAAACCAACGCCCAACGCAATGCCTGGTTGCAAGTGGATGTGCGAGCGGGCTCGGTGCTGCAAGGCAAACGCAAAAGCGACAGCCAGCGGCCCCGCGCCGAAACACTCACCGATGTGTGGTTGCAGCACCTGGTGGCTTGTGCCAGCGGCACCCCTACCACCAGTGCGCAAGTGGGCTTGGATGGCTGGGTGCAGTTCAACCCCATATCGGCCGACGCCGCCAAAGCCCAGTTGCACAACTTGGTCGAGGCCTATGTGCTGGCCTGGCAGCAGCCTTTGCCCGTGGCACGCAAAACCGCCTGCGCTTATTTGATGGCCCAACGCGCACAAGACCCCAACCCCTTACAAGCTGCACGCAGCAAGTTTGACGGTGCGCACATGCAAGCAGGCGAATTCCCCGAGTCCACAGCTTTGCAACGCGTCTTTGATGGCTTTGAAAACCTGAGCGAGGGCCTACCCGAGTGGGCCGAGCGCTTGTATGGACCGATGGTCGATGCGGCCATGTTGTTGCCCAGCGGCGATGCGGCGCACTCCGAGGAGGCGCCATGACGCCATCAGCCACAGAGCTGCAACCCCTCACGCTGCCATTGCGGGGGCGCCAAGTGATTGAAGCCAGCGCTGGCACAGGCAAAACCTGGACGCTGGCCGCGCTCTACCTTCGTTTGGTGTTGGGTCATGGGCGAGACAGCTGCGATGGCCAAGCCCACGCGGGCTTGTTGCCGCCCCAAATTTTGGTGATGACCTTCACCGAAGCGGCCACCGCTGAACTGCGCGAGCGCATTCGCCAGCGCTTGCGTGATGCCGCCGTGTTGTTTGATGCCCTTGCGCAACAACGCCCGCTGCCTGAGGGCTTCCAACCCGACGCTTTTTTGCTCGAACTGCTGCAAAGTTATGACAACGCCTTGTGGCCGCGCTGCGCCCTGCAACTGAGCGCTGCGGCCGACTGGATGGACGACGCGGCCATCTACACCATCCATGGGTGGTCACGTCGCATGCTGAGCCAGCACGCACTCGACAGCCGCCATCTGTTTGAGCAAACACGTCTTGAGGACGCACAGGCCCTGCAGCTGAGGTTGGTGCAAGACTATTGGCGCACTTGGTTTTACCCACAACCCTTGGAGGTGTTGCAGCAACTGGGGGCGAGCCTTGGGCGCTCGCCCGAGGACTTACTCACAAAGCTGCAAGTGCTGTGGCGGGAACACGAGCGCAAACCACGCGCACCCAAAGAGCCAGCGTTCACGCCCAGCCAAGCGATTGAGGCCCACATGCAGTGGCTCGCGCAATGCCAAGACACGGCTCAGGCCGCACGCCAGGCCTGGTCGCCCGAGGTGTTGCACGCCCTGCAAGCCAAGCGGCTCAAAGGCGCGTCTGAGAAAAACTACGCCACCTGGCTTCAAGGACTGCAGGCCTGGGCGCAACAGGGGCAAGCCCTCAAGTCAGACACCCTCAAACGCTTCACCCTCACTGCCTTGCAAGACAAAGGCTGGCCCGAGCCCGAGCGCTTTGCTTTTTTTGCCGCACTCGAGTCGCATGTGGACCTGCTCGAGCAAGCCCCCGACACACCCACGCGCGTGTCCCAACATGCAGCGCACACTGTGGGGGTAGCCTACCAAGATGCCAAAACACAGCGCGCAGCATTTGACTTTTCTGACTTGCTGCAAAACCTCTACCACGCGGTGATGGCCGAAGACGCTCGCTTGGCCGAGGCGATTCGCCACCAGTACCCGGTGGCTTTGGTGGACGAATTTCAAGACACCGACCCCTGGCAGTACGGCAGCTTGCACCGCATCTACGACCCCGAGGTAGTCACGCCAGAGAACGCCTTGGTGATGATTGGCGACCCCAAACAAGCCATTTACAGTTTTCGTGGCGCCGACCTGAGCACCTATTTGCAGGCCCGCGAGCAAGCCTTGAAGGGCAACCCGCAGGCCTTGCACACGCTCAGCGGCAACCGTCGCTCCAGTGCAAGCCTGGTCAATGCCGTCAACCATGTGTTCACGCAAATCGACCAGCCGTTTTCGCCTGAGCATGCCGTGAACGGCGCCGGTCTCAATGACATCGCCTTTGTTCAAGTCAGCCCCCAAGGCGATGTGCCAGCCCTGCAGTTAGCAGATGGCAGCGCGCAACCCGGTCTCACGGTGTGGCACCTCCAAGGCGAGGACCCGGTGGTCAAAGCCCATGAGCACTTGCACCACATGGCCGCTGTGTTTGCCGACCAAATGGCTTTTCTGCTCAACCAGCGTGTGGCCACGCCGGGCGACATGGCCGTGTTGGTGCGCCACCAAAGACAAGCAGATGCCATACGCCAAGCCTTGCGCGAGCGAGGCATCTCCAGTGTGTATTTGTCAGACCATGCCAGTGTGTACCAAAGCGCGGAGGCCTTGGACTTGTGGCGCTTGCTGCGTGCCGTGGCCTCGCCGCGTCAAACCTCTTGGGTGCGGGCCGCGTTGGGCAGCCCCTTGTGGGCGCTGTCGCTCGACGAGGTCTTGGCCATCACCCAAGAGGAAGCCCAGTGGGAAGCTCTGCTGGAGCAGTTTCACCAATGGCAACAGGTGTGGCAGCAACAGGGCTTGCTGCCCATGCTGCACCAGTGGCTGCACACTGGCGCGCGCGCCCAGCGGCTGGTGCGTGGCCCTCAAGGTGAACGCCGTTTGAGCAACTTGCTGCATCTGGGAGAGTTGCTGCAACACGCCGCTCAAAGTTTGCAAGGTGAACACACCCTGGTGCGCCACTTGGGCCAACAAATCCTGCACCCTAGCACAGGCAGTGACGCCCACGCCATGCGCTTGGAAACCGACGCGCAGTGCGTTCAAGTCATCACGTACCACAAGAGTAAAGGCTTGCAGTACCCCTTGGTATTTGTGCCTTATGCCGGAAGTTTTACGGTCGAAAAAACCGCCTCGGCCACGACGGTGCCTGACGAGGACAACCCCGACCCAGCGCACGAGAGCAGTTCGTCTACCGACGAAGACATGCGTTTGTTGTACGTGGCCCTCACCAGGGGCCAACGCGCGGTGTGGCTGGGTGTGGCTGAGACGGCCCAAGACTTGTCGGGCGACCCGGCCAAGGGCACGCTCAAGCGCAGTGCCTTGTCCCGCTTGCTCAAGCGCCAAGCGCGGGGGGACTTGCAAACCCAGCTCCATGCCTTGTGGGCGAATTGCCGTGACATGGCTGTCGCGCCCTTGCCCGAGTTAAAGCACGTGCACTACCAAGCGCCCACGCAAACGACCCAGACGCAAGCGGCACTCACCCCCCAGCGCCAACACCACAGCCTGTGGTGGACTGCGAGTTTTAGCGCGCTCACGCGGGGCTTGAGCACCGACTCGCTGCGCGACGAAGCGGTGGTGGACGCCATCACCGATGCCGAAACGCAAGATGTGCTCGAGCTTGA
>CAIVLE010000215.1 GCA_903906635.1 uncultured Burkholderiales bacterium | reverse complement strand
CTTTCTTACGGCTACAACACCCAAAACGACCCCTTTGTCGTGGACTCCTTCTCCATGGTCAACCCCAACCTAGCGGCCCTTCCCAGACAATCCTTGGGTGGCGTTGTAGAGACTTACCATGCTGATCTTAAATTAAGCAACCAGTATTCCAACGATTTGAACCTCACGGGTGGCGTCAAGTTTGATGAGCGCAACAATAAAACGCCATCCAGCATGTACAACTTTCACTCCATCGATGGTGGCAACGATGCCTATTACCCCAACACACCCATCAGCAACAAAAAAGGCGCCTTCGATCTGGCCTCAGACTACCGGATGAACAAGGGTGAGTATGTAAGGCTGGCCTTCAACCACGAAAACATCGATCGCTGGTGCAACAACTACGCAACTGGCGTAGGGTACCCCGCAGGCTCAAACTGCGTGACGGCCAAGCAAAGCAAAGAGGATAAGATTGACGCGACTTATCGCTTCAGCGATGGTGGGGGGTTGAGCTACAAAGTGGGTGCTGGCTACGCTGCCAAGCAAGCCACCTTTGATCCCAATGCCATCGCCGCGTTCATTGGTCAGTTGGGCAGCTACAACTACACCAACACCTTCAACAACACGGCCGCCTTGTACACCAAGGGCTTGAACGGCGGAGACTTCCCCGGGTTTTATCCTTTCTTTGATGCGTCCAGAAAACAGCAGTTCGTCAAAGCCGGTACCAACTGGGAGGCCAATCAAAACTTGACCTTCGGCATCAACGGGAAAATCTCCAAAGATGCCTACAACGACTCCACCTATGGCGTTCTTGGGGGCAACTCACTCAGCATCAACTTTGACTCCGCCTACAACTACAGCGAATCGGGTCAGGTCAACATCTATTTGAGTCACCAAAAACGCAGTCGTGACATGACAGACTACTTCTATTCTTATAGAGCTGTGAGCAGCACCAATCCGACAGCGTACTTGGGCGGTAAAGGCTCGTGGAGCAACTCGCTCACCGATGCCGACGACTCATTGGGCATTGGATTTAAGCAAGGCAACTTGATGGCGGGCAAATTGGAGCTTTCTGGCGACTACTCGTACACGGTGTCCACCAGCACCTACAACACCGTGGTTGGCAGCGATTACGTGGTTTATGCAAATGCCGCAGCCCAAGCATCCAACACCAGCACGTCGTGCTCACTGGCCAGCGTACTGTCTTGTGGTGCACTGCCTGACATCAAAACGGTCATCGCACAACTCAAGCTCTCTGGGGTGTACGCCGTCGACAAAGAGACCAAAGTCTCTGTTCGGTACATGTACAGCAAATTGAACAACACGGACTACTACTACAACGGCTATCAAACGGGCATGACGCCCACCACTTTGATGCCCACCAATCAGCAACCCGGCAATTACAGCATCAATTTGATTGCTGTGAGTTTGATTCACAGTTTCAATTGATCACGAAGGCAAAAACATGTCTGAACCCACTGGCCGCATTTCTAGATTCATCGCTTTTATCAGAAAGCCAAGCGCCAAGTATTCGATCTTGGCGATATCAAGTGTTGCATTTTTTGCAGGCATCATCTTTTGGGGGGGATTCAACACAGGGCTTGAGATGACCAACAGTCTTGAGTTTTGCATCTCCTGCCACGAGATGAGAGACAACGTCTACGCAGAATACAAAGAGACCATCCACTACAGCAACCGCACGGGTGTGCGTGCCATTTGTTCAGATTGCCATGTCCCAAAGGACTGGACACACAAGATGATCAGAAAGTCCAAAGCCAGTTTCGAGGTGTTGGGCAAGCTCATGGGCAGCATCGATACACGCGAGAAATTTGAGGCCAAACGAATCGAACTCGCAACCCACGAGTGGGACCGCATGAAAGCCACCGATTCTCGCGAGTGCAGGAACTGTCACAGCTTTGAAGCCATGTCGCCAGAGTTGCAAAAGCAAACCCCCTACAAGAAACACATGAAAGCACGCGACGAAGGCAAAACTTGCATTGACTGCCACAAAGGCATTGCTCATCACTTGCCCAAAGAGTACGAAGATCCAGACGAGTGAAGTTTTTTGTGGTGCGGGAACTGTTTGTTCAACCAGGAGCTTGAATGATGAAAAATTTGCCCCCTCCCCTTGAAATGTTTGAATTTCTTGATG
>CAIVLE010000214.1 GCA_903906635.1 uncultured Burkholderiales bacterium | reverse complement strand
GTAACCAGTTGTGATGCCACGGTTAAAGTTACCTAAAGCACCACTAACACCCGTATTAGTCAAGACAGACGTAGCAGTATTCCAGCCAAAAGAGTTGATATTGGTGTTGTTGAAAGTACCTTGGTACTGCCACACGATGTCTTGCAAGCGACCAATTTCTACTGTACCCAGATCTTTGTTGGTCAAGTACACATTGGCAGCACGAGTGAAGAAGTTAGGTTTTTGACCTGTAGTGGAAGCTGCGCCAGAGTTAGCTGAGCCTACTTGGCCTTCAGGCAGGCTGAGTTCTGACAAGAGGTGGAAGCCAGCAGTGTTGCCGCCGCCCAAGTCTTCCAAGCCGCGAAAGCCCAAGGTTGAAGTGGTACCAGAGTTCGACGAGATTTTCGAGAAAGACACGCCAGAGTCAGATTGACGGATCACGCCTTGGTCCAGGTTACCGTAAATGGTGATGCTGGATTGAGCGAAGGAGGCGGTGGCAGCCAAAGCAGCCAGGGCAACGAGGGTTTTTTACATTTAAAATATTAATTATCAATAAGTTATTGATTAAAAAGATTAATTTTACAAAATAGAAAAACTCATCAGGGGAAACGAGTTATGAACTATGAACAAAAAAATCAAATAAATTTAATAATTTTTTAGAAAAAGTTTACGTAATGCGAATAATAAAAAAAAAGTCATCAAAAACATGTCTAACGACCTTTCTGAAGTGGTGGAAATTGCAGCCAACGAGGCCTACTTTGCCGAACCCAGGTTTCGCAATGCGCCCATCAAGTCCAGCCTCACGAGTATTGAGGGTTTGCCTGATAAGTTGAAAATTTTCCGCATTGCTGGAAGCAAGTACTGGCAGGTGCGTTTGTACAACCTGGGGCGGTACATCTCGCGCAGTCTCAAAACCACCGACATCGACGAGGCCAAAGAGTTCGCACGCGTGTTTTTTGAAAGCTTGCAAGAGTCGGGTGTTTACAAATTCAAAGCGCCCAAATCAAGCGCATTGGGCGAGGCAGAAAACCAACGGCTTTTGTTCGATCTGATTCAAGAGATCTTGCGCACTGAAGAAGAAAAAGTGAAGCGAGACGCCATCAAGCATGGTTCGTATTTGATGACTAAAAACCGGCTTGAAGGCCATATCTTCACGTTCTTCAAGCACCGCCCGTTGAACAAAATCAACACCATCACCTTGGAAGACTTTGTGTCGTATCTGACGCAAGAAGATTTATCTGCTGCAACGATTCAAGGCTATCTGGCGCATGTGAGAAAGGTGTTGCTGTTGCTCAACCGTCAAGGGGTGCTGCAAACCCTGCCTCCCTTTCCCAAGGTCACGTCTCAAGTGCACTCTCGAGGCGCTTTTACAGTGAGCGAATACCAAGCGATTTTGAGAAAATCCAAACAATTGCGCACGGTGGTGTTTTCCAACTGGGTGGCCGATCGCAAGGTGTGGATCAAGAGCGCTTTCCACCAAATGCCTGTGGAGATGAATTGGTTGATTCGCTTCATGGTGTACACCTTTGTCAGGCCCGGCGATATCCGTCAGATCAAGAATCGACACATCGAAATCATCCAAGGCAAGCACAACTATTTGCGACTCAATTTGCCCGAGGTCAAGCGTCACAACGCGGCCACGGTGAGCTTGGCGCCTGCGGTGAATGTGTACAAAAACTTGCTGGCCCATCAAACGGCCAGAGGGTATGGCCGCCCAGACGACTATGTGTTTTTTCCACAAGAGACCAACCGACGTTTGATCTTGGACATTGTGGGGTGGTTGTTCAACTGGATTTTGTACGACCTCGACATCAAGAAGGGCCCGCATGGCATAGACCGCACACTTTATAGCTTGCGCCACACCGCCATCACCTTCCGTTTGATCTACGGGGGCAGCATTGACTTGCTGACCTTGGCCAGAAACGCCAGAACTTCTGTGGAGATGGTGGAAAAGTTTTACGCCAGCACCTTGTCTGCCGAGATGAACATTGCCTTGTTACACGGCAAGCGGCACTGACCACAAATTAGGCGGACAACTCCCGAATGCGCTCCACATGCGCCAGCAGCGAGCGCATGGCCACGGGCCATAAACGCGGTGGCACATCGTCGTAGGCCAGTTGCACCCAGTCGTCCATGCTGCCTTCGGGGTGTTGTTGCATCACGCCCAAAATTTTGGCCTCGCGCTTGAGGCGGTGGGCTTGGAGGTGGGTAATGCAAGCGCGCGCGTCGTGGGGTTGGTCCCATAGATTGCCCAGCACGTGACCGTGCGCGGGCAAGATGAACTCAATGCGGTCTTGTTCGCACGCAGCCAGCAACTTCTCGAGCGAGTTCATGTAGTCGTTCATGTGGCCGTCGGGGGGGTCCACCACGGTGGTGCTGCCGTTGAGCACATGGTCGCCGCTGAACAACAAGCCGTCTTCCTCCAGCACCAAACACAGGTGGTTTGCCGCATGACCGGGCGTGTGCAGCACGCGCAAGGTGTGCGTGGTGTCGCCGTTTTGCAGCACCAGCAATTCACCATCTTGCAGCTCCCGATCGGGCGTGAAGTGGCTGTTTGCGCGTGCCGTGGGGGCGGAGCTCAAGCCCAAGACGGGCGG
Organism: uncultured Burkholderiales bacterium; assembly: GCA_903906635.1. GTDB lineage: Bacteria > Pseudomonadota > Gammaproteobacteria > Burkholderiales > Burkholderiaceae_C > Limnohabitans. Next base: position 2,017 of record CAIVLE010000214.1, on the reverse strand, counting down.
GCGGTGCCCGTGCTGCTCGCACAACGCTTGCAGCGGGGCCGCGCCGGGTGAGTGGTCGGGGTGGGAATGCGTGCACACGATGAGGCGGATGTTGCCGCCTGCAGCACGCCACAAGCGGTCTAGGTGTTCGTGGTCAGCCGGGCCAGGGTCGATGGCGATGAATCCCGTGTCGGGGTCGCCCACCAAATAGCTGTTGGTGCCAGGGCCAGTCATGACGCCAGGGTTTGGGGCAGTCAAGCGTTGCACATTTTTCAGCAGCAACACGGCTTGGTCGGTTTGCCAGTCAAGGTGGTGCACGATTTGGCCATCGGGGCTGGTCAAGGCCAGTTCGCCAAAAGGCGACTCGTGCTCCATGTGGCGTGACTCTTTACCGGCCAACCAACCCGCACGGGGGCAACTGGTGAACCAAGGTTGCTCGCTGGCGCAAGCGGCCAACACGCTGTCGGTGTTGGCAAAGTGCTGCAAGCGCTCCAAGGTACGGATGGTGGGAAAGATGATGAAGAAGTCGCCCGCTGCATGGCGACTCAGCGCATCGGCGGGGCGCACCCACAGCGGCTCGAACTGCTCTTTGTCGTCAGCCACGGGCGTTTGCTGTTGTGGCATGCGGGCCACCAAAAACGGCACGTCAAAGCGGCGTGGCAAGTCGCGGTCGGTGACCCAATGGGCCAGTAAAAAAACCTCGTCAGCTGCCAAAGTCAGGCCGCGTTGATGGCACTGGGTCGCAAAGTCGGCCGCTGGGGCGTGGCGGTTCAAGGCGGCGATGTCGGCGTCATCGGCCATGCGACCATCGGCGTGGCGCGCCAGCAAGATGCCTAGCTCTTCAAAACTTTCTCGAATGGCCGCCACGGCTTGGGTCAACAGCCCATCGCTTTGGGTGCTGCGCCGCGCGGCCAGGGCGTGCGCTTGGGCATCGGCGGGGTCGATGCCGCCCCCCGGAAACACATACGCGCCGGGCGCAAAGCTAGCGGTCATGGCGCGCCGCGTCATGAGCACTTCGAGGCCTTGCGGGCCATCGCGCAGCAACAGCACGGTCGCTGCAGGTCTGAGGGGCGCGCTGTCGCGTTGGGGGTGGAGGAGTTGGGTGGGTCTGACCATGGTCGCATTATGGGGAGTGACAGGTTCGTATTTTCCCCATCCGTATTAGCCGCAGGCTTGGAGCTGTGTGGCTGACCAACAATGCCGGGATGAACAACAACCCACCTCTGGAGCGCACCGCCATGCAACGTCTTATTTCGAAAGCCACCTTCGGGCTGGCCGTGGCTTGCGCTGTCTTGAGCCTGCCCACGCTGGCTCAGGCCCAAGCGTGGCCCACCAAGCAAGCCATCAAGCTGGTGGCCGTGTTTCCACCCGGGGGCTCGGTGGACCAAGTGGCTCGCATCATTGCGCAGCCCTTGTCCCAACAACTGGGCCAAAGCGTGATTGTGGAAAACCGAGGCGGTGCCTCTGGCGTGATCGGCACAGCCGCGGTGGTGCAAGCCCCAGCGGATGGCTACACCTTTGCGGTGGTGTTTGATACCCACGGCGTGAACCCCAGCCTGAATGCCAGCATGCCCTTTGACAGCAAAAAAGACCTGCTGCCTTTGGTGCTGGTGGGTACCTCGCCCATGGTGTTGGCAACCCACGTCAACTCTGAGTACAAAACCTTTGCTGACGTGATGGCCGCGGCCAAGGCCAAAAAGAATGTGAGCTTTGGCACCATTGGCAACGGCAGCTTGGGTCACTTGGCCATGGCCTTGCTGGGCAAAGACGCCAATGTGGAATGGACCCATGTGCCCTACAAAGGCGGCGGTCCTTTGATGAGCGATGCGGTGGCCGGCCATGTGCCCTTGTCCATCGGCTCGGTGTTTGTCACCAAGCCCCACATCGACAGCGGTCGCATGCGCCCGCTGGCCGTGACCAGCAGCAAGCGTGCCGCCGATTTACCCCAGGTGCCCACCATCGCTGAGAACGGTTACCCAGGCTTTGAGGCCCCTGCGTGGTGGGCTGTGTTGGCATCGACCAAAACGCCGCCAGAGAT
>CAIVLE010000213.1 GCA_903906635.1 uncultured Burkholderiales bacterium | reverse complement strand
CTTTGAAGGCACACCTGCCCAAATGCTGGCCTCTTTGGATGCCTTGGCAGCACTACCCGGTGACACCCGCATCTGCTGTGCCCACGAGTACACTCTGTCGAACCTGCGATTCGCTTGTGCCGTTGAGCCGCACAACCTTGCGCTCCAAACCTACATGAGCCACTGCCAAGCATTGCGCGCACAGGGACGGCCCACCCTGCCAGCGCAGCTAGCCACCGAACTGCAGATCAACCCGTTTTTACGGACCCGACACCCGGATGTGCGACAAGCGGTTGCACACCATGCAGGGCTGGGCAACACCGACACCACAGACGATGTGGCTGTGTTTGCCGCTTTGCGCCAATGGAAGAACGATTTCAAATGAAACTTGCACTCTTTGCTGTGAGCATGACAGTTGCGCTGCTGTGCGGTTGCGCCAATTTGCCCGCGGACAAAGCTGACCTGCCCCCAGCCCCCCTGGCCGTCAAGACGCCCGCCCCCGGACTGAGCCCCGTTGGCCAAGGCAGCGCATCCTCACCAGGTGTCGCACACTTGGCGCTGCCTAACGATTTATGGGAACGCATCCGCAAGGGCTACGCCATGCCCGACCTCGAGAGTGAACTGGTCCAAGACCGCACCCAGTGGTATGCCAGCAAACCCGATTACATCCAGCGCATGACCGAGCGCTCAAGCAAATATTTGTTTCACATCGTCGACGAGTTGGAGCGGCGCAAGATGCCCACTGAGTTGGCGCTGCTGCCTTTCATTGAAAGTGCGTTCAACCCACAAGCAGTCTCCAGCGCGCGTGCCAGTGGCATGTGGCAATTCATGCCAGCGACCGGCAAAAGCTTTGACCTCAAACAAAATGTCTTTCGCGACGACCGTCGTGATGTGCAGGCCTCCACCCGCGCGGCGCTGGACTACTTGCAGCGCCTGTACGCCATGTTTGGCGACTGGCATTTGGCGCTGGCCGCCTACAACTGGGGCGAAGGCAATGTCGGCAAGGCCATCGCACGCAACCAACGTGCGGGCTTGCCCACCACCTACGCTGATCTGAACATGCCCATGGAGACGCGCATGTACGTGCCCAAACTCCTGGCCATGAAAAACATCGTAGGCAATCCACCCACCTTCGGTGTCACACTGCCCCACATTCCGAACCACCCGTATTTTCAAAGTGTGCCTCTGCCCCGCGACATGGATGTCAGCGTGGCGGCCAAGTTGGCTGAAATTTCGGTCGAAGACTTCAAAGCACTCAACCCCTCAGCCCACCGCCCGGTGTTGCTGGCCGCAGGCATTCCCAGCATCTTGTTGCCTTGGGACAATGCCGAGGTGTTCCAACGCAATTACGAATCTTCGGGCTTGGGTCGCATGGCCACATGGACCGCTTGGGTCGCTCCAAGCACCTTGAAAGTGGCCGACGCAGCCAAGCGCGTAGGCATGAACGAAAGCGATTTTCGCGCCCTCAACAACATACCTCCTCGCATGCTGATCAAAGCGGGTTCGGCCTTGCTGGTCCCCCGAACAGCGCAGATCGCGGAGGATGTCACCGCAGGCTTGGCCGACAACGGACGGCTTGACCTGTCACCTGAACAAATACTCAAACGCATCACTGTCAAAGCAGGCAAGCAAGACACGGTGGCCAGCGTGGCGAAGAGGCACAACCTCAAAACTGAACAAGTCGCTGAGTGGAACAAAGTGCCAGAGAGCGCCAGCTTCAAGTCTGGCCAGCAGGTGGTGTTGTT
>CAIVLE010000212.1 GCA_903906635.1 uncultured Burkholderiales bacterium | reverse complement strand
CCAGACCTGCCAAAGCAGCCCCCAGGCAAAACACCGTGGTGAACAAGCCCGAAGCCGGAATGCCCACAGCACGCGCCATGGGCATGTCGTCCACACCGGCGCGGATCATGGCGCCCAAGCGGGTGCGCTCCATCAACAGGTACAGCAACACACCCACCACGATGGAGAAACCCAGCACCACCAATCGGTAGGTCGGAAACCTCAGGTTGAACATCTCCATCGGTGCTTGAAACATCGAGGGCGTTTGGATGGGCAAAGGGTCACCGCCCCACAGCATCAAACACAGATCGGCCACCACAAACGACAGCCCCAGGGTGGCCAGCACCTGACCTTGGGCGTTGTTGGTGAGACGACGCAAGATGAAGCGCTCGATCAAACCGCCGACCACCGCCATGGTGAGCATGGACGCGCAAGCGGCCAGCACCAGGCCGTGGCCTTCGCGAATCATCGTGGCGGCCACATAAGCGCCGAGCATGAACAAGGACCCGTGTGTCAGGTTGGCGATGCGCATCAAACCGAAGATGAGCGCAAATCCGGAGGACAGCATGAACAGCAGCCCTCCGAACGCCAGACTGTTGAGGGTTTGGATGACCCAAATCTGCATGGTGAACCTTGTGGTTTATGACTCGAGGTTCTTGGCGGGTGGCCAATCGCGCGAGTAGACCGGGTTGGCCAAGAACTGCTTGGGGTCGTAGGTCCAGAACTGGCTCACATTGGGGTAGGTCTTGATCACCGAGTTGACCAAGCGGCCTTCTTTACGAGCCACCTGGCGGATGTAGACGTCGCCCACCACGTTGCCAAATTCATCGAACTTCACGTTGCCGCGCGCGGTGGCAATGTTTGTTTTCTTCAAAGCGGCCATCAAGGCATCGCGGTCGTTGACTTTGCCAGCGACGGCTTTGACGGCGGCCTCCAAAATGGCACCACTCACATAGGTGCCCGAGGCGTAGTAACCAGGGTCGTAGTTGAACTGTTTGCGAAAAGCGGGTGCAAATTTCGCGTTGATGGGGTTGTCCAACTCGGCTGAGTACCAGCACACGGTTTGGATGCCCAAAGCCTCGTCGCCCATGTTGCGCAACACCGCTTCGTCAAGTGCAGTCATGCCGCCCACAATGGTCATTTTGTTGCGCAGACCGTATTCGTTGAACTGGCGCACAAAGCGAAAACCGTTGGAGCCTGCAAAGCCCAAGAAGATGCCGTCTACATCGGTCTTGAGTTGCGCCAGAAAACTGCCGTAGTCAGGCGCGGTGAGTGGTGGGAACATTTTTTGAACGATCTTGCCGCCGTTTTCTTCGAACACGCGCTGAAAGCCTGCGTTCATTTCGTGGCCATAGGCAATGTCGTCGGCAATCATGGCCATGCGCTTGAACTTCAGGGTTTTGGCGCAATGCTCGGCCATCACATGCGAGCACTGTGAAGACGAGGAGGTGGCGCGCACAAACCAAGGATTGGGCTTGCGCTGGGTCATGTCGTCGGCCGCAGCCACCGACAGGGTAGGAACTTTTTGTGCCTTGATGTAGTCATCAATGGCCAAGGCTTCAAAGGCGGCCAAAGGCCCCATCAACACGTGCACTTTGTTGAGTTCGACCAGCTCTTGCACTTTGGACTTGGCCGTGGCGGGTACGCCGCCGGTATCAGCCACAAAGAGTTGCACTTTTTGACCGGCCATCATGTTGTTGCGTTCGGCCAAGTACATGACCAAAGCGCGCTCCATGTCGATACCGCCCGAGGCCAACGGGCCGGTTTTGACGGTCAACAGACCCAAGCGAATGCCCTCGCCTGCTTGCGCTTGCGCGGCCATGGGCAAGGCCATGGTCATACCTGCAGCTGCTGTGGTTTGTAAAAAGTCGCGTCTTGTCGTCATGAATGTCTCCTAATGTGGATGCTGTGAATGAAAAACTTGGCTAACACACTTGCTCTATGGAAAGTTACAAACTGCGCCCTCTCGGGATGACGGGCAACAACAAGTAGGGCTGCTCGTCGGCATCAAAATGAAGGGTGGTTTCCCCGTCAAACAAGCCGTGTGGGCGATCCCGTGGGTCGTTGTGCAAAAAAGGGCCACAGCCGAGCAACTCATTTTTAAAATTAGACAACTTCAACCCGGTTTTCTCGGCAAAGATGTAATCACGCCCCCGCACCGACAGCGCCAAGCGGTGGCCTGCAGGGATGACGATGGAAGTGGGCCACAGCTCCACGTCCAATGTCACCGCTTGACCTGGCGTCAAAGGCTGGGCTTGGGTGTGCGTGTGGTACGGACGGTAGGGGCGTGTCAACTCAGCATCGAGTTCACGGTGCGAGGCACGCAACCACCCTTGGGCCACCGGCGTGTGCGGGTCAATGGCTCCTGCAAAGGTGACTTCGCGCAAATCGGGCGTCAACACCCGCAGCACCAAAAACACATCGGCATCGGCGCTACTAGACGACACCTTGAGACGCGCTGCCATTGGGCCAGTCAGCTCCATGTCTTGGCTCAACGGAGCTGAGACAAAACTCAAACCATCCCCCATAGCCTTGAAACTCAAACGCCCTTGGCTGGTTGAGGGCTGCTCTGACAAGGACTGGTCAAGAGCCGACAGATACATCTTGGTCCATTGCGTCTGCGGCAAGGGCCAGTCGCTGTCGGTCCGTTCTTCAAAATGCTTGGTGTGACGCACTTGCACGCGCACTGGGGGCTCTTGGTCCCACCCGTTGGCTTCACCTTTGAGGAAGTGGGCAAAGAAACGCTTTTGAAGGCGAACACCGTAGTCGGTGTAAAAGTGAGTCCAATGCTCCAGGCCATGCATCTCTAACCACTTGTGCTTGGACGCGGCGCGCATGAAGCTCTCGGAGTTGCCACGCAGGTGTAAGCCTTGCCCGCCCCAGTTGCCAGCCGATAAAAACGGCACGGTGATCTTGTCCCACTGAGCCGACCGCTCGCGGTGGTAGGCATCGTCTTCGGGGTGCGACAAAATGTCTTGACCGAACTGGCAGCGGTTGGCCGCCAACTCGCTGTCGGACATGGTGACGTCCCCACAGACCCAGGCCCCAGTTGCTGGGCTTTTAGGGCCGCGCTCGCCAAGACCGTACTGCACGGTTTTGACTTGCGTGTCGTACCAGTTATCCCAGAAGGTGGACAAGATGCCTCCGTGGTGCGTCATATCGCGGTACCAATCGGCAGCCCCCTCCCAAATGCACATGGCACTCAAGTGCTTGGGTTGGCGGCTGGCCACAAGCCACTGATTGATGCCAAAGTAAGACACGCCCGACAAACCTACTTTGCCGTTAGACCAGCCTTGTTGGCCGGCCCATTCAATGCAAGACACAAAGTCATCGGTTTCGCGCGGCGAGAAATGGTCCACATAACCCGGTGAGCGGCCACAGCCGCGTGAGTCCACACGTACCACCACATAGCCATCAGGGACCCATTTTTCAGGATCGACCACTTCCCAGTTTTGAAACAGGTTGGACGAACCGTTCGGCACATCAGGATGCGCACTGACCATTTTTTGCCAGGCGCTGGGGTAACCCTCTTGAAACGCCAAACCTTTCGCGTAGGGCCCATAACTCAACAGCACCGGGTAGTGACCCGGTGCAATGGGGCGAAACACATCGGCACGCAAGACCAGCCCATCATCCATCTGAATCGGCACATCCCAATCGATGGTCATACCGGCGCGGACTTCGGTGAATGTGCTGTCGTTGAGGGCGGTCAATTGGGTCTCCAACGCATTCAACAAAATAGGTCAGTGACCGATGGCGGCGTTGACACGGGGCATCACCTCGTTGGCAAACAGCTCCATCGAGCGCTTGCCCAAGGCGGGATCCATCCAGTCATGGCAGGCGTACAAGAGGTTGCCAAAGTCACCCACATGCTCACGAAAGGCCAAAATTTGATCCACCACCGAATTGACGGTGCCGGCCAACACCAAACGTTTGGTCACGTAGTCGGGGGTGACCAAGGAGTCGTCCATGTTGGGGTCGGTCTTGAATAAATTGCTGCGCCCGCCGTTGAGCATCTTGCGCACCAATTGCTTGAAATAGAAATGGTAGGGACCACCCTCCTCCAAACCATAGCGCTTGGCAGTGGCTTCATCATCGGCCACAAAAATGCTCTTGGCCACGCGCCATTCATTGGGACTGGCGACAGCACCCACGGCTTCGCGGCCTTCCACATACTTGGGCCAGTGGGTCTTGACCCATTCAGGCATCAAAAAGTTGGCAGAAATAGGCTGCCAGCCACGCTTGGCCATCTCGGTCACGCCCTTGGAGAAAGGCGCAACGGCGGTGCCCACGATCAGAGGATGCGGACGTTGGAAGGGCTTCATGATGAAGCCTTGACCGATTTCTGGCAGCATGGTTTTACCCACGGAAATTTTCCAGAACTCGCCGTCAATGTCGTACGGTGGCTCTGACTCCCAAATTTTCAACACCGTGTTGATGCTCTCAACAAACATCGCGTTGCGATCTTTGCCAAAGTTACCAAACACCTCGGCATCCGACATCAAGCCCCCTGGGCTGATGCCCATGATGAAGCGGCCCTTGAGCATGTGGTCCATCATCGCGGCCTGTGCAGCAATCGCTGCAGGATGGGCATTGGGCATGTTGATGGTGCCGGTGCCCAGCATGATTTGCTTGGTTTCAGAAATCAAACTGGCCAAAAAAATCATGCTCGAAGTCACGGTTTCAGCGGCATCGGTGACGTGCTCACCCACATAAGCTTCGCTGTAGCCGCAGCGATCTGCCAAAAGGATGGCTTCGCGGTCTTCTGCCAATGTCTCGCCAATGTTTCGTCCAGGCGGATGCAGCGGCATCATGAACATACTGTGTTTCAATGTCTTCTCCTTAAATGGTTGATTTGAGTCGCTCAGGCCACGCTGTACGGGGCACCCTGCACATAGCTGCCTTGACAAAACAGCAACGTAGGTTTGCGCTCGTAGGCATAGCGCTCGACTTGACCCAAAAATAAAATATGGTCTCCCACCACCAAACGCTCAGTGGTTTTGCATTCCAGGGTCGCCACGCAGTCGTTTAACACCGGCAAGCCATCGAGACCCAAGCTGTGATTCACACCCTCGAATTTGTTGGTCAAGCCAGCACTAGAAAAACGTTTGGACAAGTCCACTTGGTCCAGCGACAAGATATTGATGACGAAGCGACCGGTTTGATCGAACACATCCAAGCTGGGGGAGCCTTTGACCAAACTCCACAACACGATGGGCGGCTCCAGCGATACAGAGCTAAACGAATTGGCGGTCACGCCTACCAATCGGGTCTGGGCATTGCCCGAGGTCACCACGGTGACGCCGGTTCCGAAACTTCCGAATGCATGGCGCAAGTCGCGCGGATCAAAAACTGGCTGCTTGGTGTTCATGCGATCACTTTAAGGTGATCACGTGATCAACAGCATCAGTGATTTCCCTAGCCGCGCACTTTATTTCGAGGTTTCTTGTCCGTCGTCATGCCCAAGATTTGAGGCAAGACCACCCGAGCCCCGGCCATGAAGTGCGCGATGGTCACACGGATCATGTCGTCCACGTCGTCTTCGATCGGCACATTGAAAATCCAGCGCCGCTGACCGAAGTAAAAAATGCGCGCATTGATGCTCCACACCAGCTCAATCTCGGCCGTTTTAAGCGGCAACTCTTTGACCGTTGGCAGCTTCAACTCGTGGCGCAACTCCGCCGCCACCGGCTCCAAGATTCGGCTGCGCAAGACATCGAGGTATTTTTTGTTGATGCTCTCGCCACGCAAGCCCGAAAACATGAAGATGCGCACCCAGTCACGGGTCAATGCGGCCTTGGAGTACTCGATGTATAGACTGACCAAACGATCTTCCAAAGCGATGCTGCGGTCTTGAATGACCGACTCCCAAAACGGATTCCAACGCCCAAGGTACACCTCTTCGTAGACCCGGTCGATCAAGGCCTCTTTGTTGGGGAAATACTTGTAGATCAACGACTGCGTGACACCCAAGCGACGCGCTAACTCGCGGGTATCGCCACTGAAACCGACTTCAGCAAAAAACTCCACTGCACCGCGCGCGATCTGTTGCTCGCGCTCTTGGCTGCTGAGGCGCTTCTTCTCTTGGGCGTTTTTTTTCACCATCATCCCGAGCCTGCCCATCAATCCGGAGATGTCACTGGCTCGATATTGCGCGTGACCGCCGACGTCATGATGGCCTCCAAGGCCGCCACGTTAGCAAGCATCTCGCGATGCGTCACAGGGTAGGCGCGCTCATGTCGGATGGCACCCGCAAAGGCCTCTAAATTGGCCAGTACCGTGGGGTGAGGCGCCGCAAAAGTGGTGACCGGAGCCTGACCTTGCATGACACGTTTGATGTCCCAACCCGTCGGGCTTTCAGGATGAGTGCGGTCGCGAATTTCAAACCATCCTTTGGAACCGTACACAGCAAAGCGTCCTTCAAAGGGTGTGGCCAAGATGGCGCTGATCAAGGCGTTGGCCCCGCCCGGGAAGGCCAGCATCAGACCCAAGGTGTCGCCATTTTCAAACTCAGAGCCACGTGTTGCCAATCGCGCCCAGACAGCTTCGCTGGGGCCCAAGATGGCAATGGCCAAGTCCACCAAATGAATGCCCGTGGCGGTGAGCGGCCCCACCGGCGCATGCTGATTGGACAAGCGCCAGTTGTCCTTGGGCAGGGCAAAGAACTTGTCTTGGCTGAAGTTGGCCTCGATTTGCAAAATGGTGCCAAATGTGCCTGCCTCAATCTCGCGACGCAACTCGATCACCGAAGGCTCAAAACGACGCTCATGGCCAATACCCAAGACCCGCTGGTGTTGGGTACAACTTGCTATCGCGCGCTTTGCATCTTTGACTGTCAAGCACAGTGGCTTTTCGCAAAACACGTGCTTGCCAGCCTCTGCAGCCGACACGATCTGGTCGGCGTGTTGCTGATGCGGCGTGCACAAAATGACAGCTTGCATGTCTGCGATTTGCAAAAAATCGTCGAAACTGGCCAGAACTTGCACGCCCTGCAACACAGGATCGGTTGCCATCTGCTGGCGCAACTCGGCACTCACCTCAACCACTGCCACCAACGACATGAGGTTTGAGCTGGCAATTTGTTTGGCAATGGTCTTGCCCCACCAGCCATAGCCGACCAAGCCCATGCGGACCGGTTGGTGTGAAGAGGGGAATTGGGTTGGGCTTGTCACAGCGGTGTCTCCTGAAATGGGTTCTTGTTTTAGACTCAGCACGAATTTACACCAAATAGGAGATCAAATGACCACCAAAGCAAAAACCAACGCTCGCAAAACCACCTCAAGCAGCGCCTCGGCCGCTGTCAAAACCACGCCCGCGCAGGCTAAATCCACCAAAATTGGCTTTCTCGGCTTGGGCATCATGGGCTCGGCCATGTCGGGCAATTTGTTGAAGGCGGGGTTTGAGGTGTTTGGCTTTGATCCGAGCGATGCAGCACGTGCCAGGCTGAAAAAAGCTGGTGGAACACCTTGCGCCAGCATGGGCGAGTTGGCGTCCCTAGTGGATGTCATCATTTCATCCCTGCCCCATGCACAAGCCTTAATCGATGCCTCCCATGCTGTGGCGCTGAAGGGCAAAAAAGGTTTGCTGGTAGTCGACACCAGCACGCTGGACATCGACGACAAAATTGCCGCCCAGAAAATATTGGCCCCAAAAGGCATCACCCTGCTCGACTGCCCCCTGTCTGGCACCGGAGCACAAGCGCTGCGCAAAGACTTGTCGGTGTACTCCAGCGGTCCGGCCAAAGCCGTCAAGCAACTCGCCCCGGTGTTTGAGGGCTTTGCCAAAGCCAACTATTACTTGGGTGAGTTTGGCAACGGCATGAAGATGAAACTGATGGCCAATTTATTGGTAGCGATCCACAACGTCTCCACGGCGGAGGTGCTGCTGTTTGGTGAGCGCTTTGGCATCTCTGCCGAGGTGGCCGTGAAAGTGTTGGCCGACGGTGCCGGTGGCTCACGCATGCTCGACGTGCGCGGCCCCATGATGGTCAACCAAAGCTGGGACCAGGCCACCATGAAGGTGTCGGTCTGGCAAAAAGACATGAAGCTGATTGGTGCGGCTTTGGCACAAACGCACACAGCAGCTCCGTTGTTTGCAGCCACCATCCCGGTCTACAACGCCGCCATGGGGTTGGGCCACGCCGAAAACGACACAGCCGCGGTGTTTGATGTGCTCTCGCACATGTGTGTTCCCAAGACAAAAAGCAAGGCCAAGCGCAAGTAACTTCAAAGCTTAGGCGGCACGGTGCCGCCAAGCCTTTAGGTTGACGACACGGGGGTGACCGCCCCCACAGCCGCAAACAAATTGCGAATCACATCGGCCTCGATGTTGCGGGTGATGAACACCAAGCGAGAGTCGATGTCATCACTGGGCCAACGGTCCAGCTCCACGGGGGTGTGAAAAATATGCTGCACGCCCTGCACCACCACCGGTTTGCCATCCACGTTGACGATGCCCTTAACGCGCAACAAATCAGGGCCGCGCAAGGTGCTGAGCAACTCCAAAGCGGCTGAAAAAGAGGCCCACTGAAACGGCTGTTTGAAACGCAAGGACACTGTGCGTACGGAGCGGTCATGCGTGGCAGCCGCCTGCGCCAAATAACGCCCGCCCTGGGTTGCCTCGACAGCGGCCGAGCCATCAAGCGCCTCGCCCAAAAACCGCAAGGTCTGCTGACTCGCACGTGCACTGGCAAGCCCTAAGGCCATCAGGGCGTGCGGTTCAATCTCGCCATTCACCAAGTTGTCGATGGTGGCTCTGGGGTTGAGCATGCCAATGGCGTCGCGCAAAGCTTGCAGCGTGGGCGCATCGGCCAAGTCTGACTTGGTGATGAACACCTTGTCGGCAATGGCGATTTGTTTGACGGCTTCACTCTGGTCTTGAATTTGCCTCAGGCCCAACACGCCGTCGACCAAGGTGATCAGGCCATCGAGTCGGTACTGCGCTTCCAGTAAGGTGTCGCTGGCCAGGGTCTGAACCACGGGCGCGGGGTCTGCCAAGCCAGTGGTCTCAACGATGACGCGGTCAAAGTCAAACACCTCGCCCACACGGCGTTGGGCGAACAAGTCACGCAGGGTTTCTTGCAAGTCAGTGCGCACCGAACAACAAATGCAGCCATTGGCCAGCAAAGTGATGTTTTCCGACGACATGGTGACCAAGTCATGGTCAATGCCAATCTCGCCCACTTCGTTGATGACCACCGCCACACGCCGCATGTCGGGGTGCTTGAGCAATTTGGAAATCAGCGTGGTTTTGCCACTGCCCAGAAATCCGGTGATGAGGGTGACTGGAAGTTTTGCTGCCAGTGCGTCGCGTTGCCAAGTCACAGACGGGTCTTCAGATGTTCATCTCAAGAATGTACAGACCACCGGTGAAACGGTCCACGGTGTAGACGATGCGGCGATCGTCTACGTACACATCGTTCAACTGAATTGCACCAGCCGGTGAGAGCTTGGGCGCACCAGGCACAAAGTACGCAATCTCTTGCACCTGGTATGGGTTGCTGGTGTCGTACACACGCACGCCGGCATTGAAGAAAGAGCCCACGATGATGGTGTCGGAGCGAAACGAGGTAGGGCCGGGCAAATTCTCATGCAAGTTGTGTGCGCCAAAACGGCCGCCGCGTTTGGCGAATGCCTCAAAAGACGGAGCCGGAAAAGTACCAATGGGCACTGGGTTGGCTTCGTTGCGGGCATCCACCACCCACACCAACTTGGGCCAGTCTGCGCCGTTGTCTTGCACGCATTCATCACTGACGATCCACAAGCCACGGTCAAACAAAGGCAATACCGTGTGTGTGAAACCGTTGAAAGGTGGCGAATGGTTCCACTGGGACACCACTTTGATGTCTTTCATATCCGAGATATCGAGAACTACCGCACCCCCATCGATGTAACCCACAAAGGCACGGTCAGGACGGTCCGGGAAGACATTGGTGTTGTGGGTGCGAAAACCGGTATCAAACTGCTTGGGCAAGCGAGCGGGAGGTGGCGCCTCGTCACCTTCACGCGTGCCCGGGTACCACCAGCGGCCCGCTTCTACAGGTTTGGTGGGATCGGAAATATCGACAATGCGGTAGAACTGGTCATCTAGCGGATTGCGTGGCTGAAAATCGGATGCGCCCGATGACATGTGGATGTATTTGCCGTCGACAAACCATACCGCATGCACGCCACGTGAGTGAGGGCCCGAGCAATCAAAGTGCGACAACAAGCGCGGTGTCTCAGGCGTGCTCACATCAAAAATATCTACGCCGGCTGGCTTGATGCCGACCTCAGACGCTTGGTAGGCCACCACCAAAGTGTTACCCACCACATCGAGCGAGTTGGAACGCAGCTTCATGTGGGGCAACTCGGTTTGCACAATCAGCTTGGGTGCTGTCGGGTCGGTGACATCAACACCCGAGAAATTTTTAGGAGCGGATTCGTGCGCCAACCACAAGATGCGCCGACCGTCTGAGGTGAGCTGCATGCCCATGCCCTCGCCCAATCCGCCAAAGCCAGCGAGCTCATGATGGGCCAACAATTTCATGTTGTGTGACAGGGTTTGATCGGCACGTGAAGCGGGGGATGGTGCATGAAGCATGGGTTATCACTCTCTGTATTTTTGACTCTTTGTAATATAACTTGAAGGTTGATTTGTATGTCGACACGTACGTGACTTACCCAAAAAATAGAGGATAAAAAATGAAATCGGTCTTGCGATCAGGCGTTATCAAACACAGTGCATGGTTCATGGCGCTAGCCATATCTTGCTTGGCATCTTTGGCACAAGCTCAAAGTTTTCCAAGCAAACCTGTCAAGCTGGTGGTGACGTATCCACCCGGTGGCAGCTCAGATTTGATGGCACGCATCATGGGGCAAAAACTCAGCGAGCATTGGGGCCAACCGGTCATCATCGAGAGCCGCCCCGGGGCAGCAGGCTCGATTGGCATGGAGTTCGCAGCACGACAACCCGCCGATGGCTACACCTTTGTGGTCGGCAACTTAGGCCCTGCGGCAGTAAACCCATTGATCACCAAAGTGCCCTACAACATGGAGAAAGACTTCATTCCCGTCTCGCTCACTGCTACGGGTCCCAACATCTTGGTGGTGCCTGCTGCATCGCCCTACAAAACATTGTCTGATTTACTGGCCGATGCGCGCGCTAAACCTGGCGTCTTGAACTTTGGCACCAGCGGCGCTGGCAGCATGGCCCACCTGGGCGGGGAGTTGATCATGCGCCAAGCTGGCGTGAAGATGATTGGTGTGCCTTACAAAGGCGGTGGCTTGGCCGTGAACGATTTGATCGCAGGTCAAATCAATATGATGGTCTCAGACGCCCTGCCCGTGAGCCAGCACATCAAGACCGGTCGCTTGCGCGCACTGGCCATCACGAGCGCGAAACGCTCGCCCATGAGCCCGGACATTCCCACCTTTGCGGAAGCAGGTTTGCCCGGTTTGGTGGCCGTCAACTGGTGGGGCGTGTATCTGCCCACAGGCACCTCCAAAGCCATTGTGGAAAGCTACCATGATGCGCTGGTCAAAATCATGGCCAACCCAGATTTGAAAGAACGCTTTGCCGGTTTGGGCGTGGAAGCACAAGCCAGCACACAAGACGAGTTCAAAGCATTTTTGGCGGCAGAGCACAGCAAATACTCCAAGCTGATTGCCGACAACAACATCAAAGCCGATTAATTTTTAACAGCGAGTTTTCATTCATGCGAGTAGGTATAGCAGGAACCGGCAAGATGGGCAGCGTGATTGCTGCACGGTTGCACACATTGGGCAATTCAGTGACGGTCTGGAACCGCTCCAAAGAGCGGGCCCAAGGTCTGATCGACTCCGGGATTGGTTGGGCGGCAACGCCCGCCGAATTGGCCGCGCAGTGCGACGTGGTACTGAGCTTGGTGACCAACGAACAGGCTTTGGACGACGTGTACCTGTCGCCTCAAGGCTTGTTGAGCGCTGGGGTCAATGGCAAATTGTTCATCGAGATGAGTACCGTCAAACCTGCCAAACAGCAGGAGTTGGCCCGGCTTGCCGAAAACGTGCACGCCGCCTACTTGGAGTGTCCCGTCAGTGGGAGTGTGGGCCCAGCCAAAGACGGCAAGCTGATTGGCTTTGTGGGTGGTGACGCGCAGCACTTGGAACGCGCCAATGCCGTGCTGACCCAACTCTGCCGTCGAATTGAACACGTGGGCCCCCACGGCTCAGGCGCGACCATGAAGCTGGCCATCAACTTGCCCTTGATGGTTTACTGGCAGACCCTGGGCGAGGCCTTGTCGTTGATTGAACCTTTGGGCCTGGACCCTCAGCGGGTGATTGAGGTATTTTCGGAATCTTCCGGTGGCCCCAACATGCTCAAGGTGCGTGGCCCCATGATCGCGCAGGCCTTGTCAGGTGAGAAAAACGATGCGGTCACCGTTGATGTGGCCACCATGCGCAAAGACGTGCGCTCGATGTTGGCCCAAGCTCAGGCCCACCAACGCAAGTTACCGCTCACGGAGGCCACGCTCAAGAGCTTTGATGCCGCAGCAGACAGCGGCCTCAACGCCGCGGACTGCTCGAAGTTGTTGGTGTGGTGGCTTCAAGAAGGCGGCAAGGCCTGATCAGACAAGCCATTCCATGCTCACGGGGCCGCATCGCGATGTGGCCCCGTTTTTTTCAGTCGAGTTTCATGTCGCGAATGACCGAGCGAAACTGGTCCATCTGACGGCGCAGCATGGCATCTTGTTCAGCGGGAGTAGAACCCACGGGGTCGGCTCCCAAATCGGCCAAGCGCTTCATCACCTCTGGATTGTGCACTGCTGCAGTAATTTCTTTGTGCAAACGCTCGATGATGTCTTTGGGGGTTTTGGCCGGCGCGAACACGCCGTTCCAACCCTCGAGCTCCAGAGAGGCAAAACCGAGTTCACGCACCGTGGGCACATCAGGCAAGCTGGCAATGCGTTTAGAGGCCGTCGTAGCAATGGCCCGCAAACTGCCGTTACGAATCTCGGCCAATGAAGAGGACAACTGGTCGCCACCGATTTGAAGACGACCGCTCAACAACTCTTGCTTGAGCGGTGCAGCTCCTTTGAAGGGAACGTGTTCCATCTCGACCTTGGCATCGCGCTTGAATGCCTCGCCCAAGACGTGCACCGCCGTACCGGGCCCGGTGGAGCCGTAGTTGTATTGCAGGCTCTTGTTGGCCTTGAGCAAGTTGGCGAGCTCACGCAAATCTTTGGCGGGCACGGCTGGGTTGGCGGTCAACACAAAAGGCACATACACCGCAATTGAGACACCGGCAAAGTCAGTCTCTGCATTGAATGGCGATCGGTTGGCCAGCGACTGCGCCACATACGACAACGGGAACGAGATGTTGTGCATCAGCAGCGTATAGCCATCGGGTGCTGCCTTGGCCACCAAGTCAGCACCAATGGCGCCACCGGCCCCGCCTTTGTTGTCCACCACCACGGGCTGGCCCATGGTCTCGCTCATGCGCTGCGCCACGATGCGCGCCACGATGTCGGTGGTGCCACCGGCCGGGAACGGCACGATCAACTTGATGGGTTTGGATGGATAGGACTGCGCCATCACGGCGGTGCTGGTGAGCGCAGCGAGCGCTACCAGCCCCGTGGCCCATGCGTGAAATATGCGACGTTGAATAGATGCCATCTTGTGTCTCCTATGGTTTAAAACTTGACGTGCGCACTGCCTTTGAGTTGCAGCATCTCACGGGCCTCATCGGGTGTAGCCACCTCGTGGCCTAAGCCCTCAATGATCTGTCGCACCTGACGCACTTGGTCGGCATTGCTTTTGGCCAAGGTGCCTTTGCCTTGCCACAAGCTGTCTTCTAGGCCCACACGCACGTTGCCGCCCATGCCAATCGACAAGGTCGCAATGCGCATTTGGTGGCGACCGCCGCCAAGCACCGACCATTGGTAGTCTTTGCCAAACAAGCGATCTGCAGTGCGCTTCATGTGCATCACATCTTCCTCATGAACGCCAATGCCCCCCAAGATGCCAAATACCGATTGCACAAAAAACGGAGGCTTGATCAATCCACGCTCGGCAAAGTGCGCCAAGTTGTAGAGGTGGCCAATGTCGTAACACTCCAGCTCAAAACGCGTCCCGTTGGCAGCACAGGCGGCCAAGGCATATTCAATGTCTTTGAAAGTGTTGCGAAAAATCAAATCGCGGCTACCCTCCAAGTGCTCTTTCTCCCAGGGGTGCTTGAAAGTTTTGAAGCGCTCTAGCATCGGGAACAACGCAAAGTTGATGGAGCCCATGTTGAGCGAGGCGACCTCGGGTGCAAACCGCAACGAGGGCTGAATGCGCTCATCGATCTTCATGAACGGTGAGCCACCGCTTGTGAGGTTCAAGGCCGCATTGGTGCGGGCTTTGATTTGCGGCAAGAACTTGGCAAATGCTTCGGGACTTTGGTCGGGTTTACCGGTGACGGGATCGCGCGCATGCAAGTGAATGATGGCCGCACCTGCTTCAGCCGCGCCCACAGACGCCTCAATGATCTCCTCCGGGGTAACTGGCAAATAAGGCGACATAGAAGGGGTATGGATAGCCCCCGTGACAGCGCAGGTGATGATGACTTTGGACATGGTTTGCAATGGACAACTAAGACACAAACATCGTATTTCTTGCCAAGGGCTTTCACACGCGAGTTAACCCTCTGCTCGTGGGCAGGCATGCCAAAATCTGTCGCATGCGGTACACCTGTCGCCTCGCTAGACCCTGCATCTGCTTGTCTAATCAACCCAGCAAACAGCACGATGCTGTTGACTGTTTTTTCACTTTCAACTCAAGGAAATGTCATGTCCCAACTCACGCTCGAAGCCGCCCTGAAAATTGCACAAGAAGCTGCCAAAGCCGCACGTGTGGCGGGCTACCAACCCATGGGCATTGCTGTGCTCGACCAAGCAGGTGACTTGGTGACCTATGTGCGTGAAGACGGTGCCAGCATGTTTCGCTTTGACATTGCAAAAGCCAAGGCCTGGGGCGCTGTGGGCATGGGCGTGTCCAGCCGGGTGTTGGCCACGCGCGCCAAAGACAACCCCAACTTCTTTGTGTCCTTGTCTGCCACGTCGCAAGGCCAGTTCTTACCCCAGCCAGGGGCCGTGTTGATCAAAGACGCGCAAGGCCACATTTTGGGTGCTGCAGGTGCCAGCGGTGGCACGGGTGACGAAGACGAAAAGATCTGTATCGCCGGCATCGAAGCGGCGGGCTTGGTTGCTGGCTAAGCCAGTGGACCAGGGGGTTCGCCCCCGATCCTGACGCTCCCTCAAGTGATCTTGGCCAGCAAAGCAGGGGTGATGTCAGCCACGCTGCGCACGCCGCACAGCTGCAGGGTGCGCACCAGCTCGGTCTGCAAAATCTCCAAGGCGCGCTGTGCACCGCGCTCTCCAGAGGATACGGCCCCAAACAAGGTAGCGCGCCCGAGCAGCACGCCACCAGCGCCCAGCGCTTTGGCCTTGACCACATCTTGGCCACGGCGCACTCCGCCATCGACCCATACCGGCACCCGGTGTGCAGCGGCCTGCACCACCGCGGGCAACGCGTCGAGTGTGGCCAGGGCACCATCGAGCTGCCGCCCGCCATGGTTGGACACCACCAAGGCGTTGCATCCCATGGCGCAGGCGCGATCGGCATCCTCAGGATGCATCACCCCTTTGACGATGAGTTGGCGTGGCCACAGATCACGGATTTTTTGCAACGCCTCCCAGTCGAACGCTGCGTCGTAATTGCGCCCGACCGAAGAGGCCATGCTGGAGGCGCTCTTGGCTTGGTCATCCAAGCCAATCAAGTTCTCCATCACCGGCATGCCTTGGTGCAGCATGCGCCAGCACCAGCCAGGCTTTTGGGCAAAGTCCCACACGTTTTTGGGGGTGAAGCGAAACGGCACCGAAAAGTGATTGCGCTGATCTCGTTCGCGCTTGCCCCCGACGGGCAAGTCGACGGTGATCATCAAGGCCTCGTAATCGGCCACGCGGGCACGCTCAATCAAGCGCGCCAGAAATGCTTTGTCTTTGAGGATATAGGCCTGAAACCACAAACGCCCTGGCGCCGCATCGGCGATGCGTTCAATCGACGCCGTGGCTGTGCTCGAGAGTGTGTAGGGAATGCCCGCTGCCACAGCGGCTTTGGCAATGGCGACATCGCCGCCGGGGTAACCATAGCCCACCGCACCGGTGGGGGCAATGGCCATGGGCATGGCGATCTCACGGCCAAAGATCTCGCTGCGGGTGTCGATCTGTGACACGTCTTGCAACACACGCGGTAAAAATCGGTGGCGTTGAAATGCGGCGCGGTTAGCCGCGAGGGTGATTTCGTCCTCGGCCCCACCGTCAAAAAAATCAAAGATCGCACGTGGCAATCGGCGCTGAGCGGCAGCGCGCAAGTCAGCTATGGAGTAAGCAGCAGTCATGGGCTATTTAGTTCAGGTCGGCTTTGACCGCAGCCGCTTTGATCACGCCGTCCCAACGCTCGTAATCGCGTTTCAAAAATGCCGCAAATTCAGCGGGGGTGTCCCCCACGATGAGCGCGCCCAATTTTTCTAACTGCACCCTCACCTCGGGTTTGGCGAGTGCTTTAGTCATCGCGTCGTGCAAGCGGGTCACCACCGCTTGAGGGGTTTTGGCAGGCCCCATCAAGCCCACCCAAGGCGCAGTTTCTTCAAAGCCACCAAAGCCCGCCTCGGCCATGGTGGGGGCCTCTGGAAATTGCGCCAAGCGCTTGGCTGTGCCTACGGCCAAAACATGCACGCGTTTGGTCGCCACGTAATCGGCCAAACCCACCACCGGATAGATCATGAAGTCCACCCTGCCCGCCATCACCTCCAGCAAGGCCGGGCCGTTGCCCTTATAGGGCACGTGCAGCATCTTCACCTTGGCCGATGTGCCCAACAATTCAGCCGCTAAGTGGCCCGAGCCGCCACTGCCTGAAGAGGCAAAACTCACTGCCTCAGGCTTGCTGCGGGCTTGCTTGAGCAAGTCACCGATCGTGCGCAATGGCGAGTCATAGGCGGCCACTACCACCATGGGTAAGACTGCAGCGTTGGAGATGGGGGTGAAATCAGTCTTAGGGTTGTAGCCCGCTTGCTCACCCAACAAGATGGGGTTGACGTTCATACCCAGAGACGAGAACAACAAGGTGTAACCATCGGGAGCTGCATTGCGCACTTCACGGGTGGCGATCATCGAGCTGGCACCGGCTTTGTTTTCGACCACCACCGACTGGCCCAGGGTAGCGGTCATGTCTTTGGCCAATACACGTGCGATCACATCGGTGGGGCCTCCGGCGGAAAACCCCACCAACAAACGAATAGGCTTGTTGGGGTAAGCATCGACAGCGTGGGTCCATCCGCACAGGGCCAGCAAAGACAAGCTGAGCAAGCGGTTGAGGGTTTGACGGGTCATGGGTGTCTCTTGGAGTTGAGGTGAGAAAAAGTTGAGGTGAGAAAAGTTGACCTAAGCAAAAATCATCACGCGATCGCGTGAGTCATGCTGCCCACACCGGTGACTTCCAAGCGCAGTTCGTCACCGGGTTGCAAATACAGCGGGGGTTGGCGAAACGCACCAATGCCGGCTGGCGTGCCGGTGGTGATCACATCACCCGGCTCCAGAGTCATGAACTGCGACACATAGGCCACCAGCGTTTTGACTGGGAACAACATGTCGGCGGTGTGGCCGTGCTGCATGCGCGCACCATTGAGCCAGCACGACACCTCCAATGCTTGAGGGTCGGGCACTTCGTCACGCGTGACCAACCAAGGGCCCATCGGGCAAAAACCATCCATGCTTTTGGCGAATGTGGTTTGGGCCGGCGAAATATCAAACTGGAACTCGCGTGCGCTCACATCGTTGAGCACGGTGTAGCCCGCCACATGCTCCAAGGCTTGGGACTCGGGAATGTCACGGCCCAGGGCTCCGATCACCACCGCCAATTCAGATTCGAAATCCAATTTAGTCACGCCTGCTGGCCGCACCACTGGGGCGCCAGGCGCCACCACAGATGAGGACATTTTGAAAATAATGCGCGGTTTTTCAAAGGGTGCCACCCCCGTTTCTTTGGCGTGATCAGCGTAGTTGCGCCCCACCCCAATGATCTTGCCCGGGCGTGGCACAGGCGCGTACAGGTGCACCTCGGCCAGCGCCGCTTGAGGCACAGCGCCCCAGGCCACATGGTCTTGCAGTTTGGCCAGAGCTTGTGGGCCGGCACTGAGCCAGCGCAGGATGCCCCCCACTGGTACAGCGGTCCCAACGCGCTGATGATGCGACGAAACACTCGCACTGACGGGCATCGCCTCGATCCAGTCCGAGATGTCCAACACGTGCTGGTTCACCACGACGCCCGTGCGAACCCGGTCGTCTTGATGGTGGTAGGTGATGAGCTTCATAGGGTAGCGTCGCCAAAATAACGGTTGGCCATGACTTGGCAGCGCTTGATGTAGCGAGGCTCGTAAGCACGGTAGTCGGGTACAGCATTGTGAAGCGTGCCCAGGTTGTCCCACATCAAGACATCCCCAACTTGCCAGCGGTGCTTGTACTGGAACTTGGCTTGCAGTTGGTGCTCAAACAAGAACGCCAAGGTTTTCTCACTCTCTTGTTCAGACATTTCGTTGATGCGCATGGAGTAGCCGGGGTTGGCATACAACACGTTCTTGCCGGTGATGGGGTGGCGCAAGATGGCCGGATGGGACACAGGGGGTTTGGCCTGGCGTTGTGCTGGCGACAGCGGTGGACGTGAGCTGCCAGCTTTGGCGCGCATCATGTCCCAGAACTTGGCAAAGTCATGGGTGATGGTCATGCCCTCTAAGCGCAGTTTCAAATCTTCGGGCAAATCGTCGTAGGCGGCGTGCATGTTGGCAAACTCGGTGTTGCCCAAAGGTTCGCCATCGCGGTGCGGAATTTCCAAGCCGTACAAGATGTTAGAAAACGCCACCATCTTGCTGTACGACATGTCGGTGTGCCAGTCCTGGCCCGCATCACTGAGCCCCAAGGGCTTGCCGTCGGGCCCGATCTTGTTGGACAAAATCATCACCTCGGGCAAGTCTGGGTCTTGGTACATGTTGGCCACGTTAATTTCTAGCTGCCCAAAGCGCTCGGCAAATTGTTTGAGCTGCAAAGAGGTCAGCATTTGCTTGGGGTAGCTCAGCACACCGTATCGGCCCAATGCTTGCTCTAGCTGCTGAAATTGCAAATCGGTCAAGGGCTGTGACAAGTCCAGCCCCTCGACACGTGCCCCCAAAATTTTTCCAGTTTCAATGATGTTCATTTCGTTCTCCAGTCTCATCGCGCGCTCTTACCAAGCCGCGTTCAATATCTCTTGTGCCTCTTGCGCGGAGGTAACTGAGCGTGGGTTGTAGGCCAATCCTCGCTCGTGTAACACGTGTTCAGCCACACCCCGCAACCGTTCACGATCTACAGCTAAATCACGCAACCGCGTGGGCACACCGGTGGCTGCTTGCAACTCAATCAGCCAATTGAGCACCGCATCTGTGCACCGATTGGGCTCGCTTTCCAAGCCCAGTGCTTGGGCCATGCATTGCATAGCTTGGGGGACTGCTGAGGCATTAAAGCGCAGTGCGTGCGGCAAGATGACCGAGTTGGCCTGACCATGCCCGATGCCAAATGTCGCCCCCAACACATGACACAAGGCGTGGTGCAGGCAACTGCGAGCACTGGCCAGCACCATGCCCGAGAGATGGGCCGCAATCAACAACTCCGCGCGGGCCACGAGGTCTTGTGGCTGCTGGGCCACAGCGCGCATGGCTGTGTCAAACCGACCCAATCCCTCCACCGCCATAGCATCCGTCATGGGGGAGCGGTGACGAGAGTACAACCCTTCTATGCAATGGGCCAAGCCGTTCATGGCGGTGGAAAGCATCACAGAAGCGGGCATTTGCAAGTTGGCTTGCGCGTCAATCAAGATCACCCGGGAGGCCAACGCGGCATCCCAAAATAAAAGTTTGGTGCCATGCGCCGTGCGAATGCCCGCAGAAGGCGTGACTTCTGCACCAGAAGCGGTCATAGGCACGCTCAGTATCGGCAACTTCTCGTGGATGAAATCGGGCGTATGCACTGTGGCAGGAGGTGTGAAATGACTGGCATGACGGGCCAGTGGTCCTCCCTCAGCCAGAACCAATGCCGTGGCTTTGGCCGAGTCACTCACGCTGCCTCCGCCCAAACAAACAAATGAATCTGTCCGCTGCGCCTTTGCTAAAGCCACCATGCGCTCGATCGTTGCCACGCCAGAATGCGCTGGAATATCGGCCACAGTGGTCAAGTGTAGAGTTTGCAACAGAGATTGCACTTTGGCAAACAACGGGGTCTGAGCCATGCGTGCACTGCACAGCAGCATCGGCCGAGACGCTTGGAGCTTACGCAACTCCTCGGGCAAATCCAGTACAGCGTCAGGTTTGCAGATCACACGCGTGCGCAAGGACTGGTGTTGAAAAGAGGTGATCTGCAAAGACATCTGCGTGGAGCTTATCGAGTTTTATCTCCCTCCGATCTTGGCCATGTCACACGCTGGACATAGCCCACACAGCGCCATGACAAGTTTGGGCCTTGCACTCTCCACCCAGCCACACGCCAGGCCAAGACCCCCTCTCCTGGGCGGCAAATACCCTACAAACCTAGGGTTACTACTGATTAAATTTGCTTCAGATAGGTAAAAACCCTATGATTGAACCATCAAACAAGCACATCAGGAGTTTTTATGACCAGCTTCGTCCACCTCGACTACACATTGGCCCATCCAGGCGTGACTCGCGCACAGCGCGCTTACAGCGCCATCAAGCTCGTGCTCAAACGCCTGCAAGGCGAAACTGGCCTGGCCACGCTGTTGCTGACTGTGGCTGGTTTGAGCCTGCTGGCCTCCATCTACGAAATCATCGAAACCTCGCCTGAAGGTCAATTGCTGGCAGCCTGGGTGGTGTTCTGGATCGCTGGCATGGCATTGGTAGTTGGAACCCGTAAAACTGTCTCACGCCTCTACGGTGATTGGAAGCGCGCGGATCAAGATGCT
>CAIVLE010000211.1 GCA_903906635.1 uncultured Burkholderiales bacterium | reverse complement strand
TGGCCATCAAGTTCTACACCGACTTTGGTTTTGATGTTCGCCCAGTCGAGCAGCGATTGGATTTGTACACTTTTGGGCATGACCACTGTTGGGCATCGGTGTTTGAAGCGGGCGAGCGCAAGCAACTGCAATATGTGCGCTACGGCATCTTTGCCGAAGACGTGGCTGCATTCGAAAAGCGCGTGAAAGACCTGGGAATTGGCTGCGAGCCGCACCCTTTGGGCAGCACCGATGGCATCTGGCTGCGCAACCCCGACGGCACGCCGGTTCAGTTGTTGGTGGCCCCAAAGGTCTCGCCCTCGGCCAAGTCCACGCCTACGCCCAAAAAAGCTGTGCCCCCAGGCCAAGGGGCTGCGCCCAGCCGCAGCCGGGTGGTGCCGACCCGGCCGAAACATTTGTCTCACGTGTTGTTCTTCAGCCCCGATGTCTTGCGCATGACCCGTTTTGCCCAAGACGTGCTGGGCTTGCGCTTGTCCGACTCGTCCGGGGACATCATTGCCTTCATCCACACGCCACACGGCAGCGACCACCACCTGATTGCCTTGGCCAAGTCGCATGCACCGGGCTTGCATCACAGCAGCTGGGAGGTGGGCAGCATCGACGAGGTGGGCGTGGGGTCTGAGCAAATGCGCAACGCAGGTTGGACCCAAGGTTGGGGCTTTGGCCGACACGTGTTGGGCTCGAATTACTTCTACTACGTGCGCGATCCCTGGGGCAGTTTTTGCGAGTACTCCCACGACATCGACTTTGTGCCCGCTGACTTGGATTGGCCTGCGGCCGACCATGCCGCAGAAGACTCGCTGTATGTCTGGGGCCCCACCATGCCCGAGGGCTTCATCACCAACCAAGAGCAGCCTTTGCCGGCCTGAGAACGAGTTGTCTTGGTAAAGGCGGCGCAGGGTGTCAAGCCTTGCGCACGTGCTGCCCCAAACGCTTGTACAAGCCCAAGGCGTTGTGTTGGTAGATCTTTTCTTTGTCTGCGTCACTCACCACTTGGGAGGCTTTGATGTACGCGTGCGTGTCATCGAAGTTGCGACCCGTCTGAGGGTCGACCGCTCGCACGGCACCGATGGTCTCTGACGCAAACAACACATTCTCTGAAGGGATGACCTTCAAGAGCAGGTCAATCCCGGGTTGGTGGTACACGCAGGTGTCGAAGTACAGGTTTTTAAACATGCGGGTGGTCAAGTCGCCCAAGCCCATGTCGATGGCCATGCCCTGGTAGCGACCCCAGTGGTAGGGCGCAGCGCCTCCGCCGTGCGGGATGATGAACTTCAGACTCGGGTAGTCTTTGAAAAGATCCGACATCATGAATTGCACAAAAGCGGTGGTGTCGCCATTGATGTAATGCGTGGCCACGGCATTGAAGTGCGGGTTGCAAGAACCGCTGACGTGGATCATCACGGGCACGTCGAGTGCGACCAATTGGTCGTACAGCGGGTACCACCAGTCTTTGTCCCACAGCGGTGGGTCTGACCACTGCCCCCCCGAGGGGTCAGGGTTGAGGTTCGCGCCCACAAAGCCCAGTTCTTGGATGCAGCGCTGGAGTTCGCGAAACACCGCCGCCCCCGGTTTTTGACCCGTGACCTGTGGCAATTGGCACACGCCCGCCAGGTGTTGGGGGAACATCTTGCAGGCGCGATCGACCAAGTTGTTGCAGTACTCAGCCCAGCGAACATTGGTGGCTTCGTCGCCGAATTGGTGGTCCATGCCGATGGCACGCGGAGAGAAAAGGGTGAGGTCGATGCCGCGCTCATGCATGACCTTGAGTTGGTTCTCAGCGATGGCCGCGTGTATCTGCGCGTCACTGATCTCTGGGGGGTCTTCAGGCAGACACTGGCCTGTGGCTTGGAAGTGCTCGACTTGCCGCGCCCGATAAGCCATGACTTCGGGCGGGGTGGTGGTGAAATGTCCGTGGCAATCAATGATCACAAGTCAGCTCCTGGTTGAGGTGGGTGAGACAACGGCCACGATTTCGATTTGTATCAGCATTGCGCCGGGCAGATCGGTCACCACGGTGTGGCGAGCGGGGCGGTCGTGGGGGTCTGGGAAGCAGGCCAGCCACTGCACGTTCAACAACTCGCGCACGCTGTTGTCTTGGATGTAAGCCTTGACGTGCACCACGTCGTCCAAGCTCGCGCCGGCGTTGCGCAACAGGGTGCGCAGGTGTTGGAACACAAATTTGGCTTGGCTGGCTGCGTCGCTGGGCAAGGTGTCGTTGGCCGGGTCGCGCCCCATGATGCCTGACGAGTAAATCATGTTACCCACGCGCGCACCCATGGGGATGGGCGCGTTGCCGTGCGTGATGCCTTCTACTTCGATGGAGCGGGGTCTTCTGGGGGGCATAGATCAATCGCCTTTGTGAGAGTTGTGTTCAGTCAGCGGGGCAGGGGCAAAGCCGTTTTATAGCGCACTTGCTTGAGGGCAAAGCTGGAGCGAATTTTTTCAATGCCAGGTATCGGGGTGAGTTGCTCTAGGATGAATTTTTCAAGCGCCGTCATGTCCGCAATCGCCACGCGGATCAAGTAGTCGCTGTCGCCGGTCATGAGGTAGCACTCCATCACCTCATCATGTTCGGCAATGCGCTGTTCAAACTCGGCCAAGGCCGACTTGGATTGTTCTTTCAAACTGATCGAGATGAAGACCGACAAGTTCAGCCCCAATTTTTTGGGGTTGACCAGTGCCACGTAGCGCTCAATCACGCCTCCAGTCTCCAGGGCTTTGACACGGGTCAGGCAGGGCGAGGGTGACAAATGCACACGTTTGGCCAGTTCGATGTTAGTGAGCGAGCTGTCGTGTTGCAGTTGCGTCAAAATGCGCAAATCGGTGGTGTCTAAATTCATTTTGTGCTTCAAATTTAATGAATTGGAGCATTTTATTTTGTATTTGGGTCGTATTTTCACAAAAACGATAGCCTATTTGGAGCGTTTTTTTTTACAGTCTGGGTCATGACAGACCACAGCCTTCACCCTTTCTTGGCCGCAGCCAGCGGCGACGCGGACCCCTTTGAGACTGCCGAGTGGCGCGACGCCTTTTTATCGTTAGTGGCCACCCAAGGCCCTGAGCGGGCGCGCTTTAT
Source organism: uncultured Burkholderiales bacterium (assembly GCA_903906635.1). GTDB lineage: Bacteria > Pseudomonadota > Gammaproteobacteria > Burkholderiales > Burkholderiaceae_C > Limnohabitans. The sequence goes on along the minus strand of CAIVLE010000211.1, from coordinate 24,655 downwards.
CTTGGACCACTTGGTGCACCTGGCCAACACCTCCAAAGTGCAGTGGCAGCCCGAGTTGGTCACGCCCTATGTCAACAGCGTGGCGGTGGAGCAGCAACCTGCGTTTGAGGGCGACTTGGCCATGGAGGAGCGTTTGGGCTCGCTCATGCGCTGGAATGCGTTGGCGATGGTGGCCAAAGCCAATGCCGCCTATGGTGAGTTGGGCGGGCACATTGCCAGCTATGCCAGTGCAGCCGATTTGTTTGAGGTGGGCTTTAACCATTTTTTTCATGCGCGCAACAAGGCGCACGGCGGCGATTTGGTATTTTTTCAGCCCCACAGCGCGCCTGGAGTCTATGCCAGAGCTTATTTGGAGGGTCGCCTGAGCGAGGCCGACTTGTCGCACTATCGCCAAGAGCTCACGGCGCCAGAGGGCGTGCGCGGGTTGAGCAGCTATCCGCACCCCTGGCTGATGCCTGATTTTTGGCAGTTCCCCACCGGTTCGATGGGCATTGGCCCCATCAGCTCCATCTACCACGCGCGCTTCATGCGCTACCTCACGCACCGTCAGTTGCAAGACTGTGGCGCACGCAAGGTTTGGGGCGTGTTTGGCGACGGCGAGATGGACGAGCCCGAGAGCATGAGCGCGTTGACGCTGGCCTCTCGAGAAAAGCTCGACAACTTGGTGTGGGTGGTCAACTGCAATTTGCAGCGCTTGGACGGGCCCGTCAGGGGCAATGGCCGCATCATCGACGAGTTGGAGCGTTTGTTTCGTGGTGCAGGTTGGCACGTGATCAAACTGGTCTGGGGCAGCGATTGGGATGGCTTGTTTGCCCGCGATGTGACCGGTGCCTTGGTGCGGGCGCTTGCCGACACGGTGGATGGGCAGATGCAAACCTTCGCCGCCAAGGACGGGCGCTTCAACCGCGATACCTTCTTTGGGCAAAACGAAGAGCTTGCCCGTTTGGCCCAAGGCATGACCGACGAGCAAATTGACCGCCTCAAGCGCGGGGGCCATGACTTGGTCAAGATTCATGCGGCCTATGCTGCCGCGGCCAAGCACCAAGGGCAACCGACGGTGATCTTGGCCCACACCAAAAAAGGCTATGGCATGGGTGAGGCCGGGCAGGGCAAGATGACCACCCACAGCCAAAAGAAGTTGGATGAGACTGCGTTGATCGAGTTCAGAAACCGCTTCAATTTGCCCTTGAGCGACGAACAAGCCACGCAGCTGCAGTTCTACAAACCCGCCGACGACAGCGCGGAGATGCGTTACTTGCACGCACAACGCCAGCGCTTGGGCGGCTACATGCCCCAGCGCCAGACTCAAGCCGATGTGGTGCCCGTGCCTGCATTGACCCAGTACGCCAACTTTGCCGTGAATGCGCGGGACAAAGAAATGTCCACCACCATGGCGTTTGTGCGTTTGTTGGGCAATTTGCTCAAAGACCCGGTCTTGGGGCCACGCATCGTGCCCATCGTGGCAGATGAGGCGCGCACCTTTGGCATGGCCAATTTGTTCAAACAAGTTGGCATTTATTCCAGCGTGGGCCAGCGCTATGAGCCCGAAGACATTGGCTCGGTGCTGAGTTATCGAGAGGCCTTGGATGGCCAAATTTTGGAAGAGGGCATCAGCGAGGCTGGGGCCATTGCCAGTTGGACCGCGGCGGCCACCAGCTACAGCGTGCACGGCTTGGCCATGTTGCCGTTCTACATTTACTATTCGATGTTTGGATTCCAGCGCGTGGGCGACGCCATTTGGGCGGCTGCTGACCAACGTGCACGGGGCTTCTTGCTGGGCGCCACCTCAGGGCGCACCACGCTCGGCGGAGAAGGCTTGCAGCACCAAGATGGCAGCAGTCATTTGGTGGCAGCCACCATTCCCAATTGCCGGGCCTACGACCCGGCCTATGCGGGTGAGATGGCAGTGATCGTGGACCACGGCATGCGCGAGATGATGGTTGAGCAGCGCGATGTTTTCTACTACGTCACCTTGATGAATGAAAACTACGCCCAACCCGATTTACCTGCGGGTGTTGAGCAAGAGGTGATCCGGGGTTGCTACAAGTTCAAAACCTTCGAGTTACCTCACGCCCACGCGCCACGTGTGAGCTTGATGGGCTCGGGTGCCATTTTGGGTGAGGTGGTCAAAGCGGCTGAGATACTTGCCTCACAAGGCATTGCCAGCGATGTGTACAGCGTCACGAGTTGGAGCGAGCTCGCGCGTGATGGGATGGCGTGCGAAGCACGGGCCTTGGCCGGCGAGAGCACCCCGAGCGTGCCGTTTGTGGCGCAACAGCTGGCCACGAGTCAGGGCCCCATCGTGGCCGCCACAGACTATGTGCGCGCGGTGCCAGAGAGTGTGCGTGCGTATGTGCCAGCAGGGCGTCGTTACTTGAGCCTGGGCACCGACGGGTTTGGTCGCAGTGACACGCGTGCGGCGTTGCGTGCCTTCTTTCATGTGGACGCGGCGAGCATTGTCAACGCGGCGAGGCACGCACTGGGTCAATGAACCTGGCGTGCGAGGTCAAAGTGAGTGGTCGCAGAACCACTCACCTTGATAACCTCATGGCATGGTGTGTTGCAGCGCGCGGTTGAAGTAGCTCAGATCCAAAAATTTCTCAGGTGCAGGCGCTTTGCCGCCCCATTGACCTTCGATCTCAGCGCGCAAGGCCAAGACGTTTTTGAAGCCCTGCATGTCGAGCGCGCAGTCCTTAGACAAGCCGCTTCCTGAGGGGTCGTTCAAGGCTTGGTAGGTCAACTCTGCTTTGTTGGCATCGAGTTTCAATTCGCGTGACAACACGCGCAGAGTGAGTGCTTTTTGCGCTGGGTCTTGGGCGGCGCGGCAGCCCTCGATGTAGGCAGCGATGTAGCGCTCTATCGCGGAGGCATGTGTCGTGACCCAAGGACGCATCACAAAGATGCCACCGGCTTGGTAGGGACCATACAAGGCCGTGGTGGTGCCCAGGCTTTTGGCGCCTCGCTCTTTGGCCAAAAAGTTCCAAGGAGGGTTGAGCAGCGTCGAGGCACCTGCAGGACTGTCTAACCCTTTGAAGCGGTTTTCTGAACCACCCAGTGGGTCAATTTTGTAGTCCTTGCCCTCCACCAAGCCTGCGTCCTTGAGGATTTTGCGGCCAATGAGGGCGTAGGCCGTGTCGGGGGCATCCACCACGTAGGTGCGTCCGCGCATGTCCGAGGGCTTGTTGATGTCTTGGCGCACCAACATTTCGTTCATACCGCCGTCGCCACCCGAGAGAATGACGACGTCTTTTTTGGCCACTTCAATCATGGCAATGGCATTGTCGACGGCCGCATGGGCGATCTCAAATTTACCTTCAGCCAAACCGGCACGCTGCTGCTCGGAGTTGGGCGTGAATTGCATCACCGGGGTGATGCCACGTCGCGCGAAGTAACCTTTTTCCATCGCCATGTAGATGGGAATGTTGCTGGCGCCGCGAAACACATTGACGCGCAAGGTCACGGGGTCATTGGCAGGCGCTTGCACCACCGGGTGAGTGCTGCAACCGGCCAGAGCCAATGCCACAGCGGCTGTTAAGAGTTTGAACATAGAACCTTTCTTGAATTAGCGAATGTATTGTTCGCAGCTTTTCTTTTTTCTGTCATCCGAGATTTGTTTGCAATATTTCACATCGTTGTTCACTTTGGCGAGACATTTGCTCTTCAAGTCGCTGTTGCCAATGCGGTTGCACAACTCGGCTTTGTTGGCGTCCATCGCTTGACAGTAAGTTTTCTTGTCGGGGTCTTTGATGCCGTTGCAACCTTCGTAAGCCTCTTTTTGCTCAAAGTCTTTGGTGGCAGCCGAGGCATTGAAGACCAGCATCACCAGAATTAAAAATAGTCGCATGAAGTTTTCTCCCTGAGGAAGTCGGCTCAAACTGGGGTTTCACCGGCGAGCGTGATGCGGTGCATCACACGCTTGAAGCCATGGTAGTCGTTGACCGGGTTGTGTTGAGTACAGCGGTTGTCCCAAAACGCCAAGGAATGAGGTTTCCAGACAAAGCGGCAGGTGAACTCAGCCTTGACTTGGTGTTCAAACAAAAACTTCAACAAGGGCGCACTCTCTTCATCGCGCATGCCCTCAATGCCCGAGGTGTGGGCCACGTTCACATAAAGTGCTTTGCGGCCTGTTTCTGGATGGGTGCGAACCAAGGGGTGAGCATGGGTGTAGTTTTTGGGCGCACTTTCTTTGCCATCGGTCTTGAGTCGGTCTTCACGGGTTTTGGAGACATCGGCTTTGGCGGAGCTGCTGATGCCCATCAAGCCAACGAGCATCGATTGCAGGGTTGGGGACAATGTCTCCCATGCCAGGTACTGGTTGGCAAACAAAGTGTCGCCTCCATAAGGTGGAATCTCACGCGCCAACAGCATGGATCCCATCGGAGGACGCTCCAAGTAGGTGGTGTCAGAGTGCCAAATGCCACCGAAGTTGTTTTTTTCGTGCTCTAGTTTTTTGACTTCAATGACACACGGAAAGTTGTCCAAGCCTTTGACGAACGGGTATTCCACGGGGGTACCCATGCTGTGCGCAAAACGCATGAATTGCGCAGTGCTGAGGTCTTGGTCGCGAAAGAAAATGACCAAATGTTCGAGCAGTGCGGCCCGAATGGCTTGCTGCAGGTCTGAGGAGATAGGTTGCCTCAAATCCACATCCAGCAGTTCAGCGCCCAAGGCACCCGCAATTCGTTGAATTTTCATCAATTTATTCTGTCACAGACCGTGGTTTTCAGGGGGTGGGTTTGTCCGGCCTGCGACAAGCCGAGCCAAGGGTTCATGCCATCCTCTTGCGACAAAAAAACTCAGGAGTCCATGTGTTGAAAAACTTCTTACAAAGCCTCGCCCTTGGTTGGATGTGTCTGGCAGCGCCCCTGCACGCACAAGAATTTTTGTCGCGTCCCGTCAAAATTGTGGTGCCTCAAACCCCGGGTGGAGCGTCGGATGCATTGGCGCGTATCGTGGGGCAAAAACTCAGTGAGAAATGGCAGCAATCGGTGGTCATTGAAAACCGCGCAGGCGCAGGTGGCAACGTAGGGATGGAATACGTGGCGCAAGCCTCACCCGATGGCCACACCTTGCTGATGAGCTATGTGGGCTCACATGCGATCAACGCGTCGCTGTACAAAAAACTGCCGTTTGACCCCGAGAAAGATTTCGCCCCTGTGGCCACCTTGGCAACTTTGCCATTTGTCTTGGTGGCCCGTCCCGATGCGCCATTCAAAACAGTCAAAGAGCTGGTGGAGCAAGGCCGAAAAACGCCCTTGACTTTTGGTTCTGCTGGCAACGGCTCGGTGAACCATTTGCTGGGGGTGATGTTCAATTCAGCCGCAGGCACCAAGCTGGAACACATTCCTTACCGCGGGGCCGCCCCCGCCATGCAAGATTTGATGGGGGGGCAAATCAACATGGTGTTCACCAGTTTGCCATCTGTGGCAGGGGCCATCAAGAACGGCACTTTGCGCCCAATTGCGCTCACCAGCGGGACGCGTTCGTCCAACTTCCCCACGATTTCCACGATTGCAGAAGCTGGCTACAAGGAGTTTGACGTGTCCCCTTGGTTTGGTTTGTTTGCACCCGCAAAAACGCCAGCAGCTGTGGTTCGACGCATCAACCAAGACATTCAAGACGTGTTGAAAAACAAAGAGGTGATTGAGAAATTCAACGCACAGGGCGCGGATGTCTTGATCACCCAACCGGCTGAATTTGGCACGATGCTCAAAAACGACCTCGCCAAGTGGGGCGAGGTGGTCAAAGCATCAGGTGCGCAGATCGATTGATCTCAGCGCGCGCTCGCCCTGGGAGGTAAAACCTCATTGACCGGTCTAGCTGCCGTGGCTTTGCCGGTGATGGGAGGGGGAGGCAATCGGTTCTCTCCGGGCTCGATCACAAAGGTGTAGTCAAGCGAGTACCAAGGCCCTGTGACGTCGGGGTTGGGGGCAGGCGTGTCGGCGTGCAGCACATAGTGGCCAACCAAGGCCTGGGTCACAGCAAATTGCACATCGGTGTCCAAAAACGGATCGTCGCTGGAGTACACCTGTGAGAACTGCGTTTTGTACCCCGTTTTGTTGATCATGAAATGGATGTGTGCTGGGCGCATGTTGTGCCGACTTTGCGCACGCAGCAGCGCACCCACAGGGCCACTCAAGGGAATCGGATAGCCGCAGGGTTTGATGCTTTGAAAGGCAATGTGCCCGTTGGCATCGGTGGTGAAGGTGCCGCGTAAATTCATGTCGGCTTGCTCGGGGTCTTGGTTTTCGTAAAACCCCTCGGCCGAGGTATGCCACACATCCACTTGGGCATCTGCCACGGGCTGGCCTTGAAGGTCTTTGACCCAAGCATTGACGAAGATGGGCACGCCAGGGGTGGGGGAGCGCACCAGTGAGTCGCCCGACATCATGCGCGGTGCGTCTTGGCGCCAAAACGGCCCCATCAAATTGGCGGTGGTCTCAGTCTGGCCTTTGTCGCCGTTGTTGAGCAAACACACCAGCGAAGACAGTCCCATTGAGCCGGCCGCCAACACCACTTCGTTGTGTGAGGGCGTGGTCAGTTGTCCCAGTTTCGCCACCCAGGCGCAGACTTGGTGAAACTCTGCTTCGGTCAATTGGGCGTCACGTGCAAAGCCATGCAGGTGGATCACTGCGGCCTTCATGATGGTTTTGAAGCGTTCGTCGCTGGCGTGTTCGAGTTCAGCCAAGACAGCTGTGGTGACGTCGTGTTGGTTTTTGATGATCATGTGTGTCTCTCTTCGATGTCGTTGTGGGTCAGGAAGTCCCACATGCGCTCGACGATGCCACCGTTCCAAGTGGCACGTTCTTGGGCTTGTTGTGCTGTGTCAAAAATCTGGGTGTTGCTGTGTCCTGCGGCTTGTACGGCATTCTCCACGCGGCCTGCATCTTCCAAGAACCAAGCCAAGACCAACGCCTTTTGAATCGAATCGGCCACGGTCACTGCGCCGTTGACGCTGACCACCACCGCGTTGCCTTGTCCCAGTGTCTGTGCCACACCCACGGCCGCAGCTTCATTGCGAACCAGCGCCGTGTCATGCCATCTGGGCACTTGGGGGTAAAAGTAGCTTGAAAACCCATGGCGCGCTGTGGGCGTCAATTTCATCGCCGACAAGGCCATGACATGGGGCGGAAAGAATCGGCAAATGCCGTTGACCTCAGGGCGGCGTAGGTAGACCTGTTGGTGGATGCGCACTTCGCCCAGCACGCCTTCGGGCAAGGGACCATGGATCGACACGACGCTGCCCCTGTCTTGGGACGTGAGCAAGCCCATGGGGCGTGGCGCACAGACCAAAAAATGCTCAGCATCTAGTCGAAGACTGCAGTGTCCATAGGCCGTAGCCAAACCGGCACGAGCCAACGCGCGGCCCGTAGTGCGCACCAATTGTTCTTGAGCGGGGGTGGGGGTCGGGTGTGTCATGGGGTTTTGAATTCAGCAATATCGGGTACCGAGCCCCACATACAAAATGATTTGGCATCAAAGGGGAATTGGCGCGGCATGTCATCGGGGTCTGTGATCAAGCGCACGCCACTGGAGAATTCATAGACCATACCGTCCGGCCCTTCAAAGTACAAAAACATGGCGCCCGAAGTGGGGTGTCGACCCGGGCCAAACACCACGCGCACGCCGTGCTTTTGCAGCAAGTACCAAGAACGCATGATGTCATTGATGGACTCGACCTGGTGGTTGATGTGTTGAACGCCAGCAAATGTGGAGGGAAACAAGGCAATCTTGTGATGAACTTCGTCAATTCGCAACAAGGGAGCTTGTCCGATACGGTCACTGACCTTGGCGCTGAGCACCTCGGTCCAAAATTTCTCGTCGCGTACCGGGTCGGTGGTACGAAGCCCCACGTGCGAAAAGCCAGTGCTGCCAGTGTCGCGGGTGGGGAAAAATGGCACCCCACAATGGTGCGGGCGCACCAGCAAATCGATCGAATTGCCGCTGGGATCTTTGAAATTCAAGAAGGCTTGGACGTGGCGCATTTCGCAGCCATCGGCGTTGCCTTGCGTGAAAGGGTAGCCCATGCGCTCGAGCTGAGCCGCTGCGTCTTGCAGCGCGGCGTCGTCGCGGAGTTCAAAACCGACCGTGTGGTCGCGTGGATCTCCGTCAAAGTACACCAAGGTGTGGTCTCTGTCATCGCTGCGCAGGTACACGCTGCTGCCATGTTTGGGGTTGCCGATTTGTTCTCCTACACGCAGCCCCAAGATGGTGTCGGCGTAGCGGGTAGCGCCCTCTAAATCTCGGGTGCCAAGTCGGACATAGCGGATGTCGTGAAGGTGGATCATGGGCGGCGTGGGGTAGTCAAGAGAAGTGGCAGAGCTTATCGCCTGTTAAGCGCTGGGCCAATACCGGGTGATCAATTCCTACCATTGACCAAACGAATGTTGGCGTCTGCGGGGCCGCTGGTCCCAGGGTCTCAGGCTTGGAACAGTAAGCGAAACTGTGCACGTAGCCATTGGTTGGCCGGGTCTTGGTGAAAGCGTGCATGCCAGTGTTGGCGAATGTCAATCATGCCAATGTCGATGGGCAAGGGCAGCACCCGTAAGCCTTCGCTGGGCCCAAAGGTTTCGGCCAATCGCGAAGGCACCGTGACCATCAAATCAGTTTGCGAGACGATGCTCGATAAACCCATGGAGTGGGCCACCCGCAGGCCAACGTGACGCTTGACCCCGAGGTTGTTGAACTCTTGATCTAGCAAATGGTCCACGGCGTCGTGGCTGGCCGAGGAGGGGAGGTAAGAAATATGCGAAGCTTGCAAATAATGCTCCAAGCTCAAATTGTCTTGGATGGTGCTGTGGTTGGCTCGGATCAACACCACATAGTGCTCACGGAATAAACGTTGGATATAGAAGTTGGGACCAAAATCGCCAAAAAATCCAACCGCCAAATCAATTTCTCCGCTGGTCAGGCTGGCGTCGATGCGGTCGCTGGGGGTGTCCACAATCGACACGCTGACCGAGGGCGCGACTTGACTCAAGTGCGCCAACAGTTTGGGCAAAAATACCCGTTGCCCCACCTCGCTGGTGCACACAGAAAACGTGCGTTGACTGGTGCTTGGATTGAATTGCCGCCTCTCTTCAATCGCTTGTCGCAAATGGCCCAGTGCCGCTTTGACTGGCTCAGACAGGTTTTGGGCCAAGGGCGTGGGCTGCATGGACCCTTGGATGCGAACAAACAGCGGGTCTTGAAAGTAGTCCCGCAAACGGCCTAAGGCATTGCTCACGGAGGACTGCGTGAGTCCCAGCTCTTGGGAGGCTAGGGTGACGCCCTGGGTGCGAAAAATGGCATCGAAGACCAGCAGCAAATTGAGGTCGAGTGCGTTGAGTTTCATGGTGCAGCTGATTATTGACAGGCTCAATAGTAGCCATCATGGGGAGGCCTTTGAAAGGAGCTACAGTCCTGCCTCAGACAATACGCGCTGCTGTCTGAGACGGTGGTGTAAGACCTCATTCTTTGTAATTCAATCTAGGAGATCGACACATGATGAACGAAGCAGAAAGACAGCAAGCCGTTGAGCGGTTGTTGCAGGCAGAAAAAGACCACAAGCAAGCCACGTTGTTGTCGGACACTTTCCCTCACATTCAACTGGAAGACTCATACGCCATCTCCAGTGCGGTGGCGGCTCGCAAAATCCAAGACGGTGCCAAGCTGATTGGCCACAAGGTGGGTCTGACGTCCAAGGCCATGCAAGCCTCCTCCAAAATCGACGAACCGGACTATGGCCATTTGCTTGACACCATGTTGATTGCAGAGGGTGCCAAAGTGCCCCACGCCAACTTCTGTTTGCCACGCGTTGAGGTGGAGTTGGCCTTTGTGCTCGGTGAGTCTCTCAAGGGACCGGGTATTGGCTTGGTTGATGTGTTGCGTGCCACCGAGTACGTCGTTCCTGCCCTTGAAATCGTGGACGCGCGCTTGGTGGACCAACGCAAGATTTACGACACCGTGGCTGACAACGGCGCTGCGGCTGGTTTGGTTTTGGGTGGTCGCCCCGTTCGTCCCATGGATGTGGACCTGCGCTGGGTGAGTGCTTTGATGTACCGCAACTCTGACATTGAAGAGACGGGTGTTGCCGCTGGCGTGTTGGGGCATCCCGCGTTGGGCGTGGCTTGGTTGGCCAACAAATTGGGTCAGCATGGCGTGACGCTAGAAAAGGGGCACATCATTTTGTCTGGGTCCTTCACGCGTGTGGTGTTTGCCCGTAAAGGCGACACCATGTTTGGTGACTTTGGCCCATTGGGCAGCGTCAGCGTGCAATTCATTTAAAGATCAAACATGGACCTACCCGTCAATCTGTTCAAGCGTGCCATTCAATCGGGCGTGCATCAAAAAGGTCTTTGGACCACGCTGGCCAGTACCTATTCCACCGAGGCGGTGGCCGGAGCTGGTTTTGATTGGTTGCTATTGGACATGGAGCATTCGCCCAATGAGATGGACACCATCTTGCAGCAGTTGCAGACCATCGCCGGCTATGCCACCCAAGCGGTGGTGCGCCCGGTGTGGAACGACCCGTTGGCGATCAAGCGGCTGCTCGACATAGGTGCGCAGACTTTGCTGATTCCGTATGTCCAAAACGCGTCGGAGGCCGAACAAGCGGTTCGCTCCATGCGTTATGCCCCCCGTGGCATGCGTGGCGTGAGTGCGTTGACGCGTGCCACACGCTTTGGCAGGACGGCAGATTACATGCAGCGGTGTGAGCAAGAGTTGTGCTTGCTGGTGCAAGTTGAGACCCAGGCGGCCCTCAATGAAATTGAAGCCATTGCAGCGGTAGATGGTGTGGATGGCATCTTCATCGGTCCGGCTGATTTGTCGGCAAGTCTGGGTTTTCCGGGCCAACTCAAGCACCCCAGCGTGTTGGCAGCGATTGATGATGCCATCCGTCGTATCACAGCCTGTGGCAAAGCGGCGGGTATTTTGACGGGCGACAAAGAATTAGCGCATCGCTTCATCCAACTCGGCACACTGTTCACGGCGGTGGGGGTGGATGCGGGCTTGTTGGCCCGCGCGGCAGACGCCTTGGCCAAAGACTTTTGAGTCGTGTGTCTTAGCCTGCGTTGACTTGACGCTGTGGTGCGCCACAGATGCCCGTGGTGCCTCAAAGATTGAGGCGTCACACGGTCTTTAAGCCGGCTTTTCGCTGGCAGGCAGTTGGCTGATGACAGCCAGAGTCACCAGCGACGAGACCGCCATGACGGCCAGCAAAGTGGTGAAGCCCGACTGTTTGACGATGGGGCCAATCAGCAGCACCGCAATGGAGCTGGCCCCAAACGAGACGGCCAAGCGCATGCCCGTGACGCGCGAGCGCATGGTGTCGTCCACGAACCGCACAATCATCGCGTCGGTGAAGGGGATGGCGCCAAACACCCCTGCCATGAACAAAAACTGCACGCCATAAAACCACCAACCATTGGCTTGGGTGGCCACGATCAACACCAGGGCTTGGAACGCCAAGATGCGAAGGTACAGATGTTTGAGAGGGACTCTGTCAATCAAGTGTCCCACCCACAGCTGCGACAGGGAGGCTGCTGCGTACACCAGGCCCAGCAGCATGCCGATTTGCGCTGGGTCTTGAGTCAGCCCTACAAGTTTGTCGGCCAGCAACTCGTAGTTGCTGTTGGTCGACAGGTTGAACAGCAAACTGCTGCAGGTAGACGCCAAAGTCATGATCAGCAACAGGGCGGGCATGGACAGGCCGCTGGGCTGCATGGGCGTTGATTTTTTCTTAGATGGGGCTGTGGCCTCTTGGGTCGCCCAGCGAGCAAAGGCGAATCCACACACGATGCTGATGACGCCAGGGATGAGAAATGCCATGCGCCAACCGTAGTATTTGACAAAAAAGCCGGTCACTACAGCAGCCAAAGCCACGCCCAAATTACCACACAGCCCATTGACGCCAATGGTCCAACCCGGTCGCGCAGACCCTTGGACCAACATCGGAATTGCCACTGGGTGATAAATCGAGGCAAAGGCTCCGAGCAAGGCCAAGGCTGTGGCCATGTGCAGGGGGGTGTGGGTTTGGCTGACCCAAATGCTGGCAGTACCTATGCCTAAAAAAAATACCACCATCATGGGGCGACGTCCCCATTGGTCACCCAATTTGCCAGAAGGCAAAGAGCCTATGCCAAACAAGAAAAATGCGGCCACGCTGTAGGGCATCAAATCTTCCCAGTGCTCTAAACCAAACTCTGCCGCGATGCTGGAGACTGCCGTGGCAAAGATCAGCAAAAACATATGGTCGATGGCGTGCCCAAAGTTCAGCAAGAGTTGGGTGCTGCGGTTTTGCATGGAGGGGGTCTCAATCGCTGGCAGTGATGTTGTTGCGCTTGATAAAGCTCGCATAGGCGTCGCGCTCTTGCTTCATCGATGTGGCCAAGCCACTCAGGTTCGGCGCTTCGGCCACCAGGCCTTGGGCTTCGAGTTTGCTGGCAAAGGCGCTTGATTTGGCCAGTTGCGCCAACTCTTGGTTCATACGCTCGACAATGACGCTTGGTGTACCGGTCGGTGCCACCAGGCTGAAGGAGCTGTGGGTGTTGAGGTCAGGCACACCGGCCTCGCTCAGGGTCGGGACGCCGGGCAACAAGGGGGTGCGTTGTTCCAGTGCCAGGGCCATGAGTTTGCCCGCGCGAATCAGCGACAGCGCCGAGGCCACATCGGCAAACATGAATTGAATTTGTCCAGCCAACAGGTCTTGGTAAGCGGGTCCCAGGCCTTTGTAGGGCACGTGTAAAAAACTGGCGCCGGTTTTTTCCTCCAGCATGCGCACACCCAAATAGGTGGTGCTCCCTGTGCCAGCCGAGCCAAATGACAGTTTGCCGGGTTCTTTTTTGGCCAGCGCGAGGAACTCTTGGAGGTTGCGGACTTTCAGCGCAGGGTTGACCACCAACGCCAATGGGCCGAGCGCGCGCATGATGGGGACAAAGTCGCGTTCAGCGTCGTAGCTCAGGTTTTTAAATAAGCTGGCATTGATGGTCAAGGACGTGTTGGCTGAGACCAAAAAGGTGTAGCCGTCCGGGGCCGACTTGGCCACACTGGCAGCGCCGATGTTTCCGCTGGCTCCTGGTCGGTTCTCGACCACAAACTGTTGTTTGAAGACTTCCGAGAGCGCTTGCCCGACCATGCGTGCATACATGTCGGTGCCTCCCCCCGGAGATGAGGACACCACCAATTTGACGGGTCGATTCGGCCAAGTCTCTTGCGCCCCAACAGGCTGCATGAGCGCGCACAGGAGGGCTTCTGCGAGTGCGTGAAAAATTACCCCAAACCCTGTGCGTGCCATCGCGATGTCTCCTTTGTTCAACCGAATAATAGCGGTGCGGCATATATTGCGTCTGTCGCAGAAAGGCATCTATGAAGCTAGGTCTAAGCCATGTGTTGAAAGTCACAGTGCTGGGTGTGTGTGCTCTGGCAGCCAGCCCATTCGCCGCATGGGCTCAGGGTTATCCCAACAAACCCGTCAAGGTCATTGTGACTTTCCCCCCGGGGGGCACCCCCGATATTTATGGTCGCTTGTTGTCGCAAGAACTCTCCACGCTTTGGAAACAATCCGTACTGGTGGACAACAAGACCGGCGCCAGCGGCACCATTGGCACTGACTATGTGGCCAAGTCCGCACCCGATGGCTATACGTTGCTGTTTGCGGCCGATGCAACCATCACCATAGCCCCCAATTTGTTCAACAGCATTCCCTACAACGTCACCAAAGACTTCACGCCCATCATCAATGCGGCGACCGGACCTTTTGTGTTGTTGGCCAATCCCAATTTCCCAGCCAACGACGTGAAGTCACTGATTGCGATGGCCAAACAGCAGCCCGGACAAATCACCTATGCGTCCTCGGGGGCTGGTGGACAGCAACATTTGTCGATGGAAACAGTCAAGCACATGGCCGATGTGAACATCACCCATGTGCCCTACAAGGGGTTTGGTCAAGGTGTCAACGATGTGATGGCAGGACACGTGCCTTTGATTTTTGGAGGCATCACGGCATCGCTGCAACTCACCAAAAGCGGCAAACTCAAAGCGCTCGCGGTGACCAGCGCCAAGCGTTCCAAAGCCATGCCGCAAGTGCCTGCCATCTCTGAGACTTTGCCCGGTTTTCGCATCGATGCCTGGTATGGCTTTTTGGGGCCTGCAGGCATGCCCAAAGAACTGGTGAAGAAAATCCACGATGATGTGGCGTCGATCATCAAGCGCCCTGATTTTCAAGCTCGCATCATGGCCGATGCAATGGAGCCCGTGGGCAACAGCTCAGAGGAGTTTGCCGCGCAAATCACGGAGGACTTGAACGACTGGGCCAAGTTGATCAAGTCAGCGAAAATTAAATTAGATTGAGACGATCTTGTATGCCGCATCGAGCCCGAGCCGCTCCATGCATTCTTTGAAAGGAAACTCCGGTGTTTATTACTCGTTTGATTGTTCTGGTGGCCTTGCAGTTGCTGAGCACGTGTGTCTTGGCTGACTTGTCCATCATCGCGTCCACCGGTGTCTCGAGCATCATGCAAGAGCTCATTCCCGCCTTTGAGCGCGAGTCGGGCCAGCGCGTGACCATCAGCTACAACACGTCCAACATCATCATGGATCGACTCAAAAGCGGCGAGAGTGCTGACTTGGTGATTTTGACGGCACCTTTGATTGACAGCCTGACCCAGCAAGGCCGTTTGCAGCCTGGCACGCGCACCGACATGGCCAAGTCAGGCATCGGTGTGGCGGTCAAAGCGGGTGCACCGCATCCCGATATCAGCACGGTGGCCGCATTGAAACAAACGCTATTGGACACACCCTCGGTCGCCTATACAGGCACAGGCGCCAGTGGACTTTACTTTGCTGGCTTGGTCGAAAAAATGGGCCTAGCCAACGAGGTCAAGCCTAAGTCAAAAATTCCAGCGGGTGGGCTGGTGGCGGAGTTGGTGGTCCAGGGGGAGGCTGCCCTGGCGGTTCAGATGATCAGCGAGCTCAAAGCTGTGCCGGGGGCCGACTATGTGGGGCCTTTGCCCGCCCAGATGCAGCTCTACACTGTGTTTTCTGCCGGCATGTTGGCGCAAGCCACACAAAAGACGGCGGCCCAGTCCATGCTGGCGTTCATGAAGAAACCTCAAGCCCAGGCCATTTACCGCGCCAAAGGCATGGACACCGAATGAGGGCTTGAGCTCAGGACATCAATGTGGGTTCTAGATGAGGGTTCTAAATCAGGGTTCTAAATCAGTGTTCTGAGCGATTGAGCGGTGTGTTGCAGCAGGGGCAGCCAACGCGCGGCTAAATCAACCGAGGTGGATGCTGCACCTGAGCGCACCAAGTTCAAGGCGGCGACCGTGTCGCCTCGGGCGTTTCTCAGCGGGACCGCCAAAGCGTCAACCCCCAACTCATGCTCTTGATTGGCCACGCAGTAGTCTTGCTTGGCCACTTGGTGAAGTTTTTTCTTCAAGGCCAGGGCTTGCGTGGAGGTGTTGGGGGTCAAACGACTCAAGCTGTTGGCTTTGAGCCAATCTTGCAGTTGTGAAGGTTCCAAGTTGGCCAGCAACACCTGGCCGGTGGAGGTGGCATGCGCTGGCAGTCGGGTGCCTACGTGCAAGCCATAAGCCAGCACGGTGTGGCTGGCTTTGGCCGGAAGTTCAAAGCCCTGCCAAATCCCGCGCGCCACGATGATGACGGCATCGTTTTGCAGCACGGCCACCGAACATGACAACTGGGTGGCCAAGCTCAGTTGGTGCAGGGTAGGCTGAACCGCACGGGGTAACCGTGCGCCAGACAGATAGCTGCCGGCAAACCCCAGCACCTTGGCTGACAACCAGTAATACTGACCATCGGTTTCCAAATACCCCAAGTGGGTGAGGGTGAGCAGATGGCGGCGTGCGGCAGCGCGCGTGAGTCCAGTGCGTTGAGCGGTCAAGGTGGCATTGAGTCGCTGGCGTTCGGTGTCAAAGCTTTCTAAAACTGCCATGCCACGGGCCATGCCTTCAATCCAATCGGCTTTTTGGATCTGGGAGCGAGGTGGGGAAGGTTGCGCGATCATCGTGCGTCTATTCTATTCATCGCGCAGCATTGTGCTTGGCCAGGCCGAGGGGGGCTGGTGTGCCCTTAATCTCGCAGCATTCGTTCATTAAGGGGTATGAGTATGCGCACGCAAGTTGTGATTGTTGGAGCCGGTCCCTCTGGGCTGCTGTTGGGGCAGTTGTTGCACAAGGCAGGGGTCGATGCTGTCATCGTGGAGCGCCAAAGTCCAGAGTACGTGCTGAGCCGAATTCGCGCTGGTGTCTTGGAGCAAGTGACTCTCAACGTGTTGGCGCAAGCGGGCGTGGACGCACGTTTGAAGCGCGAAGGCCTGGCGCACACCGGGTTTGACTTGTTGTTCAAAGGTGAGCGCCACCGCATCGATTTGGCGGGGTTGACCGGCGGTCAGCAGGTGATGGTCTATGGCCAAACCGAAGTGACCCGGGATTTGATGGACGCCCGCCAAGCTGCAGGCCTGACCACGGTGTACAGCGCCGATGACGTGCAAATCCACGGCTTTGACAGCGAGCACCCCAGTGTGAGTTACAGCGTCGACGGGCAACGCCATACCATCGACTGTGACTACATTGCTGGCTGCGATGGGTTTCATGGCGTGTGTCGTGCCAGCGTGCCGCGAAGCTCGATTCAAGAGTTCGAGAAGGTGTACCCCTTTGGTTGGCTGGGCGTGCTGTCCGACACGCCGCCGGTGCACGAAGAACTGATTTACGTCAACAGCCCACGCGGCTTTGCCCTGTGCTCGCAACGCAGTCTGATTCGAAGCCGCTATTACTTGCAGGTGCCGTTGACGGACAAGGTGGAGAGCTGGAGCGACGAGGCCTTTTGGACGGAATTGCGCCACCGCTTAGACCCAGAGGCCCGCGAACGCTTGGTCACAGGTCCGAGCATCGAAAAAAGCATTGCGCCATTGCGCAGCTTTGTCACAGAACCCATGCGGTTTGGCACCTTGTTTTTGGCTGGGGACGCCGCACACATCGTGCCCCCTACTGGGGCAAAAGGCCTCAATTTGGCGGCGACTGATGTGAAGTACCTCTCGGACGCATTGATTGAAGCGTGTGTTGAGAAATCACAGGTGGGCATCGACCATTACTCCACCCGTTGTTTGGCGCGCATATGGCGTGCCGAGCGGTTCTCGTGGTGGTTCACCAGTTTGATGCACCGTTTTCCGGATCAAGGCGAGATAGGACAAAAGTTTCAAGAAGCCGAGTTGGACTACTTGGTGCACAGTGACGCAGGCGCTCGTTCGGTGGCAGAGAACTACGTGGGATTGCCCTTGGACTTTGGTTGGAAAGGTTGAGCCCAATCCCCTTGTCACAAATCAAGGTGGGACAATGAAGCCATCACTTCATTTCTTTGTCAATGAGCGCAAAAAAGATACTCGCTGGCCTGTTCCTTTCTTTGATCATGAGCGCGACTGCGCAGGCGCAGGCACAGACGAAGTCAGAACCCTCAGACACATGGGAGGTTGAAAGCAGTCAATTCCGCCGCACGGGCTCTTATGAAGAGGTCAAGGCAGCGTGTGACCGGTTTGCCAACTCCTTCCCAGATACGGTGCGTTGTTTGAACATAGGGAGAACGGCCGAAGGCCGTTCCATCTGGGCCATGGCCATCAGCCGCAGTGGTGCTTTGTCACCCGACCAAGCCAAGCGCTTGAAGGTTCCTGTGGTGCTGGCGATTGGGGGAACCCATGCAGGTGAAATCGACGGCAAGGATGCCGGATTGATCTTGGTGCGTGACTGGCTTAAAAAGCCACCGTCCAATGACCCTCTCAAACATCAAGTGTTTTTGTTTGTCCCCGTGTTCAATGTGGATGGGCATGAACGCCCAAGCCCCTTCAACCGGCCCAACCAGAATGGTCCTAGCATGCAAGGCGAGCGGGTCACCGCGCAACGCATCAACCTGAATCGAGACTGGATGTTGGGGCAGACCTCAGAGATGAATGCCATGCTGCAACTCATCTCCGAGTGGGACCCGTTGCTTACGCTCGATTTGCACGTGACCGATGGCGTGCGTTTTCGCCATGACGTGTCTTTGTCGATGTCGCCCATGTTTGGCGTAGACGATGCTTTGAGGGAGGTGTCTGACCAATTTTCTTCAGACATGATGAAGCATTTGACGGCCAGTGGACACCGCCCGTTGGACTTCACGCCTGTCTTGTTGGATTTTGAAAATCCACGCGCGGGCATCATGCGAGACGCAGATGCCCCTCGGTTTTCACACGTCTATGCAGTACTTCGAAATCGCTTGGGAATCTTGGTGGAAGACCATGCATGGGATCCATATGCAAAACGTGTGAAAACAAGCCTAGATGTTTTGACCGCAGCACTTGAGTTGATCGCCAAGCAAGGCAAACATTTGCTAAGCGTTGCACAGCTGGCCGATGAAAACGCCCTGGGCATGTTCAGCCAATCGGTGGCCTTGGATTGGCACAACATGCTTGAGACAGGCACCGAGATTGAGACAGGACAAACCGATCTTGCGGGTTACGAATACACCACACACAGCGATGCGCCCGTGGTGGGAGGGCGTCACATCACGTACCACGTGAATCGACCTACGATGTGGAGGGTGCCAGTTTTTGGGGATATTCAACCTGTCAACAATGCCATCGTGAGTTTTCCACAAGCCGGGTACATCATCCCTGCAGGTTGGGTTTCGGTGGTGTTGCCTTATTTACAAAAACACAACATCACTTATCACGTGTTGGACAAAGCGATGCAAGGTGTGGAGGTTCAGCAACTTCAGGTCGATCCCGAGAGCATTTCATTTGAGTCCCGAACATTTCAAGGGCGCCTGAGAACCTTTGTCACCGGTGAATGGGTCAACGCGCAAACCAACCTGATGGCCGGCTCGATTTATGTGCCGATTCGCCAAGCGCGTTCATTGTTGGTGGCCCATTTGCTCGAACCCGTCGCGCCTGACTCTTTGTCGCGGTGGGGGTTGTTCAACACGGCCTACGAAATTACCGATCACATTTCGAACCACCGTCAACTGCAAATTGCGCAGTGGATGTTTTCTGAGGACCGACGCATTAGAGAGCGTTATGGCGAAGGTTTGCAGCGCAAGTTGCCAGCGTTGCGTAAGGAGTATCAAGTTCGCATGGACCGCGACGAGCGTTTCCAAGAAGATCCTGAGCAACGTATGGATTTTTGGATCAGCCAAATCCCATACCATGACCCCACGTACAACAAATACCCCGTGATGCGGACGGATCGCCTGATTGGGCGCCCTTGAGCTCAGGTGACTCTGCTAAGGGTTGTGCTTGGGAGGGGGCAAGTGCGCTCAAAGCGACAACGCCGTTAGCCCTTTGATTTGATGCTTACCGATAGAGCGTGCCACAAAGCCTGAAGCAATCAAGTCTTTGACAAAGGTCTGTAAGAACTCAGCCCCCATAGACCTTTCACGGGGTAGGGCAAAACCGTGGTTGACGGTCATGAAATTGCCTGGCAACAAGCGACTCTCAGGCAGCTTATTGAGCGACTCGATCAAGTTGGGTTTAAGTCCCGCCAAAGCGTTCACTTTGTGCTGGTTAAAAACCTCCAGCGAGTGTGCAAAGTTTTTGGTGCGAACAATGGATGCATGTTTGAGTGACCCACTGAGGTAGAGCTCATAACCCGCCTTGATGGGCGCAGCAATCGTCACTCCCAAGGCATCGACTTGGTCGGCATGTTGGAGCTCAGAATTATTGGGCACGATGTAGCCCGCTTCAATCTCTGTCATGGCAGGCGAAAAGCTCAGGACTTGAGTCCGACTTTTTTCAATCGCCAAGATCGCAATGTCCCATTTGCCGCTCGATGAGTCATCGGCCACTTGTCCGGGCTCGTCATAGAGCACGAGTTCAAGGGGGACGCCCAGGCGGTTTGCCAGCTCTTGCATCAAGTCCACACTCACGCCTAGCAAGGCTCCTGAAGCGTCTTGGCGAGTGAAGAGGGTGTTGCCCAAATTCATGCCCGCGCGCAGCGAGCCTGTGGGGGCTAATAAATGTTGAGGACTCAAAAATCACTCGTCTTTCATGTGGGTGGCTTTGACCACAGCGGATAAACGCTGACGCTCTTCATCCACAAACTTATTGAAGGAAGCGCGTGTGCCGCCGACAGGTTCAATACCCACATTTTTCAAACGCTCAGAGATCTCCGCCATCTTCATGGCCGCGTCGACGGCAGCGCTCATTTTGTCGAGAATGTCCGCTGGCGTCCCTGCGGGTGCATGGATGCCGGCCCAATGGGCAATGCGCAGCTCACTGAAACCTTGTTCACTGGCGGTGGAGAGTTGTTTGTAGACCGAAATGCGCGATGTCCAAGTATTGGCGAGGGCTTTGAGTTTGCCGCTCTTGATATAGGGGAGGGCAACGATGCTCGCCTCTGAGGTCCCTTCGACTTGGTTGCTCAGCACCGCCGAGATGGACTCTGAGCCGCTTTTGTAGGGCACCAGGTCGAGTTTGGCGCCGTACTTGGTCTCTAAAATGCCAGAAACAAAGTGAGGTGTACTTCCCGTGCCTGCGGTGGCCCAATGAAACCCGGGACCGCTCTTGGATGCCGCAATGAATTCTTTCAAATCGTTGTAAGGCGAGTTGGCAGGAACGAGAACCACAGAAGGGGCCAAACCAATCATGACCACTGGCGTCAAATCACTGTCTTTGTAAGGCATTGATTTTTTGATCATGCTGTTGGAGATCACGCCCGCCGCACTGATCAAGAACGTGTATCCATCGGCAGGACTCCTTGCCACGACATCAGCACCCAAGGTGGTGCCACCACCGGGTTTGTTTTCCACAATCACCGCTTGCCCCAGAATTTTTGAAGCACCTTCTGCCGCAGAACGTGCCATCAAATCGTTAGCGCCCCCCGCAGAAAACGGCACGATCAATTTGATGGGTTTGTTGGGCCAGGCGGATTGGGCATGAGCGCTCAAACCCAGGCTCAAGGCGGTTAAGCCGAAATAAAGCGATGTCAATAGTTTGTGCATATTGAGACTTTCAAATGAACGATGCGACCTTACGACGACCTTCTTGCATTTTTTTAAATCGGTAACAAACCCACTGGTTTTCTCAGAGAAATCAACAGCCCCAAACCTTCAACGCCCAAAACCGCGTCTACGCAACCTGGGTTTTCTGTGACGCATGAGTGAGCGTTCAAAACGTGTCCGTGATGTTACCCTTGATCTTTGTTTTTGAGTGCCGCCTCGAGGCGCTCAGGCAGGGTCAAGGAGAAGTGATGACATTGGGTACGCTGTTGCGGCAAAAATTGAACGATCGAAGAGGCTTGTTGGTTCCTGGCGCAGCCAATGCATTGACTGCTCGATTGATTGCCGACCTCGGTTTTGAGGCGGTTTACTTGAGTGGGGCAGGTCTGACCAATACGTTTTATGGCATCCCGGATTTGGGGTTCATGAGTCTGCAAGACATTGCACAGCACACGGCAGCGATTCGAGACGCCGTGAACTTGCCCCTGATCGTGGATGCCGACACTGGGTTTGGCAACGCACTCAACGTTTACCACTCGGTCAGGGTTTTGGAGCGTTCAGGCGCCAATGCGATTCAACTTGAGGATCAGGTCATGCCCAAGAAATGTGGGCATTTCAATGACAAGTCAATCATTCCATGCGCTGAGATGGTTTCTAAAATTCGAGCCGCTGTGGATGCCCGAGATGATCCAGATTTTTTGATCATTGCACGCACAGACGCGCGCGCTATTGACGGATTTGAGGCCGCTGTGGAGCGCGCCAATCGCTATGCAGAAGCTGGTGCTGATGTCACATTTTTAGAGGCCCCCACGTCATTGGAGGAAATCCAAAGAATCCCTGCCTCCATTGCATGCCCACAAATCATCAACATCGTGATTGGCGGTAAAACGCCAGCCCCTGACTTGAGTCAGTTGCGAGAGTGGGGTTTTGGCATGGTGTTGTATGCCAACGCGGCATTGCAAGGGGCTTTGATGGGGTCTAAATTGGCCTTGCAGGCTTTGCAAAGTGATGGCCAGTTACTAGAAAGCTCGGGCTTGGTCGCTACGTTTGAAGAGCGTCAACGCTACGTGGACAAAGACAGGTTCGATGCTTTGAATCAAAAATATGGAGATGGGGGCTAACCTTGTTCGCTTCCAACACCTCATAGCGCGCCTATGTCCTTAAATATGTAGGACTCACGCGAGGGTGATCAGTCGTGCGCATGGGGGGCGCGCCAACCCAGGCGCAGGTCCAGCGCTTCTGACTTGCGCACGACGGGGTCGTAGCTCATGTCCCCAAAATCTGCAGCATCCAAGTGCAAATAACCGGTGACTTTGCGCCAGGATGTGGCCAAGTGTTCGGCGCAACTGCGGCCGACTCCATCAACTCCATGCGCACCTTGAATCCGCTCTTGTCTTGCCGTGTGATGCGTTTTGGCAGTTGCAGTGCTGGTAACCAGTCGATAGCCAAGCGCTCTTGACCCAAGACGCCGTTCAGATGCACAAGTGTTGTGTCGCCTAGGCCGTGCTTTGAATTGAACTTTAAAAGGCGCAAGTCCTCTGGATGAACAAACGTGGAGAGTTCTGCCCAATTGACGGTGACACCCAAGGTTTTTAATTCGCCAGTGCTGTAGTCCACCACACGTTCATCGTCGTGAAATACCCGTTCAAAACTGATGCGCTGTTGCTCATCGCGGTACCAGATCTCATCGACATTGCCTTTGAGCAGGGCGATGCGCTGAGGCTGCCTGTAAAAGTACCACGTGTGAGTTTTGTTTTTTTCTTGCGGCTTGGCTGAGGTTGGAGGGACGATCGTGACGACATACCTTGCCGCAACAGAGGTGAAGGCTGAATCCAGATTCAAGCCTGAGAATGTCGTGCGCTGAGGTGCTTGGGCTTGTGCCGTGGTGGTAATCGCCCAAAAAGCTATTCCCCACGCCAGAAGTTTGAGCGAAGGTATTTTCAAGAGTACAAGCCGCGTGCGATACAAGAGGCCATGCTTATTTGAGGGCTTCCATCATCACGTGAAAAATCCAGTTTTGCTCCATTGAGCCACGCACCAAGTGTGCCTTGGGGCCGCGGGCGTATATGGCCACATCTTCACCTGCATGGGTTTCTGCTGCCAAAGGCACGGTGGCTTCTTGCAAGAAATCAACATGAGTCGTGTCCACGTTGGTCAGGTCTGGACGACCATTGGGGCGTGCGCCCGGGCCATTGGTATAAGCCAAAGTGGTGAACGGGCGGCCATTGGCATCCAAACTGTTTTTGAGGGGCGAACCATCTTTGGCTGGCACTTCACGCACCAAACCCAAGATGTTGTTGCCTCGGCTTGGGTAGCCTGCGATCGTGAAGGTGTGGCTGTGGTCAGCTGTGACGATGATGAGTGTGTCTTCCAAAGTACCTGAGTTTTTCAACACATCCAAGGTGCGCTGAATGGCGTTTGAAAATTCAATGGTGTCTGTCAAAGCGCGGCTTGCATTGCCGGCATGGTGGGCGTGGTCAATTCGGCCACCCTCCACATGTAGAAAAAATCCCTTGGGGTCTTTCAGCAAAACGCGCAGCGCTTTGTCGGTCATCTCGGTGAGGGAGGGCTCACCAGCGGGGTCATTGGCACGGTCAGCTTCATATTGCACATGCGAAGGCTCAAAAAGTCCCAACAGGTAGCTGTTGTTGGCAGGCTCAAAGGCATCAAATTGGGACTTGTTCCAAGCGTAGCTGGCTTGGCCATAGGGTGCTCGCGAGGTAACCCATTCTTGGGTCAAATCTCTACCATCCAAGCGACGACCTTTGTCCTTGGGGTATTCCGGATCCATCACTGTGCTGGGCATGAAGTAAGTACGTCCGCCACCTAAAGCTACCTTCAGGCTTTTTCGCACTTGTGGAGAGACCTCAATCATTTGACGCGCAATATCTTTGACAGCGCCTTCAGCACCGCGGCAAGGTGCTCCAGTGTTGATGTCCGTGGTGGGCAAGTTGGAATCCGCCTCCCAATCGCGCATGGCCGTGTGTGCATACAAAGCCGCGGGGGTGGCATGCGTAATGCGCGCTGTTGACACGATGCCGGTGGACTTGCCCATCTCGGCGGCGTGTTCAAGGACTGTGCGTATCTTCTTGGCATCAATCACAGCGGCACTGCATTCACCCCGAGCCGTGGTGTGGTTGACTGACAACATGCCTTCGCGCGCTTTGTACCCAGTGGCCATGGCCGTCATGGTTGGCGCTGAATCTGAGGTCTGCTGGTCCCAAGAATAGGTTTTTGACAATGCGGTGTAGGGGAATCGGTCAAACGACAAGCGGTTTTCTTCACCGCTTTTGTTCTTCAATTGACCTTCCAGAATGCGTGCTGCGGTGATGGTGCTGATGCCCATGCCGTCCCCCACAAACAACACCACATTCTTGGCACGACGGTTGTTGTCGTGCAAAGACTTGCTTTGTTCAATGAACGCCTGGCCCGCACGGAACCAATCTGCTACAGCTTCAGGACCTTGGACAACTGGTGTCCCTTGAGCGTGTGCGCAGGTCTGCGCAAAAAGTGCGATGCCAAGAAAAACGGCAGAAAAGTGATGACGATTCATTGAGATTTGTTCCTGTGGCTTCGATGAATGAAGGGGCTCGTTCATATCGATTCATTGATTAATTCCTTCTGATTTTCGTTCATGGATGTGTCAAGGACGTGAAATTCGCTCTCGTTCTTGCCTGCGCCAGATGCG
>CAIVLE010000210.1 GCA_903906635.1 uncultured Burkholderiales bacterium | reverse complement strand
CAATGAACTCCCAACTATCGCAGTTGCCATTGCTTGTTGGTTCTGGGCGCGTCAGCATCTGACGCGCCCTTTTTTCATGTCTTCGGCCCTTTGAATTCAATCACTTAAGTGCACCCCTTGATGAACCACATCAGAAACTTCTCGATCATTGCTCACATCGACCATGGCAAATCTACCCTCGCAGATCGGCTGATTCAGCGTTGCGGTGGCTTGGAAGAGCGTGACATGGAGGCGCAAGTCCTCGACTCGATGGACATAGAAAAAGAGCGTGGGATAACCATCAAAGCTCAGACAGCTGCGCTGCACTACAAAGCCAAAGACGGACAGATCTACAACCTGAATTTGATCGACACACCGGGCCACGTCGACTTCTCCTACGAAGTCTCGCGCTCGTTGTCGGCATGTGAAGGTGCCCTCTTGGTGGTCGATGCCAGCCAAGGTGTGGAAGCGCAAACGGTGGCCAACTGTTACACCGCACTCGACCTGGGTGTGGAAGTTGTTCCGGTGCTCAACAAAATGGATTTGCCCCAAGCAGATCCAGAAAACGCCAAAGCTGAAATCGAAGACGTGATTGGCATCGATGCCACCGACGCCATACCTTGTTCAGCCAAAACGGGCATGGGCATCGAGGAGATTCTCGAAGCCGTGGTGGCCAAGATCCCAGCGCCTAAAGGCGACCCCAACGCACCGTTGCGCGCCATGATCGTGGACAGTTGGTTCGACACCTATGTGGGTGTGGTGATGCTGGTGCGCGTGGTCGATGGCCGCTTGGCCAAAGGTGAGCGCTTCAAGATGATGGCGACCAACGCGGTCTACAACGCCGACAACTTGGGCGTGTTCACCCCCGCCAACGAGTCACGTGAATCCCTGGAAGCGGGTCAGGTGGGCTACATCATTGCAGGCATCAAAGAATTGCAAGCTGCCAAGGTGGGCGACACCATCACCCTAGAGAAGAAGTTACCCAACAACCTCGGTCCCGCTGCCCAAGCCTTGCCTGGCTTCAAAGAAATTCAGCCCCAAGTCTTTGCGGGCTTGTACCCCACAGAAGCCAACCAATACGATGCCTTGCGTGATGCCTTGGAAAAGCTCAAGCTCAACGACTCCTCGCTGCACTACGAGCCCGAGGTGTCGCAAGCCCTGGGTTTTGGTTTTCGCTGTGGTTTCTTGGGCCTCTTGCACATGGAGATCGTGCAAGAAAGACTCGAGCGTGAGTTCGACCAAGACTTGATCACCACGGCGCCCAGCGTGGTCTATCAAGTCGTCAAGCCCGATGGCGAAGTCATCTTGGTAGAGAACCCTGCCAAGATGCCTGACCAAGGCAAGATGCAAGAAATTCGCGAACCCATCGTCACGGTGCACTTGTACATGCCTCAAGACTATGTGGGTGCCGTCATGACCTTGGCCAATCAAAAACGTGGCGTGCAACTCAACATGGCCTACCACGGCCGTCAAGTCATGCTCACCTACGACATGCCCTTGGGGGAAATCGTTCTCGATTTCTTTGACAAGCTCAAATCAGTCAGCCGTGGCTATGCCTCGATGGACTATGAGTTCAAAGAGTTTCGTACCTCTGACGTGGTCAAAGTTGATATCTTGCTCAATGGCGAGAAAGTCGACGCACTGTCCATCATCGTGCACCGCACCCAAGCGCAATACAGGGGACGTGCTGTGGTGGCCAAGATGCGTGAAATCATCAGCCGCCAGATGTTTGACGTGGCCATCCAAGCGGCCATCGGAGCCAACATCATCGCGCGCGAGACCATCAAGGCCTTGCGTAAAAACGTGCTGGCAAAATGCTACGGTGGCGACATCAGTCGCAAACGCAAGCTCCTTGAGAAACAAAAAGCAGGCAAGAAACGCATGAAACAAATTGGTTCGGTGGAAGTACCCCAAGAGGCCTTCTTGGCCATCTTGCAGGTGGAGGATTGATGGCAACATTGACCGCATTTGTGCTCGCAGCCTTTGTGAGCTACGCCGGGTCTTGGTACCTCGGACTGATTGAAGGCAACTTCGCCTTGCTGATGTTCATGGCCACCGTGGTCACGGGCATTTACTGGCTGGCAGAGCACTTTTACTTCTTGCCCCAACGCCAAGCTGCCGCCCAGCAATTGGAGCAAGAGGCTGCCAAGCGTCGCGCTGAGCTCTCCAAATTGGGCATTGCCCAAACCGATGTGGACGTCTCAGAGGCCAAAGTTCGTCTGTTCATGCAGCCTTGGTGGCTCGATTGGACTGCGGGTTTGTTTCCGGTCATCGCCGTGGTGTTTGTGTTGCGCTCGTTTTTGTTCGAGCCTTTCAAAATCCCATCCGGCTCCATGATCCCTACCCTGTGGGTGGGCGACTTGATTTTGGTGAACAAATTTCACTACGGCGTGCGTTTGCCGGTATTGAACCTCAAAGTCACCGAGGGCAACCCCGTGCAGCGCGGCGACGTCATGGTGTTTCGCTACCCGCCTAAGCCGAGCTTGGACTACATCAAACGCGTGGTCGGTGTGCCCGGTGACGAAGTGGCGTACTTGAACAAGCAGCTCACCATCAACGGCCAACCCGTGTCCAAGGACGTTCGCGCTGACTTCTTTGAAGAAGACAGCATGCGCTACATCAAGCAGTTCGAAGAGAAGCTGCCCATTGGCTCCAAGCCCTCAGAAATGTCGGGCTTTCGTACCCATAACTTGCTCAACGATGTGGATCGCCCCGCCTTTGTGCCAGGTGCCGATGACTTTGCGTTCAAAGAAAACTGCCGCTACAGCATCGAAGGCGTGAGCTGCAAAGTACCTGCGGGGCACTACTTCATGATGGGCGACAACCGAGACAACTCGCTCGACTCGCGCTATTGGGGCTTTGTGCCTGACAAAAACATCGTGGGCAAAGCGTTCTTTGTGTGGATGAACTTTGGCAATCTCAAGCGCATTGGCGCTTTTGAATGACTTCACGCGCACCCATGCCCCAACCCTCGTTGACCCAACAGCAAATTCTTGAAACCCTGCAACAGCGCTTGCAGTACAGTTTTCGCAATCCTGCGCTCCTGGTGCAGGCCTTGACTCACCGCAGCTTCAGTTCAGACCACAACGAGCGGCTTGAATTTTTGGGAGACTCGGTGCTCAATTTGGGCGTGGCCCATATGCTGTACCAGCGCTTGAGCACCTTGCCTGAGGGTGACCTCTCGCGGGTTCGAGCTAACTTGGTCAAGCAAGATACCTTGCATCATTTGGCGGTTGAACTGGGCTTGTCGGGCATCTTGCGTTTGGGCGAAGGCGAAATGCGCTCGGGCGGTCAAAAACGCGCGTCTATCTTGGCCGATGCGCTAGAAGCCGTGTTGGGCGCGGTCTACCTTGATGCGGGCTATGACGCAGCACATGCCCTGGTGCAACGCATCTTCTCGGGCGTTGAAATCAACCCCGAGATGCAAGCCGTTGGCAAAGATCCCAAAACACAATTGCAAGAGTGGTTGCAAGCGCGCAAACTCAAGTTGCCCATCTACCGTGTGGTGGGCACTTTGGGTGCCGCACATCGCCAAACCTTTGATGTTGAGTGCGAAATTCCCGAACTGGCCCGCTGCGAGCGTGGCATTGGCGCGTCGCGCCGTGCAGGAGAGCAGGCCGCCGCAGCAGCCATGCTTGATGTTTTAAAAGAGTCGACATGACTTCACCCCAAGATCCCCAAACCGCTGGTCCAGAACAAAGCTCGCAAGACATTGACGCCATGCTGGCCGCCAGCAAAGGCCACCGTGTGGTGGCCAGCCCTGTGGCCGTGCCGCCTGCCGATCAGCGTTGTGGACTGATCGCCATCGTGGGCAAACCCAACGTGGGCAAGTCCACCTTGCTCAACGCCTTGGTGGGTCAAAAAATCAGCATCACCTCGCGCAAGG
Source organism: uncultured Burkholderiales bacterium (assembly GCA_903906635.1). Taxonomy (GTDB): domain Bacteria; phylum Pseudomonadota; class Gammaproteobacteria; order Burkholderiales; family Burkholderiaceae_C; genus Limnohabitans. The sequence continues at coordinate 2,283 of CAIVLE010000210.1, read as the reverse complement.
CCCAAACCACGCGCCATCGCATCACAGGCATGCGCACCGAAGGTGCTGCACAGTTTGTGTTTGTGGACACACCAGGTTTTCAAACTATCCACGGCAATGCCCTCAACAAGTCGCTCAATAAAACCGTGCAAGGCGCGGTAGGCGATGTGGATCTGGTCTTGTTGGTGGTCGAGGCGGGCAGCTTCACGCCTGCCGATGCCCGTGTCTTGGCTTTGCTGGCACCCGGCATTCCCACCCTGTTGGTGGCCAACAAGCTCGACTCGGTCAAGAGCCGTGCCGACGTGGCCCCATGGTTGCAGGAGATGCAAACTCGTCACGCCTTTGCTGAATTTGTGCCCATGTCGGCTAAAAATGCCAAAGACGTGGAACGCTTGATGGGCATTTGCGAAAAGTACCTGCCCCAACAAGGCTGGATGTACGCCTCGGATGAGTTGACCGACCGCAGCGAGAAATTCATGGCCGCCGAGATGGTGCGCGAAAAACTCTTCCGCCTGACCGGCGATGAGCTGCCCTACACCTCCACCGTGATCATCGACAAATTTGAAGAAGAGCCCGGTAAAACCAAGGCCGTCAAACGCCTGGTGCGCATTGCCGCCACCATCGTGGTCGAGCGCGATGGACACAAAGCCATGGTCATTGGTGACAAAGGAGAGCGCCTCAAACGCATGGGCACAGAGGCCCGCACAGAGTTGGAGAAACTCTTTGATGCCAAAGTCTTCTTGGAACTGTGGGTCAAAGTGCGCTCGGGCTGGGCCGATGACGAAGCGCGGGTGCGCAGCTTTGGCTACGAGTAAGTCCAGCACCTCCATCTCTAAGCGTGGGATCCCCCGCATCCAAGAGGAACCCGCGTTCGTCTTGCACCGCTACGACTGGAGCGAATCCAGTTTGATTCTAGAAACCTTCACCCGCCACCACGGCCGGGTGGCTCTGGTGGCCAAAGGTGCCAAGCGGCCGACCTCCAATTTCCGCCCCGTGTTGCTGCCCTTGCAGCCCCTGCACATCACCTACAGCGGCGAGGCTGAAATCCGTACCCTCAAAGGTGCTGAATGGATGGGCGGGCACATCATGCCCCAGGGCGAGTCTTTGCTGTCGGGCTATTACCTCAATGAATTGTTGTTGCGCTTGCTCGCGCGTGATGACCCGCACCCGCGCTTGTTCGATCTATATGCCCAAGTGGTGCAAGTCTTGGCCTCGGGCCACGAAGGCACCATGGCGCCTGCCTTGCGCGCCTTTGAGCTCTTGTTGCTGCGCGACATTGGCCTGCTGCCCCAGCTCAACGCCCAAACCCTCACCCTGGCCCCTTTGCAAGACCATGTGGCCTACAGCTTGGTGGCTGAAGGGGGCTTGCGCACCCACAGTCCGCAAGACCGCACGGGTCTGGCGGGGGCGGTGTGGCAGCTGCTCGATGCCAGCTTAGACGCCGACAGCCCCATGAGCGCTACCTTGCGCGTCTGTGCCGAGCTGCCCCCTGAGCAGCGCAACGCTTTGCAAGGCCAACTGCGCGCCTTGCTGCACTACCATTGCGGGGTCCACACCCTGCGCACCCGGCAGATGATGGTGGATCTTCAAGGATTTTGATCCCATGTCCCAGCCCCACACCCGCACCGCCTTGTCGGTCAACCTCAACAAAGTGGCCTTGGTGCGCAACACGCGCCATTTGGGCATACCCAGTGTCACCCGTGCGGCCACCCTGTGCTTGCAAGCAGGCGCTGCGGGCATCACCGTGCACCCTCGCCCCGATGAGCGCCACATTCGAGCCGATGACGTGCATGCTTTGGCGGACTTACTCAAGTCTTGGCCAGATCGCGAATTCAACATCGAAGGCAACCCCTTTCACAACCTGATGGACTTTGTGCAGCTCGTGCGCCCCCAACAGGTGACTTTCGTGCCCGACAGCGAGGGTCAATTCACCAGCGACCACGGTTGGAATTTCCCACAAGACGCAGCGCGCTTGAAACCCTTGATTGCCCAAGCCCAAGCCTTGGGCGCGCGTGTGAGCCTGTTCATGGACCCCGTGCCTGACGCCATGGCCGCCGCCAAGGCCGCAGGGGCCGACCGGGTGGAGCTCTACACCGAAACATATGCCCGTGCGTTTGGTACCCCTGACCAAGCCAGCGTTTTGGCCGCTTTTGAGGCGACTGCGCAAGCGGCCTTGGCGCTGGGCTTGGGGATCAATGCAGGACACGACTTGAATCGCGACAACTTAGGTGCCTTTTTGCGCTGCGTGGCTGGTGTGCAAGAGGTCTCCATTGGGCATGCCTTGGTGGCCGATGCCTTGGAGAT
>CAIVLE010000209.1 GCA_903906635.1 uncultured Burkholderiales bacterium | reverse complement strand
CCAAGACGAGTCCGACAAATCGGGCATGCGCTTGGTGATCGAACTCAAGCGCGGCGCAGTGCCTGAGGTGGTGCTCAACAACCTGTACAAACAAACCCAGCTGCAAGACACCTTTGGTATCAATATGGTGGCCTTGATCGACGGCCAGCCCAAACTGTGCAACCTCAAAGACCTGATCAGTGTCTTTTTGCAGCACCGTCGCGAAGTGGTCACTCGCCGCACCATCTTCACCCTTCGCAAAGCACGCGAACGCGGCCATGTGCTGGAAGGCTTGGCTGTGGCTTTGGCCAATATTGACGAGTTCATCGCCATCATCCGCAACGCCCCCACCCCACCCGTGGCCAAGGCCGAGCTGATGACCCGCGCGTGGGACAGCAAACTGGTGCGCGAAATGCTCACCCGTAGCCGCGCGGATGGCGGCGTGATCAACGCCGACGATTACCGCCCGGATGGTTTGGAAAAAGAATTCGGCATGGGCAATGACGGCTTGTACCGCCTGAGCGACACACAAGCGCAAGAAATCTTGCAGATGCGCCTGCAACGCTTGACCGGCTTGGAACAAGACAAGATCGTCAATGAGTACAAAGACGTGATGGCTGAGATAGACGACTTGCTGGACATTTTGGACAAGCCAGAGCGCGTGTCCACCATCATCGGCGACGAGCTCAATGTCGTAAAACAAGAGTTCGGCCAAACCAAACTCGGCGCACGCCGCAGCGTGATCGAGCACAACGCCCAAGACTTGGGCACCGAAGACCTGATCACTCCGACCGACATGGTGGTCACACTCAGCCACAGCGGCTACATCAAGAGCCAGCCCTTGAGTGAGTACCGTGCTCAAAAACGCGGCGGCCGCGGCAAACAGGCCACCGCCACCAAAGAAGACGATTGGATCGACCAACTTTTCATCGCCAACACGCACGACTACATCTTGTGCTTTTCCAACCGAGGCCGCCTGTACTGGCTCAAAGTCTGGGAAGTGCCTGCAGGCTCACGCGGCTCTCGCGGGCGCCCCATCGTCAACATGTTCCCGCTGCAAGAAGGCGAAAAGATCAACGTCGTCTTGGCGCTCACGGGCCAAGCACGCACCTTCCCTGAAGACCAATTTGTGTTCATGGCCACCTCCATGGGCACTGTCAAAAAGACCTCGCTCGACGAGTTCAACAACCCACGCAAAGGCGGCATCATTGCCGTTAACTTGGACGACGGTGACTTCTTGGTGGGCGCTGCCTTGACCGATGGCAAACACGACGTCATGCTGTTTAGTGACGGCGGTAAAGCCGTTCGTTTTGACGAAAACGATGTGCGCCCCTTGGGTCGCAGTGCGCGCGGAGTGCGCGGCATGATGATCGAAGAAGGTCAAAGTGTGATCGCCATGCTGGTGTCTGAACAAGAAGACCCCAATGCGCCTGCCGACGCGGTGCGCGCCAGCGTGCTGACCGCCACCGAAAACGGCTACGGCAAACGCACCAGCATCACCGAGTACACCCGCCATGGCCGAGGCACCAAAGGCATGATTGCCATTCAGCAGTCTGAGCGCAATGGCAAAGTCGTGGCCGCCACCTTGGTCCAGACCGACGATGAGATCATGCTCATCACCGACACGGGCGTACTGGTGCGCACACGCGTGTCTGAAATTCGTGAACTTGGGCGTGCCACCCAAGGCGTGACCTTGATTGGATTGGATGCAGGCGCCAAGCTCAGCGGCTTGCAGCGCATCGTCGAAAACGATGCCAATGCCCATGACAGCGAAGGCGCTGAAGACGGCCAAGCCGGTGACGGTGACGCACCCAGCGAAGCCTGAGGCGCATCGCATGAGCACGCGCCCCTATAACTTTTCTGCTGGCCCAGCGGCCATGCCGCTGGAGGTGCTCCAACAAGCCGCCGCGGAGATGACCGACTGGCCCGACGCGCAAGGCCGTCCGTCTGGCATGGGTGTGATGGAGATGAGCCATCGCGGCAAAGAATTCATCGCCATCTACGAACAAGCCGAAGCCGACCTGCGCGAGCTGCTGGCCGTTCCTGAGCACTTTAAAGTCTTGTTCATGCAAGGTGGGGGAATTGCTGAAAACGCCATCGTGCCTCTCAACCTGTCACGCGGCGAATCCATCGATGTGGTGGTCACTGGCAGCTGGAGTGAGAAATCTTTCAAAGAGGCCGCTAAGTTTTGCACGCCACATTTGGCAGCATCCGGCAAAGACTCCAACTTCACCACACTGCCCGACCCTGCGCAGTGGAAGCTCAGTGACCAAGCGCGTTACGTCCATGTGTGCACCAACGAAACCATCCACGGCGTGGAGTTTCACCAATTGCCCGACTTACAAGCCTTGGGCTCCCATGCGCCCTTGGTGATTGACTTCTCGTCTCACGTGCTCTCGCGCTCGGTGGACTGGTCCAAGGTTGGTTTGGCTTTTGGGGGAGCCCAAAAGAACATTGGCCCTGCAGGTGTGACCCTGGTGGTGGTGCGCGAAGACTTGTTAGGCCACGCACTCCAGGTGTGCCCCAGCGCGTTCAATTACCAAACCGTGGCCGACCACGGATCGATGTACAACACCCCGCCGACCTACAGCATCTACATGGCAGGCTTGACCTTCCAATGGCTCAAACGCCAAGGCGGCGTCGCGGCGATGGAGCAACGCAACATCGCCAAAGCACAGCTGCTTTATGACTTCTTGGACAACTCCAGCTTTTACAGCAACCACGTGGCTGCGGACTGCCGCTCACGCATGAACGTGCCTTTCTTCTTGGCCGATGCGACGCGCAACGAGGCATTCTTAGCAGGGGCCAAGGCTGCGGGCTTGCTGCAGCTCAAAGGCCACAAATCGGTGGGCGGCATGCGCGCCAGCATCTACAACGCCATGCCCATCGAAGGCGTACAAGCCTTGGTGGATTACCTGCGTGCGTTTGAACAAACACAGGCTTGACGCCTCTTGAGCACATGAGCCAAACACCTATTCAGTCTGACGCCTTGGGCGAGTTGCGCGTGCAAATCGACGCGCTGGACAAACAACTGCTGAGCCTGCTCAACCAACGCGCCCATGTGGCCGAGCAAGTTGGTGAAATCAAACGCGCCGAGGGCTCACCGTTTTTTCGTCCCGACCGCGTGGCACAAGTGATCGACAAGATCACCCAGGCCAACCCTGGGCCTTTGAAGAACCAACACGTCGCGGCCATCTGGCGCGAAATCATGTCGGCGTGTTTGGCCCTTGAAGCCCCCCAACGTGTGGCCGTGTTGGGCCCACAAGGCACCTTTTGCGAGCAAGCTGCCATCGAGTTCTTTGGCAGTGCCGCTAACCTGATTTACTGCGCTAACTTTGATGAGGTGTTTCACGCCACCGCCGCGGGCACCGCCCAATACGGCGTGGTCGGCATGGAGAACTCCACCGAAGGCGTGGTGGCCCGATCGCTGGATTTATTCTTGCGCTCACCCGTGCATGTGGTGGGCGAAGTCAGCCTGTTGGTGCGTCACAATTTGCTGCGTCAAACCAATTCGCTCGACGGCATTGAGGTGGTGATGGCTCACCCCCAAGCGCTGGCCCAGTGCCAGGTCTGGCTGAGCCAGCACCTGCCCAACGCCGAGCGACGCGCCGTCTCCAGCAATGCAGAAGGTGCACGTTTGGCCGCCACCAATCCCGCATGGGCAGGCTTGGCCAGTGAGCGCGCGGCTGGCCAGTTTGGCTTACACATCGTGCACCATGCCATCCAAGACGAGGCGTACAACCGCACCCGTTTTGCCATCATCACCTTGCCGCAAACCTTGGCCACACCGCCATCGTCTGGCAAAGACTGCACCAGCCTCGTGGTGTCGGTGCCCAACCGCCCGGGTGCCGTGCACGATTTGTTGGTTCCGCTCAAAAACAACGGCGTGTCCATGACGCGCTTTGAGTCGCGTCCAGCCAAATCGGGGCAGTGGGAGTATTACTTCTACATAGATATCCAAGGCCATGTCTCTCAGCCCCATGTGGCAGCCGCCCTGCAAGAGTTGCAAGGCCTATGCGCCTTCTACAAAGTCTTGGGCTCCTACCCGGTCAGCGAATGAGTTCGCCCCGTTTTCAACGCCTGGCGCTCATCGGCTGCGGCTTGATGGGCGGCTCTTTCGCCTTGGCATTGCGCCAAGCTGGCTTGGTCCACACCATCGCGGGCTTCAGTGCCTCTGACACCACCCGCCAACGCGCGGTGCAACTCCAAGTCATCGACCAAGCCTGCACCAGCGTAGTCCAGGCTGTGCAAGGTGCCGATCTGGTGCTGCTGGCTGTACCCGTTGGGGCCATGCAGTCGAGCTTTGAAGCCATGCGTGATGTCCTGGCTCCCAACGCCTTGGTGATGGACGTGGGCTCGACCAAATGCGACGTGATTGCCGCTGCGCTTGCTAGCTTGGGCGAGCGCCTGGCTTGTTTTGTTCCGGCTCACCCCATTGCAGGCAAAGAGTTGGCTGGCATTGAACACGCCGAGGCGGCCCTGTACCAAAACCGCCGGACCATTCTCACCCCACTGCCCAAAACCAGCATTGCGCGCCTGCAAGCCGCGCACGATGTATGGGCCGCCATTGGGAGTCACGTCAGCACCATGACGCCCGAGGCCCACGACGCCACCTTTGCCGCTGTCAGCCACCTGCCGCACATGCTGGCCTTTGCCGCGGTCAACGCCCTCACCTCACAGCCCCAGGGCAGCGCATTCTTGGACATGGCGGGCCCGGGCTTTCGAGACTTCTCACGCATCGCAGCCAGCGACGCCGCCGTGTGGCGCGATATCTTGAGCGCCAACAGCGCTGAAGTGCTGCGACAAGTGGCGCACTTTCGCAGCGCACTCGCGCAGTTCGAGACCGCCCTGACAAGCGGTGACACACAGGCCTTGCAATGCCTCATCCAACAAGCCAGCGACGTGCGCGCTAGCTGGCAGTTGCAAGCCGACACTTCGTCCAACACGACCTCTGAGGCCTAAGCCGCGGGTCTCACTTTTTTTGCCATGTTCTCCACGGCCTTTCTTGACTTGCCCCCCTTGCAAGGTGCCTCTGGCACCGTGACCCTGCCGGGCTCGAAAAGCATTTCCAACCGCGTGCTCTTGCTCTCTGCCCTGTGCCAAGGCACGACGGTGGTCCATGATTTGCTGGATTCTGACGACACACGGGTCATGCTCAACGCACTGCGCCAGCTCGGTTGCGGTGTCGACGTGAAAGGCACAAGCGTCACCATCACGGGCTTGGGCGGACAACTCGCGCACCATGAACCCATTGCGTTCTTCATGGGCAATGCTGGCACCGCCATGCGTCCACTCACCGCAGCGTTGGCCGTGTTAGGGGGGGACTTCACCCTCAAAGGTGTGGCTCGCATGCATGAGCGGCCCATTGGCGACTTGGTCGACGCGCTGCGGTTGCTCGGCTGCCAGATTGACTACCTAGGTCAAGCGGGTTTTCCGCCCTTGCGCATTGGCACGCCCGCATTGCAACTGGATGCGCCGATCCAAGTGCGAGGCGACGTCTCCAGCCAATTTCTCACCGCTTTGTTGATGGCATTGCCCTTGGCTGCCAAAGCGCAAGATATCGTGATTGAGGTGGTGGGCGAGCTGATCAGCAAGCCCTACATCGACATCACCCTCAATTTGCTGGCGCGCTACGGCATTGCGGTGGAGCGCGAGGGTTGGCAACGCTTCACCATCCCAGCGGGCAGTCTCTACCAGTCCCCAGGCAGCATCCACGTTGAGGCGGATGCATCGTCGGCCAGCTACTTCATTGCGCTGGGTGCCATCGCCAAGGGCGAAGGCCTGCGCATACAGGGTGTGGGTGCCGACTCGATTCAAGGCGACATCCGCTTCATCGACGCGGCCTCGAGTATGGGCGCACGCATCACCAGCGGGCCCAACTGGTTGAACGTGCAGCGCGGGGCGTGGCCGCTGCACGGCATTGAACTCGACTGCAACCATATCCCCGATGCGGCCATGACCCTGGCGGTCATGGCACTTTACGCCGACAGCCCCACCACGCTGCGCAACATTGCCAGCTGGCGCGTCAAAGAAACCGACCGCATCGCCGCGATGGCCACCGAATGCCGCAAATTGGGCGCTGATGTGCAAGAAGGTGACGACTGGCTGCGCATCCACCCGCTGCCCAACTCACCAACAGCCCATGCAGCGGCTGAGGCTTCATGGCAAGCTGCCAGCATCCACACCTACGACGACCATCGCGTGGCCATGTGCTTCTCGCTTGCCGCCTTCAATGCAAAGCAACTGCCCGTGCGCATTGAAGACCCCCAGTGCGTAGCCAAAACTTTTCCGGACTACTTTGAAACCCTGTTCTCAGTGGCCCATGCCGACACCGCGCACATTCCGGTGATTTGCATCGACGGGCCTACAGCCTCTGGCAAAGGCACTTTGGCCAGTCGCGTGGCACAAGCCTTGGGCTACCACTACCTGGACTCCGGCGCCCTTTATCGGGTCACGGCTTACGCGGCGCTGCAAGCAGGCCACGAGCTCGACAGCGCGCACGAAGCGGCCATTGCCCAGTTGGCGCGCAGCTTGCCCGTGCGCTTTGAAGGCGACAGCGTCTGGCTAGGCGAGCAAGACGTGAGCGAGGCCATTCGCACCGAAGAAGCAGGCATGAATGCATCCAAGGTGTCGGTTTTGCCCGCCGTTCGCACTGCTTTGGTGGCCTTGCAACACAGCTTTCAGCGTCTGCCCGGACTGCTCGCCGACGGGCGCGACATGGGCACGGTGATCTTCCCGCAAGCCCCTTTGAAGGTGTTTTTAACCGCCAGCGCCGCACAACGTGCCGAGCGGCGTCATAAGCAATTGATTTCAAAGGGTTTTTCGACTACACTAGAGAGTCTTCGTGCCGATTTGGAGGCCCGTGACGCCCGCGATTCATCGCGCAGCGTGGCGCCCTTGAAACCAGCACAAGATGCTTTGCAACTCGACAACTCCGCGTTGTCCATCGAGGCTTCGGTGGATCAGGTGTTGGCGTGGTGGAAAGCCAAGCAGCCCTTCTAGGGCCGCACACTGGCCCACTCGGCTCCTCTCGCGCTGCACTGGCGCACTGGCCGAAGTGGATCGACAACTTAACCCGTGGCTCACGCCACAACCCACCGCTAACCGCAGGCCCATGTGGCGCAGCAATGGTGCTGCCCTCTTTTCCGTGGTTAGACACAAGGAACTACATGTCTGAAT
>CAIVLE010000208.1 GCA_903906635.1 uncultured Burkholderiales bacterium | reverse complement strand
TGACACTTCGATGGCTCGCGAAGTCGGCGAAGATGAAGCCGATCAGATGCTGGCCTACACCCCAAAGTGTCTTGTCGCTCCGCTAGAAACCCACATGGCCTTACTCGCTGCTTCGTTACAGCGCGAACACAAATTGACAACAGCAGACTCCATCGTTCACGCATTGGCGCACTACAAAGGCGCACAGCTCATCCCTTGCGACGCGCACTTTGCCAAGTTGCCACAGGTCACTTATTTCGCCCAACCTTAAACCCTTCAACCGCGCCCTGAGCACACCACCACATGCACCGCTACCCCCACCCTGAACTCACAGACTTGCCCGAAGACATTCGTACCAAAATCTTGGAGGTGCAAGACAAAGCGGGCTTTGTTCCCAATGTGTTTTTGGCCTTGGCACGCCGCCCGGCCGAATGGCGTGCGTTCTTTGCGTACCACGATGCCCTGATGATGCCCGAGACGGTGGGGCGCGAGAGCAACCTGACCAAGGGTGACCGCGAGATGATCGTCACCACCACCAGCGCCGCCAACAACTGCTTGTATTGCGTGGTGGCCCATGGTGCCATCTTGCGTATTTACGAAAAGAAGCCTCTGGTAGCCGACCAAGTGGCCATCAACTACCGCAAGGCAGACATCACGCCACGCCAACGCGCCATGCTCGACTTTGCAATGAAGGTGTGCCTGCACAGCGACACAGTGCAAGATGCCGACTTCACGCTCCTACACGCCCATGGCTTGAATGACGAAGACATTTGGGACATTGCCGCCATCACCGCCTTTTTTGGGCTGAGCAACCGAATGGCTAGTTTCAGCAGCATGATGCCCAACCCCGAGTTCTATGTGATGGGCCGAGTACCCAAACAAAAGTAGCCCCCCAACCTGAGTCTGGCGCAGACCCGTGCTCAGGGCGTGACGATCGTGCGCACCCAGTCGGGCAGCTCAATCGCTTTTTGCCTAGGAAAGTCCACCCAGATGGTGGTGGCACCACCTGCGGCATAAATGATCCCGGGCTGGTTGATCAACTCCATGGTGGCCCATGACTCGAAGGTGGTCCGCCCGGGGTCGCTGGTGTACATCTTCATGAGCACATCGCCGGGGTATTCAAGCTGCTTGTAAAAGTTACAAAATGCGTTCACGATCACGGGGCCGCAGCCCGTGGGGTCTGGGCATGTACCAATGGCATGAAACCAATCGATGCGAATGGTCTCTAGGTAGCGAAAGTATGTGGTGTTGTTCACATGCCCCATGGCATCCATGTCCCCCCATCGAATGGGGATTGTCATTTGGTGAACCAGTTTTTTGTGCTCTGGGATGTCAAACTTCATAAGGAAAACCCATCGTCCGCGGTCATGATCGCGCCATTGATGAAGTTGCTTTCAGCGCTGGCCAACATCACCAACAAAGCATCGAGGTCTTGCACCTGCCCCACTCGTTTGCGGGGAAACATGTTGATGAGTTTTTGTCCTTGCTCAGTTTCCCAGTGGTGGTGGTTGATCTCGGTGTCGATGTAACCAGGGCAAATGGCGTTCACATTGATACCAAAACGGCCCCACTCCATCGCCAACACCTTGGTCATTTGCACCACAGCGGCTTTGCTCATGCAGTAAGCGCCGATCTGAGGCAAAACTTTGAGCCCGCCGACTGAAGCAATGTTGATGATGCGCCCACCGGTGTAGCTGCCCGGAGCAGCGCCCTTGGCGCGTGCCAACATGCGCTTGCCCACCTCTTGCGCGACAAAAAACGAGCCTTTGACGTTGGTATCAAAGATGAAGTCAAAGTCTTCTTCGCTGATGTCTTGCACACGCTGCATGGTGCTCACACCCGAGTTGTTGACCAAGATGTCGATGCTGCCCACCTCGGTCTCCGCATGGGCCACGGCAGACTTGATGCTGTCCAAATCAGTAACGTCCAAGGCCACCACATGGGCGTCACCGCCCTCGGCCTCAATCTCTGCCCGCAAGGCCTTGAGCTTGTCAACTCGCCGACTGGCCAGCACCACCGCGGCACCCGCACGAGAGAGCGTTTTGGCAAACTGCATGCCCAAGCCGCTAGATGCGCCCGTGACCAAAGCCACGCGTCCAGATAAATCAATGCTGTATGCCATGAATGCCTCCTGCTGTTGTGTCGTTTCATTATGACAAGCGCATCTATCGGGCACGCGGCGACACCGCATAAAATCAGTCGCAAT
>CAIVLE010000207.1 GCA_903906635.1 uncultured Burkholderiales bacterium | reverse complement strand
CCAGCTCACCGCGCAGTTCTTGGCAAGAATCGTGATGCCACGCTCGCGTTCAATGGCGTTGTTATCCATCACGGTGTCGACCACTTTTTCGTGCTCGGCAAAAGTGCCCGACTGACGCAGCAACTGGTCCACCATGGTGGTTTTGCCGTGGTCAACGTGGGCGATGATGGCAATGTTGCGAATTTGTTTACTCATACTTCACTCTCCAAGATTGATTGAATTTCGATGGGGCTCAACAAACGCCCCGGAATCAGTTCACCGGCGCTCACATGGGCGGTGCCCAACAAGGCACGCGGTGATTGGCCGTATACGGCGGTTCGTGCGCAATCTGGCCAAGAGCCACGGCGACGCACACCACTTAAAAATCTCCCTGCATCTTCAGGCGTCAAGGTGACGACCACGTGACCCGTCAACAAGGCATCGACTGGCAACAAGCGAGCTTGTCTCTCAGGCTCAGACATGGCCTCTAAATCATGCAGGCTGATGCATTGTTTCGCATCAAATGGCCCTGTGACAGTACGGCGTAAAGCGCTCAAATGGGCACCACACCCCAAGGCAAGACCGATGTCTTCGCCCAAGGTACGAATGTAGGTACCCTTGCTACAGGTCACGGTGATCTTCAATCGACGATGACCGTTTTCAGGCGCTATCTCTTGCAACGCCAGTGCATGGATGGTCACTGGCCGCGCATCGCGTTCAACCTCGATGCCGGCTCTAGCGTAGTCATAAAGCGCTTTGCCATCTTTTTTCAAGGCACTGTGCATGGGAGGAACTTGCGAAATAGGGCCCGAGAATTGGCTTTGAACTGCCTGTAACTGTTCCTGCGTGAAGTCAACGGGTTTAACCGAAATCACTTCCCCTTCCGCATCTGCCGTAGTGGTTTGAACACCCAAGACTGCGATGGCTTCGTAGGATTTGTCAGCGTCCAAATGAAGCTGGCTGAATTTGGTGGCAGCACCAAAGCAAAGAGGTAACACACCCGTAGCCAAAGGGTCAAGGGTTCCGGTATGCCCCGCTTTTTCGGCGCGCAGCAGCCATTTGGCTTTTTGCAAGGCGTCGTTGCTGGACAAGCCATAGGGTTTGTCCAACAACAACACCCCATGCATGGGACGCCGCTGTACCCGGGTGCGTGGCGCGCGTGTTTTACCACCGCACTCAGCCACTGCGAGTGGCTGACTATCGCCTGTGGTCATCAGTCTTCCTTCGCCTTGGAGGAGACTGCCTTGGCAATCAAAGCGTTCATGTCTGATGCATGCTCAGGCGTGCGGTCGTACATGAAATGCAAAGTCGGCACCGTGTGTATGTGCAATCGTTTGAACAAGCCATTACGCAAAAAACCAGCAGCTTGGTTAAGACCTTCTGCGCAAGCCTTGGGGTCACCGTTGAGAACGCTGAAGTGCACTTTGGCATGCGCGTAATCGGGCGTCACCTCTACACCTTGCAGGGTGACCATGCCCACGCGTGGATCTTTCAACTCACGCGAGATCAACTCGGCCAAATCACGCTGGATTTGGTCGGCCACCTTGAAACTGCGGTTGGGGGTGCTGCTCGGTTTACGTGCCATAACAATGACGTTTTACAACGACCGTGCAACCTCTTTGATTTCGAAGAATTCCAAGACATCACCCTCGACAATGTCGTTGTAGTTCTTGATGGTCAAACCGCACTCAAAGTTCTCTTTGACTTCTTTGGCATCGTCTTTGAAGCGCTTCAAGCTATCGAGTTCGCCAGTGAAGACGACCACGTTGTTGCGCAACAAGCGCAACTTGGCTGTTCGGCGCACCAAACCGGAGGTGACCATACAACCCGCGATCGCACCAATCTTGCTGACACGCAGCACTTGACGGATCTCGGCCGTACCAATGACTTCCTCTTTCTTGTCGGGTGTGAGCATGCCAGACATCGCGGCTTTGAGCTCATCCACAGCGTCATAAATGATGTTGTAGTAACGAATCTCCACACCATTGCCTTCGGCCAGCTTGCGCGCACCGGCATCGGCACGGGTGTTAAAGCCAATGACAACGGCCTTGGACGCGATGGCCAAGTTGATGTCGCTCTCACTGATACCACCGACTGCGGCGTACACCAGCTGGACTTTGACCTCGTCGGTCGACAACTTAAGCAAAGAAGCTGCCAAGGCTTCTTGCGAACCTTGCACGTCGGCTTTGACGATGATGGGAAGCATCTTCACATCACCCGAGGTCATGTCAGAGAACATGTTCTCCAGCTTGGAAGCTTGTTGTTTAGCCAACTTGGTGTTGCGAACCTTGCCTGCACGGTAGGTAGCAATTTCACGGGCACGACGCTCATCGGTCATCACCATGAATTCGTCACCAGCTTGCGGCACTTCGGTAAGACCTTGCACTTCCACTGGAATGGAGGGGCCGGCAGACTTGATAGGTTTGCCGTTCTCGTCCAGCATGGCACGAACACGGCCAAAGGTTTGACCTGCCAAGATGACGTCGCCCGCGCTGAGCGTACCCGATTGAACCAACACAGTGGCCACGGGACCGCGGCCTTTGTCCAAGCGCGCTTCGATGACCAAGCCCTTGGCCATGGCTTCAATCGGTGCTTTGAGCTCTAGCACCTCGGCTTGCAGCAAGACCTGCTCCAGCAATTCGTCGATACCGGCGCCTGTTTTGGCAGAGACCAACACAAAGGGAGACTCCCCCCCAAACTCCTCAGGCACCACTTCTTCGGCCACCAGTTCGCCTTTGACGCGCTCAGGGTTGGCTCCGGGCTTGTCAATCTTGTTAACAGCCACCACGATGGGAACGCCAGCAGCTTTGGCGTGTTTGATGGCCTCTTTGGTTTGGGGCATCACACCGTCGTCGGCAGCGACCACCAAGATCACGATATCAGTTGCCTTGGCACCACGAGCACGCATGGCCGTGAAGGCCTCGTGACCAGGCGTGTCAAGAAAAGAAATCATGCCGCGTGGTGTTTCTACGTGGTAAGCACCAATGTGTTGGGTAATGCCACCAGCTTCGCCAGAAGCGACCTTTGCACGGCGGATGTAGTCCAGCAGCGATGTCTTGCCGTGGTCGACGTGGCCCATGACCGTGACCACAGGGGCACGTGTGACGGCGTCTGCATGGTGAGCAGAAGCCTCTTCTTCAGTGAAGGCCTCCGGATCGTCCAGCGCAGCCACAATGGCTTTGTGACCCATTTCTTCCACCAAAATCATGGCGGTGTCTTGATCTAGCGGCTGGTTGATGGTAGCCATTTGGCCCAACTTCATCAGTTGCTTGATCACCTCTGAAGCCTTGACCGCCATCTTGTGGGCCAACTCGGCCACGGTGATGGTCTCAGGCACGTGCACTTCGATCACGCGTGCTTCTGCGGGTGCTGCATTGGTATGGTTGTCGTCACGACCCCCACGTTGCTCACGACGCCCGCGTGGACCCCCACGCCAGCTGTTGCGGCCCACACCACCGCTGCTGTCGCCACGGGTTTTGATTTCTTTTTTCTTGGCTTGCTCGTCTGCCCAGCTGGATGACAACTTGGCACTCTTGACTTCCTTGTTGCCCCCTGGTGCAGCGGCAGCGCCGGGAGCAGCTGGTGCAGCTGGACGTGCTGCAGCGCCGGGGCTGCCAGCGGGCTTGTGCAAGGTGCCCTTCATGGCCGCTTTGGCGGTTTCTGCCGCAGTGGGTTCTGGCTTTTTGGCCACCAGCACTTTTTGAGGTGTGCTCATCATGGCGCGAATCGCTTCGGCTTCGGCCAAGGCTTTGCGCCGACGCGAATCCAAATCTTTGGCGCGTGCAGATTCTTCCTCAGCGCGCGCCTTGGAGGCTGCCGCCGCTTGCTCGCGTGCAGCCTCTTCAGCTTGCGCTTTGCTGGCTGCCGCGGTGTCTTGCTCCGCAGCCGCACTCTCAGCCGTGGTTTGCGCAGCTTTGGCGGCTTCGGCCGCAGCTTTGGCTGCCTCAGCGAGCGCGCGGTCATGCGCTTCTTGCTCTTCACGTTGACGGCGTTTTTCGGCCAATTCTTCTTCTTGACGACGAATCAGCTCAGCTTGACGACGGGCTTCTTCTTCCCGTCGAGCCAACTCGGCTTCGTTGATCAAGGACGCAGCTGAGGGGGCTGGCGCGGGCTCGTGCTCAACAGGCGCAGCAGTAGCCTGTTCGGGAGCTTCGAGGGCATCAGATTCATCACGCTTGATGAAGGTGCGCTTTTTGCGGACCTCAACCTGGATCGTGCGAGCTTTGCCTGAAGCGTCGGCCTGCTTGATTTCACTGGTGGATTTTTTCACCAAGGTGATCTTTTTTCGATCGGACGCAACGGTACCGTGGCTAGCTTGCAGATGGCTCAAAAGCTTTTGTTTGTCACCCTCTGTGAGTGCATCGCTCGCCAAGGATTTGGACACGCCTGCTGCGCTCAATTGCTCAAGCAAGGTGTCGGTTGATTTTTTGAGTTCGCTGGCAAACTCGGCAACAGTCGTACTGGACATATGTGGTGGTTCCTCTCCATGACCGTTACTCTTGACCCACGAACCAGTGTTCGCGTGCCTTCAAGATCAGGGCTTTGGCCTCTTCTTCGCTTTGGCCGGTGATGGCTGTGAGCTCGTCTACGGCCAAATCGGCCAAATCGTCACGGGTGTGAACGCTGTTCTCAGCCAATTTGGCGATGAGCTCAACAGTCAATCCCTCCAAGTCGCGCAGGTCTTGCGAGACTTCTTCGACGCTCTCTTCGCGTGCAATTTCCATGGTGAGCAGCGCATCTTTAGCACGTGCGCGCAACTCATTGACGGTGTCTTCATCGAAGCTCTCGATTTCGAGCATCTCTTGCAGAGGCACATAAGCCACCTCTTCCAAGCTGGTGAAGCCTTCTTCAATCAGGATGTCAGCCACCTCTTGGTCCACGTCCAACTTGGCCATGAACAAGGCACGCATGCCGTGTGTTTCGTCCGCTTGTTTTTGGGCCGACTCCGCAGCGTCCATGATGTTGATCTTCCAACCGGTCAGGTCAGAGGCCAAGCGAACGTTTTGACCACCACGACCAATCGCGATGGCCAGGTTTTCTTCATCGACGACCACATCCATGGCGTGTTTTTCTTCATCCACCACGATGGAGCTGACATTGGCCGGGGCCAAGGCACCAATCACAAACTGAGCCGGGTCTTCGCTCCACAACACGATGTCCACTCGCTCACCGGCCAACTCGGTGGTCACCGCGTTGACACGGGTACCACGCACACCCACACAGGTTCCAATGGGGTCGACCCGTTTGTCATGCGACACCACGGCAATCTTGGCGCGCGAACCGGGGTCACGGGCGCAAGATTTAATCTCTAGCAAACCTTGTTCAATCTCCGGCACTTCTTGGCGGAACAACTCCACCATGAACTCGGGCGCAGAACGCGACAAGATGATTGGAGCGCCTCGCAGGGTCAGGTCTACATCCATGATCATGGCGCGCACACGATCGCCATTGCGTAGGTTTTCTTTGGGGATCATCTCGCTGCGACGCAAACGTCCTTCGACACGACCAGATTCGACAATGATGTCGCCTTTGTCCATGCGCTTGACGGCACCCACAAAGATTTTGTCGCCACGAGACATGAAATCGTTGAGCAGCATCTCGCGCTCAGCGTCACGGATTTTTTGCAAGATCACTTGCTTAGCGGCCATGGCACCAATGCGCCCGATGGGCAAAGACTCGATAGATTCCTCGATGTACTCGCCCTCTTCTGCATCAGGCACTCGCTCACGAGCGTCCATCAACATCTCTTCGGCCTCAGGGTTTTGCAAACCCGCGGCATCAGGCACCACCAACCAACGGCGGAAAGTTTCGTAATCGCCCGTGTCGCGATCCATGGCCACGCGGATGTCCACCTCGCCCTCATAGAGCTTTTTGGTGGCCTGCGCCAATGCAGACTCAACTGCACCAAACACCACATCGCGCTCGACGTTTTTCTCGCGCGAGATGGCTTCAACCAACATCAACATTTCGCGGTTCATGACGACTACTCCTTCTCAAGATCTAAATTCAACGGGGCTTTTTGCCCTTGAAATCCACAATCGGGGCCAGACGTGCTTCACGCAATTCGTCCAGCGTGAAACCCAGCGCTTGCAGCGGGGTTTCGGCTCTTTTTTGACTGATTTTTTGACCGGGCTTAGCCTTGGGCGCATCGCGCCAAGTGATTTGCCACCCAAGGCCATCATCCGTGCGCTCTAAGGTGCCACGAAACTTCTTGCGATTGGCCGAGACTTGCCCAGCCGCGGCAGCACCCATGGGCGACTTGAGCGTGAGGTCGACCTCTTCACCCACAAAGCGCTCGAAATCTGCTTGGTGACGCAAAGGCCTGTCAATCCCGGGGGAAGACACCTCTAAACGCTGGTACTCCACACCATCGACCTCCAGTGCAAACTGCAACTGCCGGGTCACGCGCTCGCAATCTTCGACCGTAACAAATTGCATGGGAGTCTCTGGGGTCCAAGGCAATTCAATCGTGATGCGCAGCAGCCCCCCGGCAGAGCGTTCAATCTCTACCAGGTCATAACCTAAACCTGTCACAGTTTGTTCTACTATTTGCTGCAAAGCCACGTCGACGAAAACCCTAGGTTCAAAGGATCAAAAAACAATCGACCAAAAAAAACGGGCGGTAATTACCCGCCCGTTTGGTCGTGAAGATCGCATTGTAACGTGTAAATGCTTGATTTGCAAAGAGATTGTTAGAAAAGAATGGATGCCGCCAGATCATGCTGAGACGGGGCCGCAAAGCAAAAATATTGGGAGACAGCGGCGCGAGCAGTTAATTTTGACTCCCTGCGTACACAAGATCTGCTCCGGGCTATTGTTGACTCATGATCTACAACAAACGGTTCAAAAGTGGTAGCCGGGAAGGAGTCGCTGTGTATGAAAAATCCCTGACGACTGTGGCACCGTTGCGCTAAGTTGCGCCGGCCACCAACAAACGCGTGTAGGCGTGCTGGGGATGGTTTAACACCTCTTTGGCGGTTCCCGATTCCACCACTTGTCCTGCTTGCATGATCACCACAGCATGCGCCATGGCACGCACGACCGCTACATCGTGTGTGATCAGTAGATAACTCAGCCCACGATCCCGCTGGAGCTGTTGCAGCAATTCGAGCACTTGTTTTTGAATCGCTACATCCAGTGCGCTGGTGGGTTCGTCCAGCACCAACACATGTGGATCGACCACCAAGGCACGTGCGATGGCCAAACGCTGGCGCTGGCCACCAGAAAACTCATGCGGGTAGCGCTGCAGCAGCCCAGGAAACTCCGACTCCGTCAAACCGACCGAGGCCAAAGTAATCAGCAAACGTCTTAGACATCCCAACTCATCCAACTCAGGGTTGTGCAATCGCAAGCCCTCAGAGACCAACTCACGCACATTCATGCGAGGGGACAAAGAGGAAAAAGGATCTTGGAACACCACTTGGACTTTGCGACGCAATGACAAGTCTTGCTTGGCGCGACCCGACCATGCTTGCCCGCCGATGTTCAACTCGCCCTTAAAAGGCAACAAGCCCATGGCAGCCAGTGCCAAACTGGACTTACCAGATCCGGACTCCCCCATCACACCCAAAGTTTGTCCTGCACGCAATTCAAAATCCAACGCATGAACTGCGACAAATTCACCTCGGCCCAACCAGCCTCGCCAACCAGGGCGGTTGATGGGATAGCTCACCTGTATCTGCTTGGCCTGCATGACAACGGTCGCATCCGCACGGTCAGGCAGCACGTCTCTGGACGTGTGGCTGTCGATCAGGCGTTGGGTGTAGGCGTGTTGTGGATGCTCAAGAACCTGAACGACTTCCCCAGATTCGACCACGTGTCCTTTTTCCATGATCAAGACACGGTCAGCAAAACGCCGCACGGCCTGCAAGTCGTGGGTGATCAACAGCACAGACATGCCGTAGCGTTGTTGCAAGCTGTCGAGCAAGTCCAGGATCTGCCCACGCAGTGACACATCCAGCGCTGTAGTGGGTTCATCGGCCACTAAGAGTCTTGGACGACACGCCAAGGCCATGGCAATCATCACGCGCTGGCGTTGCCCTCCCGAGAGCTGATGAGGATAAGTGAGTGCGCGACGCTGAGGTTCATGAATGCCGGTGTCTGACAGCAAACGAATCACCTCAAACCAAGCCTCATCGCGGAGCATGCCGCGTTTGACTTGCAGCACTTCCGCAATTTGATCTCCAACGGTAAACAACGGATTCAAAGCCGTCATAGGCTCTTGAAAGACGAAGGCGATATCTTGACCTCTAAGGGATTGGAGCTCACGCTCCTTGAGCTTGAGGAGGTCACGGGTTTGGATTTCATCATTGGCAACAGCGGCCAAAGACTCAGCGTCTTGTGGCGTCCACAAACACCGACCCGACAATGTGGCCCCTTCTACCAGCCGGACCAGGCTGAGGGCGGTGATGCTCTTACCCGACCCCGACTCGCCAACCAAGGCCAACTTTTCGCCATGCTCTACATTGAAGTTGATGCCGTGCACAACTTCCTGGGCGCCAAATGCAATGCGCAAGTCACGAACTTGGAGCAATGGCAATCTCATTGATGAGCCTTTCTGGGGTCAAGCGCATCGCGCAAACCGTCTCCCATGAAAGTGAGCAACATCAAAGTCACCACCAAAACGCAGAAGGTGGACAAAGAGATCCACCATGCATCGATGTTGTTTTTCCCCTGCGCCAACAACTCCCCCAAGCTTGGGGTACCCGGTGGAACACCTAATCCTAAGAAATCCAAAGAGGTCAAGGCCAAAATGGCCGCACTCATACGAAATGGCAAGAAGGTCACCACAGGCGTCAAACTATTGGGCAATACATGGCGCCAGATGATTTGCCAATTGGACAACCCCAATGCGCGTGCCGATCGCACATAGTCAAGTTGTCGGTTACGCAAAAACTCGGCGCGCACATAGTCTGACAAACCCATCCAACCAAACAACCCGAGCAACACCAACAACAAAGTGACACTGGGGTCAAATACGGCCGAAAAAATGATCAGCAAATAAAGCTCAGGCATGGCACTCCATATTTCAATGAAACGCTGCATGGCCAAATCAGTTTTGCCACCAAAAAACCCTTGCAGGGCTCCAGTCAGAACGCCCAGCACAGTTCCAAAAAGGGTCAATGCCAAGGCAAACAACACCGAGATGCGAAAGCCGTAAAGCAAGCGTGCCACGACGTCACGCCCTCGGTCGTCTGTCCCCAGCCAGTTATCAGGCGATGGAGGCGCGGGATTGGGCTCTTTGGCAAAGTAATTCAATGTGCTGTGGTGGTAAGGGTTGGGCGGATACAAGGCCCAATTGCCCGACTTGGCAAACTGTTGTTGGATGAATGGATCTAAAAAATCCGTGGGTGTGGCAAAGTCGCCGCCGAAAGTGGTTTCGGGCAAAGTTTGCACAATCGGTGCGTACCAGTGCCCTTGATAGCGTGCAATCAATGGGTTGTCATTGGACAGCAGCTCTGCAAATAAACTCAAGAGAAACATCAGCACAAACAAGCACATGCTGTAAAAACCCAATCGATTGCGTCGAAAGCGCAGCCAAGCACGCTGAGTGGGCGATTGGGGGGGGTTAATCAAATTTGACACGTGGGTCCACCCAGACGTAACACAGATCACTGATGAGCTTGGTGAACAAACCTATCAGCGTGAACAAATACAAAGTGCCCAGCACAACTGGGTAGTCGCGGCGAATCACACTTTCATAGCTGAGCAAGCCCAAACCATCGAGCGAAAAAAGCGTTTCAATCAGCAGCGATCCAGTGAAGAACGCCCCAATGAAAGCCGCCGGAAAACCTGTGACTAAGGGTATCAAGGCGTTGCGAAAAACATGACGCCACAACACACGCCGCTGGGATAAGCCTTTGGCGCGAGCCGTCAAGACGTATTGCTTGCGAATCTCTTCCAAGAAGGCATTTTTAGTCAACATGGTCGTCACCGCGAAGGCACCCAACACGCTCGAGGTCACAGGCAAGACGATGTGCCAAAGGTAATCCACGATGCGCGCGCCCCACCCGAGTTGATCCCAGTTGGCTGAGGTCAAACCTCGCAAAGGAAACCATTGCAACTGCCCGCCAAATACGACCAACAAGGCTACGCCAAGGACAAAACCAGGAATCGCATAGCCGGTTAACACCAGCAGGCTAGTCAGCATGTCGAAATGCGAGCCTGCACGCACAGCTTTGGCAATCCCCAGCGGGACTGAAATGAGATAGCTCAAAAAGAAGGTCCACAGCCCCAAGCTGATGGAGACCGGGAGTTTCTCGCGAACTAAATCCCACACGTCTTTGGGATAGAAAAAACTTTTACCCAAATCAAAACGAGCGAACTGTTGCACCATTTGCCAAAAGCGCTGCGGCGCTGGTTTATCAAAACCATAAAGCTGTTTGATTTCTTCAATCCGCGCTGCATCGACCCCCTGACGCCCGCGATATCCAGCACCACTTGATGCTGCGCCCTCACCGCCACTGTCGCGTCCTTGCAGTTGCGACACCATTTGCTCGACAGGCCCCCCAGGCACAAACTGTATGACTGCAAAAGTCATCAACAAGACTCCCAACAAGGTGGGCACCATCAGGAGCAGGCGTTTGAGGATGTAGCTGAGCATGTCAGTCCTTTGTCCGTGACTGCGCGGTCAAACTCGCCCGGTTGTCACGTGTCGCCCACCATGTCGACACGGCCCAAGCTTCGGGCTGGTAATAACGTGGCGTGACGGTCGGTTGCTCAAAACGGCCATTGCGCCAAGCCACGCGGTGCACGCCCCCATACCAGTGTGGTACGGCGTAATGCCCATGACGAAGGACGCGATCTAGAGCACGCGCAGCAGTGATCAATTGGGGCCGGGTTCTGGCAGAAATCACATGCTCAAGCAGTGCGTCAACGGCCGGATCTTGGATGCCCATGAAATTACCTGATCCCTCGGTGACGGCTGCTTTTGATCCAAAACGCTCCATCAATTCGGTGCCTGGCGATTCACTGCCCACATTGCGGTTGCTGATGATTTCAAAATCAAACACATCCAGACGTTTTTGCAGCACCGCAAAGTCGATCACTTTGTAATTCACTCTAAAACCTAACTTTTCCAAGTTCTTCGCGTAAGGGGTCACGACGCGGCCCATGGCACCGGAGTTGTCTAGAAACTCTAGGGTGAATGGATCGCCCTGTGCGTTTCGCAAGGCGCCATCACGGTAGGTCCATCCCGCTTGCGCCAACAAAGCCTTGGCTTGACGCAAATGGTCGCGCAATGTCTGCCCAGATACGGGATCTAACTCGGTGTGCGGGGGCAATGGGACGGGTTGATTGAAAACTTCAGTGGCAAGCTGTGCTCGCAAAGGCCCAAGGAGTGCCAACTCTGCGGCATCAGGCCTGTCAGTGGCCTCGAAATCACTCGCCACAAAATAGCCCCTCACCCGACGATAGGCATTGTAAAAAAGCTGGCGATTCATCCACTCAAAATCCATCGCCAAGCCTATGGCTTGGCGCACACGTACATCTTGGAATTTAGGCAGTCGGGTGTTGAACAAGAACCCCTGAAAATCTCCTGCGTTGCCATGCTGGAGCTCACGTTTAATGAGTTGACCATTGTTGAAGGCTTTGCCTTGGTAGGCACGGGCCCATTCGCGGGCGATGAAGGACTGAATGAAATCAAACTCACCAGCTTTGAACCCCTCCAACTGCGCGGTGTTGTCTTTATAAAGCCTGTAGGTCACGCGATCAAAGTTAAAAAGGCCTCGGCGCACATTGACATCTGAGCCCCAATAATCTGGGTCCCTGTCGTAACTGATATCTCGACCAAACACGACACGTCCGACCTTGTAGGGGCCACTGCCGATGGGCAGATCGGTGACAATTTTGTCCAACGGCTGAGGGCTGCCATTTTTCATCCCCCATTGACGACTAAAGACGGGCAAGTTGCCAACGATTAAGGGCAGCTCTGGATTGGCCCTTGCAAAGTCAAACCGAACGGTGAGTGCATCAAGAACTTTACAAGCGATGACTTCAGCGTACAAGGTTCGAAACTGAGGAGCAGCCTCTTTGCTGGTCAGTTTGTCAAATGCATATTTCACGTCTTCGGCAAGGACTGGAGCGCCATTGTGAAAACGCGCTGCGCGGCGCAGCCGAAAGGTCACCGAGCGTTTGTCGGGTGAGACACTCACGTCTTCAGCCAACAGACCGTAAGCGGTCGTGGGCTCATCCAGAGTCCCCGTCAACAATGTCTCAAACACCAAGCCCGACAAGCCTGGTGCAGCATTGCCTTTGAGCGTGAAAGGGTTGTATTTATCAAAACTCGACAACCTAGAGGGAGGCACCAAGACCAGCTCGCCGCCTTTGGGTGCGTCAGGATTCACATACTCAAAATGATGAAACTTGGCCGGGTATTTGATATCCCCAAATTGGGCATAGGCGTGCCCTGCCCATGACGGACACCCCACCCACATCAGCAACAGAAATAGCAAACCTCGCATGCGACAATTCTCCAAGATTTTTTCAGAGGCCCATTCATGACCGCACACACAGGTTTTCTTGCCGGTAAAAAACTACTAATCACCGGCGTGTTGTCCAACCGCTCCATCGCTTATGGCATCGCCAAGGCTTGCCACAGCCAAGGTGCAGAGTTGGCTTTCAGCTATGTTGGGGAGCGCTTCAAAGACAGGATCACCGAATTCGCAGCAGATTTTGGTTCCAACTTGATTTTTGATTGCGACGTGGGAGATGACGCACAAATCGATCAGCTGTTCAAAGATCTGTCGGCTCATTGGCCAAGCTTTGATGGTTTTGTGCACAGCATCGGCTATGCACCGCGCGAAGCAATTGCCGGGGACTTTCTAGAAGGTCTGAGCCGTGAAGGGTTCAAGATTGCCCACGACATCAGCGCCTACAGCTTTCCGGCCATGGCCAAAGCGGCGTTGCCCTACCTCAACGACAACGCTGCAGTATTGACCTTGAGCTACCTGGGTGCCATCCGCACGGTCCCCAACTACAACACCATGGGTTTGGCCAAAGCTTCGCTTGAAGCTTCGGTGCGCTATCTTGCTGAGTCTTTGGGTGCCAAAGGTCGTGGCTTACGCGCCAACGGCATCAGCGCAGGCCCTATTAAGACTTTGGCAGCCAGCGGGATCAAAGGTTTCGGCAAAATTTTGAGCGTGGTGGCTGAGGCTTCCCCAATTCGTCGCAATGTCACCATTGACGACGTTGGAAACGTGGCTGCTTTTTTGATGAGCGATTTGGCTGCAGGTATGACGGCAGAAATTACCTACGTCGATGGAGGCTTTAGCCAAGTGGTAGGAGGCATCGCTGAGCCTGTCAGCGAATAAACCAGTAGTTCGGTTCATCGAACCGCAAATAAGAGCGCCCGTGCGCTCTTATTTATTGCTTCACACAGTCTGCAAAGTAGGACCGCTTGCCGTCTAGAGCGACCTCCTCGACCAAGCCATGGATATCGGTCTCAAACCCGGGACATTGCATATTGAACTCTCGTGCGAACTTGAGGTAGTCCACGATCTTCTTGTTGAACACTTCACCTGGAATGAGCAAAGGAATGCCGGGTGGATAAGGCGTGACCAAGCTCGTGGTGATTCGCCCCAGCAACTCATCCACCGGCACCCGCTCGGTGTTGCGGTGGGCAATTTGCGCATACGCATCACTGGGCTTCATGGCTGGGGTGAGATCTGACAAATACATCTCGGTGGTCAAGCGAGCAATATCGTACTTGGCATAGAGGGTGTGCACGTGCTGGCACAAATCGCGCAATCCCATGCGTTCATAGGCACGGTGCTTTTGACAGAACTCTGGCAGGATGCGCCACATCGGTTGGTTGCGGTCGTAGTCGTCTTTGAACTGTTGCAGGGCCGTCAACAACGAGTTCCAGCGGCCTTTGGTGATGCCGATGGTGAACATGATGAAGAAGCTGTACAAGCCGGTCTTTTCAACGATCACACCGTGTTCAGCTAAAAATTTGGTGACGATACTGGCCGGAATGCCGCTCTTGTCAAACTTACCATTCAAGTCCAAACCTGGTGTAACGATGGTGGCTTTGATTGGATCAAGCATGTTGAAGCCATCAGCCAATTTACCAAAGCCGTGCCATTTCGATGACTTGCCCGTGCCTTTGATGATCCAGCTCTCTGCACGACCAATGCCGTCATCGACGAGCTCGTCAGGTCCCCACACTTTGAACCACCAGTCATTGCCGTATTCTTCATCGACTTTGCGCATGGCACGGCGAAAATCCAGGGCCTCGGCGATGCTCTCTTCCACCAAGGCGGTGCCGCCCGGGGGCTCCATCATGGCTGCCGCCACGTCGCAGCTCGCGATGATGCTGTACTGCGGACTGGTGCTGGTATGCATCAAATACGCTTCGTTGAACAAATGACGGTCCAACTTGGTTTTCTGTGAGTCTTGCACCAACACATGGCTGGCCTGGCTGATGCCCGCCAACAGCTTGTGGATGGACTGCGTGGCGTACACCACCGAGTGCATGGGGCGCTCACGCTTCTTGCCCATGGCATGGTAGGTTCCATAGAAGGGATTGAAGGCGGCATGAGGCAACCAAGCCTCGTCAAAATGCAAGTTCGCAACATAACCATCGAGCATTTTTTTGATGGTTTCAGTGTTGTAGAGCACACCGTCATAGGTGGACTGGGTAAGGGTCAACACCCGGGGCTTGACTTTTTTGGCATCCACGCCTTTGAGCAAGGGGTTGGCTTTGATCTTGGCTTGGATCGCGGCTGGTTCAAACTCGCTTTGAGGAATTGGGCCAATGATGCCGTAATGGTTGCGCGTTGGCTTTAAGAACACGGGAACCGCACCCGTCATGATGATGGCATGCAACACAGACTTGTGGCAGTTGCGATCGACGACCACCACATCTCCAGGGGCCACGGTGTGATGCCAAACAATCTTATTTGAGGTGCTGGTGCCGTTGGTGACAAAGAAACAATGGTCTGCATTGAAGATTCGAGCTGCGTTGCGCTCGCTCTCTCCAATCGCACCATTGTGATCAAGGAGTTGTCCCAACTCTTCGACGGCATTGCACACGTCAGCTCGCAGCATGTTTTCACCATAGAACTGGTGGTACATCTGCCCCACTGGACTCTTCAAAAATGCAACACCACCCGAGTGACCCGGACAGTGCCATGAATACGAACCATCTTCCGCATAATCGAGCAAAGCCTTAAAGAATGGTGGTTGCACGCTTTCTAAATAGCTCTTAGCTTCACGAATAATGTGTCGCGCCACAAACTCTGGCGTGTCTTCAAACATGTGAATGAAGCCATGCAGCTCACGCAAAATGTCATTGGGCAAGTGGCGTGAGGTTTTTGTTTCTCCGTAGACGTAAATTGGCACATCAGCATTTTTGCGTCGCACTTCTTCAATGAAATTGCGCAAATTGAGCACTGCAGGATCTAGGTCAGGTCCCGGGGTGAACTCTTCGTCGTCGATCGACAAAATGAAAGCACTTGCACGTGACTGTTGTTGGGCAAACTGACTCAAGTCACCATAACTGGTGGCACCCATGACTTCGTAACCCTCACCTTCAATGGCTTCAGCCAAGGCACGGATACCCAAACCCGAGGTGTTCTCGGAACGAAAATCCTCGTCAATGATGACGATGGGAAAACGAAATTTCATGCGCAACTCCGGACTGAGCAATCATTGACAAAACAACTGCGGCGAAGTGTACTCGCCCACTGCTACAATCTAAGACTCAGGAGCGGTGGATGAGTGGTTTAAGTCGCACGCCTGGAAAGCGTGTGTGGGTTAATAGCCCACCGCGGGTTCGAATCCCGCCTGCTCCGCCAAAAATCAAAGCCCCCGTCTTCGGACTGGGGCTTTTTTATTTAAACGCATCACCCAACCAAGGCGCGCATGATGATCAACGAGTTTTTCTTAATCACGAACTTTGGAGCCCTTTTGATTGGTCTGTCCAAGGGTGGTTTGCCCTCGATTGGCATGTTGGCCGTTCCCATTTTGTCTTTGGTCATCTCGCCCATGAAGGCAGCCGTGCTGTTGCTTCCGATTTATGTGATCTCTGATGTGGTTGGTATTTGGCTGTACCGCAAAAACTTCAGTTTGCCCAATCTGAAAATTTTGATTCCAGCAGGCATTCTTGGTGTTTTCATGGGTTGGCTCACAGCGTCTTACATTTCTGATATTGCCATCAAATTACTGCTCGGAGTGATTGGCATCGGCTTTTGTTTGAACACCTGGTTGAGAAAGCAGGCCAATCAGCCCACACAACCGGCGCATGCCGGCAAGGGACTTTTCTGGGGGGCTCTGGCAGGCTTCACCAGTTTTATCTCACACGCTGGCGCACCACCGTTTCAAGTTTATATGCTGCCACAACGCTTACCAAAGGCAGAGTTCGCTGGGACCGCTACCCTGGTATTTGCAGTGATCAACGCCGCCAAAATCTTGCCCTACCAACAACTCAGGCCCTATACGGTTGAGGATCTCACGAGCGCCATGTTCCTGATCCCCATGGCGTTGATTGGGACGGTGCTGGGCGCGTACTTAACCAAAAAAATTGCCGACGCGTGGTTCTTTAGATTGATTCAAATCGGCTTGTTCATCATCTCCATCAAACTCATGTTTGACGCTATTTCATCGATGTGAAAGACGACAAGGTATCAATCCACCGAAATTTTGGCTTTTTTCACAACATCGGCAAAACGCAAGCGATCCGACTCCGCAAACTTGGTAGCCTCCACTGGAGTCAATGTCCATGGTTCAAACCCAACAGCGGATAAGCGCTCTTTCACGTCGGGTTCAGCCAATGCCTTTTGGGTGCTGCTGTAGAGTCGATCCACAGTGGCTTTGGGCACACCTTTGGGCGCATAGAAAGCCACCCATGTGTTCAACTCAAAATTGTTGGGACCTCCTGCTTCCCCAACAGTGGGGACATCGGTGTAGCCGGGAAGACGTTTGGTGCCCGCATAGGCCAAGAATTTGACTTTTTTCGCTTTGTAAAGTGCTCCGGCCGATGCAGCTGTGCCAAAGGCCCAATCAACTTCGCCCGTAGAAACAGCGGTG